>NZ_JBEOWJ010000008.1:0-325338 GCF_040295965.1 Streptosporangium sp. NPDC002544 | reverse complement strand
TTGTCGCCGGTCACCGCAGCACGCTGCGGCTCCCTCCTCCGCCTTGCGAGACACCACCTGACCGATCCTCGCCACGGCAAGATCCGCAGGACAGGACCTAGAGGGCGGGCGGGTCGAAGTCGAAGTCGAGCCGTTCACCGCGCATGGCGACCCTGGTGTCCGGATGGTCGTTGCCCAGCACCCGCTGGTAGCGCTCGAAGGTGTCGGCCTCCAGCGCCTGGGCCTCCTCGAAGGCACCCTCCGCCCGCAGGTCGATGACGAGGTTGTTCGCGCAGGCGAGAGTGAGCGGGTGGTCCACCCCCAGCAGCTCGCGCAGCTGGGCCAGCGTCTCCTGCCCCAGCCGCCTGGCGCTGGGGGCATCCCCCTGTGCCGCGAAGTCGCTGGCGAGGTTGATCGCACAGGTGAGGGAGTAGTGGTGCTCACGGCCGAGCGTGCGGTCGAAACCCTCCAGGGAGCTCAGATCGAGCCGGCTCGCCTCCTCGATCTGCCCGTTGACCCGCAGCAGCAGCGCCAGGTTCATGTCACAGCCGAAGGTGAAGGGGTGCTCGTCGCCGTACATGCGGGGATAGCGAGCCGTCACATCCCGCAGCAGCTCCAGCGCCTCGGTGATCTCACCTCTGGTGCGTTGCGCGTTGGCCAGGCACAGTGCCGCCGCGAGCGTGTCGTGGTGGTCGCGCCCGAAGATGCGCTCCTCCCGCTCGTACGTCGCCTGCGCGAGGTCGAACGCCTCGTCGATCTGCCCCACCCGCCGTTTGGCGATGGACAGATCCTTCGCCGTGCGCAGGGTCCAGGGATGGTCCGGGCCGAGTTCCTGCACCCCGAACTCGTACGCGTCCTCGCCGAGGTCGCAGGCTTCGGCATAGTCACCTCTGAGCCGCACGATACGTGAGAGACCGTTGCCCGAGGTGAGGATGTTCTGTTTGCTGGATCCCGAGTCGGGACGGCGGTGCAGCCTGTAGGTGGTCTCCTGCAGCTCGAAGGCCTTCTCGTAGTCGCCGAGCAGCAGATAGTCGATGGCGAGGTTGTTCATGGCGCGCAGCGTCCGGTGATGCTGGGGGCCGAACACGCTCTGGTGCCGCCCCAGCGACTCCCTGTCGTGCGCCAGGGCCGCCGTGAAGTCACCTCGCATCCGCAGGTCTCCACCATGACTGTTGGTGAGCAGGAGGGTCTCCACGTGGTCGGGTCCCAGAACCCTCCTCATCCGCGTCAGGGTCTCGCGGTTGAGTTCGAAGGAGGCCCGGTAGTCGCCGAGCTCGCGAAGGACGATGCCGAGATGCCGCTGCGCGGAGAGCACGTGCTGGTCCTCGTCCCCGCTGTCGGCCCGCCATCTGGCGATGAAGCCCTTGACCAGGTCGCTGGCTGACTGGTAGCCCCCGGACGAGTAGAGGTAGCGCACGACGTCGAGGGCGAAGCGACGGATGCGGGGATCCTCACCGGCCTCCACCATCGCGGGTGTCATGTGGCTGAGCAGCTCGGCGTAGCGCGGCCACAGGACGGTGTCGTCCGGAAGGCCCGGCGCCGCCGCGGCGAGCATGAGGTGCACCTCGTGGCGGAAGGACACGTGCTCCTCCCAGCCCAGCTCGGCACGGAGCAGTGCCTGAACCAGCCGGTGGACCTGGATGGTCCGGTTCTCCGAGTCGATCCGCGCCAGGGCGTACCGGCCCAGCTCCCTGATGGCCCGGCTCAGCAGGATCGGATTGTCGAGAAGCGGGCCAAGACGCGACCCGGCCGCGAGGTCGTCGGGAAGTGCCCCGAACACGTCACGGGGGATGGGATCGGGCCCGAAGAAGGCGCAGCAGCGCAGGAGTTCCACGGCCTCGGGCAGCTTCGCCTTGAGCTGTGACACCGACAGCGACCACGCCGCCGTCATGGACAGCGGATAGTCCGACGCCTTGTTGGCGTCGAGCAGCTGGGCCGTCTGCTCGTCCAGCAGCCGGAGATACTGCTCGACGGACATCCCGGTCTCCGTCTGCAGGGCTCCGGCCTGCTCCAGCGCGAGCGGGAGGTCGCCGAGTTGCTCGGCCAGCCGGTCCATGTCCTCGTGGCTGGTCGAGCCGGGGACCCGCCTGGTGAGGAACTCGATGCTCTCCGCCCGGCTGAAGACGTCGACGGGCACGGTGTCGACCACGCTCTGCCAGGCGTAGTTGCGTGAGGTGATCAGGACGTGCCCCGGGCCCCGCGGGATGATGTCGTTGATGTCCTCCGGCTGCTCGGCGTTGTCGAAGATGAGCAGCCACCGGGAGTACGGGTCACCGCGGCGCAGGGCGTCCAGCACGGCGGCGGACGCGTCCTCCACCCCCATCGCGGCGGAGGAGGGCACGCCCAGGTGCGGGGCGAGCGCAGCGAGCGAGGAGCGCACCAGCATCGGCTGGTCCGCGGGTATCCACCAGACCAGGTCGTACTCGTGCCGGAAGCGGTAGGCGTACTCGATCGCGACGTGGGTCTTGCCGACACCGCCGAACCCGTGAAGGGCGTGCGGCACCACGGCGGTGACCTCGGACGTGACGCCGGTGTGCAGCTTGTCGAGGAGGCCTTCACGACCTGTGAAGTTCTTGTTCTGCTGGGGGACCCTGCCCCAGATCTGGGGCTGGCGTCCCGGCAGGCGGGAAGTCCCCGAAGACTGTGAAATGGGCACGCGACGGCCTCCACTCGCCCGATTGGGAATCAGCTTATGGCTCCGGGCCTCCGCGAGCGCATAAGCGAAGGGGTCAGAGTCTCATTGCCGCACCTCAACAGCGGATCTCTGTCACACCCTAAAATGCCTATTTTCCGGTCAACTATATAGTCCCGCCCGCCAAATTATCTTCCCGAGTACTCGCCTGAACACCGAAAGGATGTAATCATCAAGGCGTAGGCGAGGACGCTCGGAGATCCGGGGACGCGGGCGTCTCGCCGTGGGCGCAAGGGAGTCCGCATGAGCGAGGAAGCCGCCACCGCTAACATCGATTCCGGCAGAGGTCTGATCGACCTGACAGGTCTGAACTTGGCCGATCTGGACAAAATCGGCGATTCCATCCTGGACCTGGTCCGCCGGCGAATAGCCGCCGACGGGGACGCGGGGCCGGTGGCCGGATTCGACTCCTCCATATAGAAACCTTGGTGATAACCCACCAATGTGCGACATTGGAGTGCGAGACTGGCACTTTCTGTCGACAACAATGGTGGGACCGTGGACGATGTCGACTGGCAACGGTTGATCGACCAGCTCCACAGGGGTGACTGCACCCCTTTCCTCGGAGCGGGTGCCTGCGCCGGGACGCTCCCCACCGGTGCCGCCCTGAGTAACCGGTACGCCCTCCACTACGGCTACCCGTTCTCCGACCCGGGCAATCTCGCCCGCGTGATGCAGTACGGCGCGGCGGTGGTGCGGGATCCGGTGGATCTCAAGGAGGGGGTCTGCAGGCTTCTCCGCTCCCACGGCGGGCCCGCTCCCGGCGATCCGGAAGAGCCGCACCGGCTGCTGGCCGGCTTCCCCGTGACGACGTTCCTCACCACGAACTACGACGACTTCCTGGCCGAGGCGCTGCGGGCCGAGGGCAAGGAGCCCCACGTCGCCGTCTCCCCCTGGTGGGAGGCCGATCCCGCCGCCGCGCCCGTCCTGCCGGAGCCGACGGTGGACTGTCCCCTCGTCTACCATCTGCACGGAAGCTGGTCCGAACCGGCGTCACTGGTACTGACCGAGGCCGACTACCTGACCTACCTCGTCAACATGGTGGACGTCGTCGCGACCGGCGGGAGGCACCCGCTGCCGACCCCGATCCTGCGGGCGATGACCGCCCGGCCACTGCTCTTCATCGGCTACAGCCTGCAGGACTGGACGTTTCGGGTGCTGTTCCACGGCCTGATGCGCGGTACGCCGCGCAGCAACAAGCGGCGGCACGTGAGCGTGCAGCTGATGCCCGAGATCAACGGATCGGCGAGCGACGCGGAGAGCAAGGCCAGGCGCTACATCGCCCACTATCTCGACGGCTGGAACATCTCGATCTTCCTGGGGACCGCCTCGGAGTTCTGCGCGGAGCTCCTGCGGAGAATGGGACGGACACCATGACAGACGCGACTCACCGGAACGACGGGACCATCCACCCGTACGTGGGGCTACGCCCCTATGACCGCGACGAGCACGCGCTGTTCTTCGGACGGGAGCGCGAGGGCCGCGACATCTCCACCATCTGGCAGGCCACCGGTCTCACCGTGCTGTTCGGCGCCTCGGGGGTCGGCAAGACGTCCCTGCTGCACGCGGGTGTCCTGCCGCGCATCGAGCCCGAACGCGCCGACGTCCTGCCCGTGGCCCGCGTGTCGCCCCGCGGGATCACCTCGCTGCGCCCGAGGGTCACCGGCAACCCGTACGTACTGGCGCTGCTGTCGGCCTGGGCGCCGGAGGAGCCGCTGTCCGTGCTGGCCGGGCTGACGGTCTCGGACTTCCTGGCCAGACGCCCGGAACGCGTCGACCGGTACGGTGACCCGGTGCCCACCCTGGTCGCCGTCGACCAGGCGGAGGAACTGTTCGGCGGTCCGCCCGACCGGGAGGAGGAGCGCCACGCGCTGCTGCGCCAGCTCGCGCGGGCTGTCGAGGAGCACGACGGGCTCCACCTGCTGCTCTCACTGCGCGAGGAGTATCTGGCCTCCGTACTGCCGTACGAGCGCCCGCTGGGCCGGGGCTCGCGGGCGCGGTTCCAGTTGCTGCCGCTCTCGCGCGCGGCGGCGCTCGACGCCACGACGAGACCCCTCGAGCACACCGGCCGGTCCTTCGCCCCGGGCGCCGCCGAACGACTCGTCGACGACCTGCGCACCGTCCCCTTCCTCAACGACGAGGGGCAGACGACCACGGTGACGCTCAGCACCGTCGAGCCCGTCCAGTTGCAGGTCGTCTGCTCCGCGCTGTGGGACTCGCTGCCGCCGGGCCTGCACGAGATCACCGCCGAGCACGTGAACCTGCATGTGAACGTCGACCACTTCCTGACCGGTTTCTGCGAGCGGATGCTGGCGCAGGTCGCGGCCGAGTCGGGGGTCACCTCGAGCGAGATCCGTTCCTGGCTGCGCAGGACCTTCGTCACCGAGCACGGGACGCGCAACACCGTCTACGAGGGCCTCCGTGAGACGGCGGGCATGCCGAACGCCATCGCCGAGGCGCTGGAGGACCGTCACCTGCTGCGGGGCGAGCACCGGCTGGGGATCCGCTGGTACGAGCTACAGCACGACCGCCTGATCGGCTCGGTGCGCCAGTCGCAGCACCCGGCGACCTACCTCGGTGACGCGCGGGCGGCACTGGCCAGGCGGAACTGGGAGACGGCCCGCGACCTCGCGGAGGAGGCGGTCCGCGCCTCGGGGCCCGGTGAGACCTGGGTGCGGGCCGAGGCCCTGGTCGTGCTGGGGGAGGTCGCGGCGGCGGGAGGCGAGGTGCAGGGGGCGCGCCGCCGGTTCGAGGAGGCGGCCGACGTGTTCGCGACGCTCCAGCGGTTCAACGGGGTGGCCTCGGCGCTGACCGCGGAGGGACGGCTCTGGCTGGCCCAGGGCGAGTACGCCAGGGCGGTGGAGCAGTTGCGCGCCGCGCTCTCCTGGGTTCCCAACGACCTGCCCGCACAGCTGGCGCTCGGGGAGGCCCTGTGGCACCTGGGACAGCCGCGTGCCGCGCTCGCCCTGCTCAACGGCGCCGTGGCGCTCGCCAGCGAACCCCCCGTCGAGACGCTGGCGCTGCGTGGAGAGATCCTCGCCGATCTTGGAAGGCCCGGCGAGGCCCTGCGCGACCTGGATCGCGTGAGACGGCACCAGCGGCCCACCACGATCGCCGCCAGGGCGCTGGCCCTCGCCCTGGCCGGACGGTTCGACGCCGCCGGGCAGGAGATCCTCGACGCGACCGCCGACGGGTCGGACAGCGGGCCGGTCCTGCTGCGGGCCGCACGCGTCCATGCCCTGCTGGGGCAGCACGCGACCGCCGAGGATTTCGCCTCGCGGGCGCTCGGCGCGGTCACTCCCGGGCTTCCACCGCATCTTCGGAAGCAGGCTGAGGATTTCCTCCGGAAAACGGCGTGACATCGGTTCTCGCCGCCTCCCATATGTGGTTGAACTGCTCCACCCAGTAGGTGTACCAGCGCTCGTCGCGGCCGCGGGTCAGCTCCAGATGCATGCGCGACGAGGTCGAGGGATTGTGAAAGCCGTGAATCTCCACGATGACCCGGCCCCGCGGGGTCTCCGGGTCGAGAAGCACCAGGCTGAATCCCGGACTGTAGGAAAGGAGGCGGTACTCGAACTCGCCCACGGTCTTCCAGCCGCTCATCAGGCGGAGGCGCTCCATGGTGCTCTCCAGCGCGGCGGGAAGCCGCTGGACGGGAAACTCGATCGAGTCGTCCAGTTGCTTCGCGGTCTGCTGGACCGCCCCCTTCTCCAGGGGATCGAGAATGACGATCCTGACGCGTCCCCTCTCCCGCGCGAGCACCGTGTTGCGCATGATCTCGCAGGTCTGCGCGGAGAGCAGGTTGACCGCGGAGGGGGCGAACACCCGGACGTCACGCGCGTGGGCGAGCAGCGACGACAGCGGCGCGCTGTCGTACACCGACCGGTCGTTCAACAGCCCGTCGGGAGATTCGGCGGGTTCCGCGGGAAGGGTGATCCGGTAGATCAGCAATCCCACTCCCGAGAGCAGGACCGCCCATCTGAGGTCGTCGTCCAGCGCGTCGCTGACGATTGACAGGAACGCGAAACCGAAGACGACGATCGTGAGAGCGTACGCGTCGATGTGCTGCCGAGCCTTGAAATCACTGCCGATTCTTCGCAGCCACCGCACATCGACCCCCAGCCATTCGGCACCGTCGAAACAGCTATGCCCATTGTCGGCGGTCCGGACCTCATGGCGCGCGATGTTCCGCCCGGCGGCCGGGGCCTAGACCGTGACCGGCCGGCGGCGCCCCTGACGGAGACCGTCGACGGCGAGGGCACCGCCACCGCTGAAGGCGATGGCCAGGGTGCCGGCGGCAAGGGTGAGGACGAACTCGTAGCCCCCCTCGCTCACCGAGAAGCCGGCCGGGGCGTGGGCGAAGACGATCGCGCCGAGCATGTTGAGCACGAGGAGAGTGCCGAAGACCGGCAGGGCCGCGCCCAGGATGAGCGCGATGCCGCCGACGACTTCGAGGACGGCGACCGCCGGAGCCGCGACGCTCGCCAGCGGGATGCCCAGCGAGTCGAAGAAGGCCGTGGTCTGGGCCAGCCCCATCGTCATGAACTTCTGCAGCCCGTGGACCAGGAAGACCGCGCCGATGCCGATCCGCGCCAGCAGCAGGGCGTAGGGGCGCACTTGGTCAAGCATGATGACTCCTCTTTGTCATTCGAATTTGAACCAAACCATAGTGGTTAGTTCAAATTTGAACAAGCCGTAGAATGTTCTGGTGAGCGAGACGAGATGGCTCAGCGAGAGCGAGATGGCCATGTGGGTGGCCTACCTGTCCGCGACGCATCTGCTGGAGCGTCGCGTCGAGGATCAGCTGAAAGCCGACTCGGGTCTGACCCACACCCAGTACGAGATCCTGGTGACACTCTCCGAACGCCCCGACGAGCAGATGCGGATGACCGAGCTCGCCCGCCGGCTGATCACTTCCAAAAGTGGTCTCACCTACCAGATCGGGCAGCTGGAGAGACGAGGACTCGTCACGCGGGCGACCTGCCCCTCCGATGAGCGGGGCGTGCTCGCGGTGCTCACCGAGGAGGGCAGGCGCTGCCTGGAGCGGACCGCCCCCGGGCATGTGGCCGTGGTGCGCGCCTTTTTGATCGACCGGCTCAGCCCCGAGGAGATCGAGACCATGAGGCGGATCATGACGAAGGCCGCCGTGGCCATGGAGGCGGCGCCGGCCGGTCCGCTCCGCAACCCTCCGCCGGGCAAAAGCCCAGGTTAGCGCGCGGGCCGGGCCCGGGACCCCGGTTCTCGCTTTCGGCCACGGAACCGCGGGGAAGACGCGAGAATCCGGTACGGCTCGCACGGGGGGCATACCGTGCGAGCCGTACCGGATTCAGGGCCGCACCACCGGGTCAGGCGGCGGTGCAGCTGACCGAGGAGGGCGCGCCGTTGGTCCCGGACCAGCTGCCGGTGAACCCGAAGGACGTCGAGGCGCCCGAGGAGAGATTGCCGTTGTGGGACACGTTCCGCACCGAGACACCGGCGCCGCTCTGGGTGTGCTGTCCGTTCCAGAGCTGGGTGATGCTCTGGTTACCGGGGAACGACCAGCTCGCCGTCCAGCCCGTGATCGCCTGGGCTCCGCTGCTCTTCACGGTCACCTCGGCCTGGAAACCGCCCTGCCAGGAGCTGACCAGCTTGTAGGAGGCCGTGCAGGCCTTGCCGCCGGTCGGCGTGACGGTCGGAGTCGGGGTGGGAGTGGGAGTGACGGTCGGGGTGGGGGTCGCGGTGGGCTGCGGAGCCGCCATGGCCAGGTCGTAGGCCCGCTGCGGCACGAACTGCCCGGCCCCGGCGATGCAGCCGTCCGCCTCGCCCGGCAGCTTGATCCAGAGGAACGCGTCGATCGCCGAGTCGCCGGTGGCGTTGGTACTCGGCGTACCGATCGCCCGGCCACCCGGGTCGCACCACTCGCTGCCCTGCGGGCCGTTGCCGTTGCGGCTGGTGTCGATCACCGCGCGGAGCCGGGAGACGCCGGTGGCGGAGATGACGTTCTTGGCATAGGCGACCTCGGTGGAGCTCCACCGGTAGTTGGAGACGTTGACGGAGATGCCGTCCGCGCTGCCTCCGACGTCCGCGGCGTTCAGCCGGGCCGCGGCGTCGGAGGCCGACAGCCATCCCGAGTGCCCGATGTCGTAGTAGACCTTGGCCGAGGAGGAGGCGGCCTTCAGCTTCTTGCCGGCGTACGCCATGGAGGCGTTGGTCTCCTGCTGCTGGGAGGAGCTCATGCAGTTGGTCATGATCGGGAGCACGTCGGGCTCCAGGATGATCGACGCCGGGCGTCCCTGAAGGCCGGCCGCCAGCTCGTCGATCCACTGCCGGTAGGCGGTGTGGTTGGGCGCCCCGCCGGTGCTGGCGCCGCTGCAGTCGCGGTTGGGGATGTTGTAGACGACGAGGATCGGGATCTTGCCCGCGCCGGCCGCCGCCCCGACGAACGACGACACCTGGCCGCGGATGGTGGAGGTGTTGGTGGTGGTGTACCAGCGGGCCTGTGGCACGGCGGCGATCCGGTCGCGGATGACCGGCGCCCGGTAGTCTCCGGCGTTGGCCGCGACCCATTTGGCGGCGCCGGTCTCCGGATCGACGTAGAACGGGGAGTCGGCCGCGGACGCGCCGGAGGCGACGGTGACCGCGGCACCTGACCCGATCACCAGAGCCGCGCAGAGCGTGGCCAGAACTGACCTTCTTGGCATGGATCGACTCCTTCTGGGGGATGCATGGGAGCGCTCCCACCATAGGCGGCCGACCACCCCCGGATACAGCAGGCGCCCCTGCCCCCTCACACCAGGGCGCGCTGACCTGTGCGAACGCCCGTCACAGTGGATGAAAGTTTCAATGTCACGGCTCACCCCCGATCGGGGGGTGACAGCACGGGGAACCGGCGCAGTGTCGGGCTGAGCAGCGTACCCAGCGCGACAAGGGCCAGGCCGGCCGCGCAGACCAGCACGGCGGCCGGGCCGTCACCGGCCGTCATGAGGAAGCCGCCGGCCATCGGCCCCAGGGCGGCGGCCCCGCCGGAGAAGAGCCCCGCGATGCCGGACAGGCGGCCGCGCAGGTGGTCGGGGGTGACCGTGAGCTGGTAGGTCAGGACCGTGGTGTTCGCGACCGGCGCGAGGAACGCGGCACCGCCGAGAAGCACCCCGAGGAGGATGCCGCTCGGGACGAGCGCCATCGCCGCGGTCATCACCGCGGCGACGAGCGGAAAGCCGACAATGGTCAGGGCCGGCGGGAGGGCGGCGTGCAGGCGGGCCGCGGCCAGTGCGCCCAGCAGGCCCCCCGCACCGATGCACGCCATCGTCAGGCCCACCTCGCCGGCGCTCACCCCCTCCCCCGACATCGCCAGGACGATCATGACGAGCGCGCTGAAGACGAGGTTGGAGGAGACCATCCACACCAGCGTCGTCCTGATGACCCGGTGTCCCGCCACCCAGCGGATCCCCTCCGCGACGCCGCCCACGGCCGAACCTCCCCTCGGGAGCACGGCGGGGGCCACCCGCCGCGGCAGGCGCAGGAAGAGCAGCGTGACGAAGGAGAGGCCGAGCATGATCGCGTCGGCGCCGAAGGGTGCCGTGTGGTGCAGGGTGAACAGGAAACCCGCCAACGCGGGACCGAGCAGGGTGGCGATGAAGGGGCGCGCGGTATTGCGGGCGACCGCCTGCGACAGCTGCGACTCGGGCACCACCTGGGGAAGCGCGGCGTGCTCGGCCGGCTGGAAGACCGAGCTGAAGAAGCCCTCGACCGCGGCGGCCAGCAGGATGTGCGGGAAGGCGTAGGTACCCAGGAGCAGCGCCACGACCACGCTGCCCATCGCCAGGGCACGGGCACCGTGGCACAGCAGCATGACCTTCTTGCGGTCCCACCGGTCGGCGACCACCCCGGCGGGCACGTTCGCCACCATGTGCGCCACCGCGAGCACCGACGACGCGAGGCCCATCTCCAGCGGCGAGCCCGACATGGCCAGGATCAGCAGCGGGAAGGAGACGAAGGTGATCTCACTGCCCAGCTCGGAGAAGAGCTGGCTGGTCCACAGGATGTTGTAGTCGCGGTTGCGGGACAGGCGGATCGGCCCGCCGGCCACGTCACCGGCCATGTCACCGGCACCTGCCTGCGTGGTGCTCATCGCGGCGTCAGCCTTCCCCGCCGGGGGCGTCGTTCTCGTCGCGCGCCCGCCGGGCCAGCCGTCCGGTGACCTGGATGAGATCGATCCCGCCCGTCTCCGGATCACGCAGGAAACGGCCGGTGTAGGTGGTACGGCCACCGGCCGTTTCCCGCATCGTGAAGCGCAGGCCCTCGAAGCAGGTCAGCTCGAACCGCTCAGCCTCGCCCGTCGTCAGGCGGAGCCCGCCCGCACCGTCCGCGACGACCGTGAGCTCCATCTCCCCGTTGACGTACCGGCCGGCGCATTCCGGTGGTCCCGACGTCCGCAGGGCCGGGTCGGGCGGCGCCGACAGGCCGCGGCCTCCCACGGCCAGTCCCGCCGGGCGGAGTTCCGCCAGCAGGTCCTCCCAGAGCGCCGGTCCGGTGGCGGCGTTCGCGGTCAGCGCGACGACGGTCCCGCCCGCCGGTTCGAACCGCAGGTGGCAGGAGGTTCCCTCACCGGTGCCGTCGTGCCCGAACCAGTCGGGCCCGGCATCGTGGTACATCGCCCAGCCGAGCCCCCAGGAGTCGGCCATGCCGAACGGTCCGGCCGCCACCCCCGCGAGCTGGTCGCGGCGCATCTCGCGGGCGGAGTCGCGGTCGAGCACCGACTGGAGCGCCGGGTGGGCCAGGTGCATCAGCGCGAACGTGACCAGATCGGCGGCCCCGAGGGCGAGCCCGGCGCTCGGCGCCGCCACCTTCGGCAGGGTCTGCCAGGTGACCGGCAGCATCCGGTCCCGCGGCTGCCGCACCGTGTGACCGTCCACCACCGGCCGGAACCCCGACGGCGGCCCGACGACGAACGCCGGCGCGATGTCCAGCGGCTTCAGCAGGACCGCCTCCATCGCCTCCCACCAGCTCATCCCGGTGATCACCTCGACGAGGTGGCCCGCCAGGATGTAGCCGATGTTGGAGTAGGAGAAGACGGTCCCCGGCGGGTGCGCGGTGCCGGACTCGCGGCAGTGGCGCGCCACCCACCGCCGCCGGGCCCCGGAGTGGTCGCCGCCCTCGTCGATGTTCGAGGCCAGCCCGCTGGTGTGGCTGAGCAGCCGCCGCGCCGTCATCCTCGGGCCCGGCCCGCCGCGTCCGGCCCCCACCTCGGGCACGTACTCGGCCAGCGGGGCGTCGAGATCGATGTCGCCGCAGGCCGCCAACGTCATCACCAGCGTCGCGGTGAAGGGTTTGGTGAGCGAGCCGAGCGGAAAGGCGGACCGTCGGGTCACCGGCTCGCCGGCCCCGTACGTCTCCTCGCCGGTCTCGGCGGTGACGGTCTCACCCGCGTGGTGCACGGCCAGCTGCGCCCCCGGCACGCGGTGCTCGCGGGCCAGCCGGGCCAGCCGGGCGGGAAGGTCGACGTCCACGCTCACTCCCTCTCCGCCCGGCCGGCGGCCGGATCGATGTGTGCGGCGACGGCGCGCAGCGCCTCCAGGAGGTCCTCCGCCAGGCGCTCGACCGTGGCCCGGTCGTGCACGCCGACCACGTGGCGCCAGTCGAAACGCAGCCTGCCGTCCGCCGGGTAAGCGGTGATCTCCAGGGGCCGGATGCCCGGCGCGACCGGCTCCGCCCGGCGGGCAGGCGGCGGGGAGTGGAACGAGCGGTAGAGAACGCTCTCGCCCGGGTCGACCGGCTCGTGGAAGGCGAAGGCCACCCGTGGCCGGTCCCCTCCCGGCGGTCGCGGGGCGAGGTGGCGCAGCGCCCCGTAGCCCAGGCCGGCGCTCGGAACGGCGCGCAGCCGCCCGCGTACGGCCCTGACGATCGCGGGCCAGTCGGGCGGGGCCCCGCCGGGCGTGTCCCCGAGCACGACGGGGAACGTGCCGGCGAACCGGCCGACGGTGCGGGAGAGGTCGACCCCGTCGAAGATCTCCTCCCTGCCGTGCCCCTCCAGCTCGACCAGCACGCGGTCAGCGCCCGTCCAGCGGCACAGCACCCGCCCCAGCGCGCCGAGCAGTACGTCCCCGGTCCCAGCGCGGAACGCCGCGGGTGCCGCGCACAGCAGCGCGCCGCTCTCGCGCTCCCCGAGAAAGACGGACACCTCACCCGCGACCGGCGGCGCCTCACCCGGCCCCTCGGGCGGCGGCGCGGTCTCGGGCAGCGCGGTCCAGTAGGCCAGTTCCTCGTCGAACCCGCCCTCCGCGGCGTGCCCGGCCAGCATCCCCGCCCAGCGCTGGAAGGAGGAGGGCTCCGGTCCCAGGTCCACCGGCGTTCCCGCCGTCGACTGCCGGTAGGCCCGCTCCAGGTCGTCGAGCAGGATCCGCCAGGACCGGGTGTCGGCCGCCAGCGGGTGCACGGTGAGGCAGAGCCAGGGCCGCCGGCCCGGCCCGAAGTCCAGCAGCGAGGCCCGGAACGGCTCCCCGGCCGGATCGAGGCCGCAGGCCGCCTCGTCTGCCGCGAACCTGTCCACCACCTCCCGCACGGCCGCGATCTCCGGCGGGCCGGACTCCGTGGCCTCTCCCGCGCCGGATCCGGCCGCGGCCCGGAGGTCGAACCGGCGTAGCGGGTCACCGGCGGCGGCCGACGGCGCGGCCCGCTGCCACCAGGAGCCGTCCGCGTGCTCGAAGCGCGAGCGCAGCGCGTCGTGCCGGGCCACCAGCGCGGCCAGGGCCGCGCGCAGTCCCTTCTCGGCGGTCCCCTCGGCCAGCTCGACGAGGACCGGCCTGGCGAGGAGGTGCGGGGACGCCCCCCTGGTCTCGACGAACTCGCGCTGGCCGGGTGTCAGGGGTGCCGGGCCGTCCACCCGCGGGCCGGGCGCCTCTCCCGGCCCGGCCGCCGTCGCGAGCCGTGCCACGGTCTGGTGCAGGAAGAGATCCTTGGGCGAGAGGCGCAGCCCCGCGTGCCTGGCCCGGTGGATGACCTGCATGGTCAGCAGCGAGTCGCCGCCGAGGTCGAAGAAGTTGTCCTGCACGCCGATCCTGGCCGCCTCGATGCCGAGGACCTCGGCCCAGATCCCGGCGAGCAGCCGCTCGGCCGCGTCGCGCGGGGCGACGCGCCCGGCCCCCGCATCGCCCTCGGGAGCGGGCAGCGCGCGCCGGTCGGCCTTCCCGCTCGACGTCAGCGGAAGCTCCTCCAGCAGGACGAAGAAGGCGGGGACCAGGTAACCGGGCAGGGAACGCCTGGCGTGGTCGCGCAGCTCCGCGACCGACGGCGGCGTGTCCCCCGCGGGCACCAGGTACGCGGCCAGCCGCCGGTCGCCCGGCCGGTCCTCCCTGACCACCACCGCCGCGGACGCGACGCCCGGGTGGCCGAGCAGGACGCTCTCGATCTCACCGGGCTCGATCCGGAACCCCCGGATCTTCACCTGGTCGTCGACCCTGCCCAGGAAGGTCAGCACGCCGTCGGCCCGCCACCGGACCATGTCCCCGGTACGGTACATCCGCGCCCCGGCGGGACCGAACGGATCGGCGACGAACCGTTCGGCGGTCAGCGCGGGCCGACCCAGGTAGCCGCGGGCCACGCCGTCCCCGGCGATGTACAGCTCCCCCGGCACGCCCGGGGGCACCGGCTGGCAGAGCCGGTCCAGCACGTACACCCGGGTGTTGGCGATCGGCGCTCCGATGGGGGGCGCCACCGTGTTCCCCGCCTCGACCGCCGCCGTGGTGGACCAGATCGTGGTCTCCGTCGGCCCGTACAGGTTGGTCACCGACCGCGCCGAGGCCGCCAGCGTCCCGGCCAGGTCCGCCGGCAGCGCCTCGCCGCCGACGAGGACCCGCACGCCGGCGAGGACCTGACCGGTCTCCTCGGCCACCGCCCGCCAGAGGCTGGGCGTCGCCTGTATCACCGTCACGGATTCCTCGGCGATGACCTGTCGCAGCCGCCAGGGGTCGTGGACCAACTCGCGGCCGGCCAGCACCACCGCCGCACCGCTGATCAGCGGCATGAACAGCTCCAGGCCCGCGATGTCGAACCCGACCGTCGTCATCGCCAGCAGGCGGTCGCGCGGGCCGAGGCCGAACCGGTCCCGCATGTCCACCAGGAAGTTGCGCAGGTTGCCCCGGGAGACCACCACCCCCTTGGGCCTGCCGGTGGAGCCCGAGGTGTAGATGGTGTAGGCCGCGCCGTCCGGATGGAATCCGCCGGTGACGGGGTCGGTGACGGGGCAGCCGTCCAGCGCGGCGAGCACCTCGGGGTCGTCGAGAAGGATCCGGGGCACCTCCTCGAAGGCGCCGGCCAGGATCTCGGCCTCGGCTCCGGCGGTCAGCACCAGCGCGGGGCCGGCGTCCCGGAGGAGGAGCGCGACGCGCTCCGGCGGGTGTTCGAGGTCCAGCGGCAGGTAGGCGGCGCCCGTCTTGAGCACCGCGAGCGCCGCCACCACCAGATCCGCCGTCCGGGGGAAGGCCAGCCCCACCAGCGTCTCCGGGCCGACACCCCGCGATCCCAGGTGGTGGGCGAGCCGGTTGGCGCGCGCGTTCAGCTCCGCGTACGTGAGCGTGAGGTTCCCGCGGACCAGCGCGGTCGCGTCCGGGGTGGCGGCGACCTGGTCCTCGAAGAGCCTGGAGAGGTCGGCCCGCGGGATCTCCCTGCCGGTGTCGTTCCACTTCACCAGCGACCGCTCGCGCTCGGCACTGGTCAGCAGGCGAACCTCCGACAACCGGCGCTCCGGATCCTGCGCCACGGCGTCGAGCAGCATCACCAGGTGCCTGGTCATACGCTCGATCGTGGTCTCGTCGAACAGGCCGGTGCTGTAGGCGACGGCCACGGTCAGCGCGCCCCGGTGCTCGTAGAAGTTCACGATCAGGTCGTGGCTGACCTCGCCGCTCGTGACGGGCAGCGTCTCGGCGCGCAGCCCCGGCAGGTCCTCCTCCCGCGCCGGGGTGTTCTCCAGCACCACCATGACCTCGACCAGAGGGGTGCGGCTGGGGTCCCGCTCGGGCCGCATGATCTCCACCAGCCGCTCGAACGGCACGTCGTCGTGGGTGAACGCGTCAAGCACCGTCGCACGGACCTGGGAGAGCAGCTTCCCAAAGGACGAGGACTCGTCCACCAGGGAGCGCAGCACCACGGTGTTGACGAAGAAACCGACCAACCCCTCCAGTTCGGCCCGGTTGCGGCCCGAGGTCGCCGTGCCCACCGCGACGTCCTGCTGGCCGCAGTAGCGCGCGAGCAGCAGCTGCGTGGCGGCGGCCAGCACCATGAACAGGGTGGCGTCGTGCCCGCGTGCCACGGTCCGCAGCCGGTCCACCACCTCGGGCGGCATCTCCACCGTGTGCGTCGCGCCGGCGGAGGCGCGCACGGCGGGTCTCGGCCGGTCCACGGGCAGTGCCAGCGGGGCGATCCCGTCGAGCCGCCGCTTCCAGTAGCCGATGTGCCCGTCGAGCGCCGGCCCCTCCAGGTGCTCCCGCTGCCAGGCGGCGTGGTCTGCGTACCGGATGGGGAGCGGCGCGGGTTCGCGCCGCTCGCCGCGCGTCTCGGCGGAGTAGAACGCGGCGAAGTCCTCGGTGAGCACCCCCATCGACCACCCGTCGGTCACGATGTGGTGCATGAGCAGCGCCAGCACGTGGTCGGCGGCGTCCAGGCGGATCAGCACGGCCCGGAACAGCGGGCCACGCCGCAGGTCGAAGGGGTGCGACGCCTCCTGTTCGAGCCGCCGCCACATCGCGGCCTCGCGCTCGCCCGCGGGTGTCCCCTCCAGGTCCACCGTCTCGAAGGCCGCCTCGAAGGCCGCCTCGGAGGGGGGATGGATCGTCTGCGTGCCCCGTCCCCCGACGTCGCCGAACGTGGTGCGCAGCGACTCGTGCCGCCCTACCAGCCGCCGCAGGGCGATCCGCGCCGCACCGGCGTCCAGCTCGCCGCGGAGTCGCAGGGCGAGGGCCGTGTTGTATCCGGTGCCGCCGGGTTCGAACGCGTCGAGGAACCACAGCCGCTGCTGGGCGAAGGAGAGCGGCAGGTCGTCGTCGCGGTCCACCACCTCGATCTCGCGCCGGCCGCCGCCCGGGTCGGCGCCGCCGAGCAGGGGGGCGAGCGTCGCGATGGTCGGCGTGTCGAAGAGCTGCCTGGGCGGCGGCGCCGAGCCGAGCGCGGCCCGGACCCGCGAAATGATCTGGATGCTGAGGATCGAGTCGCCGCCGAGGTCGAAGAAGTTGTCGTGCACCCCGACCCGGGCGGTGTCCACTCCGAGCACCTCGGCCCAGATCGCGGCCAGCAGGCGTTCGGTCGCGTCGCGGGGGGCGACGTACGCCGTGCCGGTGTCGGCGCCCCTGCCGGGGTCGGGCAGCGCGCGGCGGTTCAGTGTGCCGCTCGGGCTCAGCGGCAGCGCCTCCAGGGTCACGAACCCCGACGGTACGGCGTGTCCCGGCAGGACCCCGCTGAGGAACTCCTTCAGCTCCCGGGCGTCCGCCGGCTCGCCCGCGGGCACCACGTAGCCCGTCAGCCGGACGCGGCCGGGGGCGTCCTCCCAGGCGGCGACCGCGGCGGCGGCGACGCGGGGGTGGCGGGCCAGCGCCGACTCGATCTCGCCCAGCTCCACCCGGAAGCCCCTGATCTTGACCTGGTCGTCCACCCGTCCCATGAACTCCAGGTTCCCGTCGGCGCGGCGGCGCACCAGGTCTCCCGTCCGGTACATCCGGCCCTCGGCGCCGGGCGCGAACGGGTCGGTCAGGAACCGCTCCGCGGACAGCTCGGCACGGTTCCAGTAGCCCCGCGCCACCCCGTCGCCGCCGATGTAGAGCTCTCCGGCGACACCGAGCGGCACCGGGCGCATCTCCCCGTCCAGCACGTAGACGCGGGTGTTGACCAGCGGCCGTCCGATCGGGACGAACGCCGCCTCGCCCACCGGATCGCCGCCCAGCTGGAAGACCGTGGAGTCCACGGTCGTCTCGGTCGCGCCGTAGGCGTTGACGACCACGGTGTCCGGTCCCACCCCGCGCAGCACCTCCTCGGAGTCGCCGGCCGGCCAGCCCTCCGAGCCGACCATCAGGACGCGCAGCGAATCCAGCCGCACGCCGCGTCGCCCGGCCTCCTGGACCAGGGCCCTGGCCAGTGACGGGACCGTCACCAGGATCTCCGCCCGGGTGCGGGCCAGCGTCTCCAGCAGGGCGGCCGGGTCCGCCACCGCCTCGGCCGGGCACACCGCCATCGTCCCGCCGAACAGGGCCGACAGCAGGAAGTCGCCGAAGAACAGGTCCACCGAGAGGCTCGACACCGACAGGGAGCGAGGCCGCGTCCCGGACAGTCCGTAGCGGGCGTCCCAGGCGCGCACCATGTGGTGGACGTTGCGGTGCTCGACCATCACCCCCTTCGGGCGGCCGGTGGATCCCGAGGTGTAGACGATGTAGGCCAGGTCCGCCGGGGTCACGGCGACGTCCGGCGGCGACGCGGGCAGGCCGTCGAGGACGGCCCGGTCCCGGTCCAGGCAGACGAAGGACGCCGGGGACCCGGCCACCCGGTCCAGCAGCCGCCGCTGGGTCACCACGACCGGGGCCGACGCGTCCTCCAGCATGGTCGCCAGCATCCGGGGCGGGTAGCCGGGATCGAGCGGCACGAAGGCGCCTCCCGCCTTCAGTACCCCCAGCAGCGCGACCACGGCGTCCACGCCGCGCTCGACGCACACCCCCACCGGTACGCCGGGGGCCGCCCCCAGCTCCACCAGGCGGTGGGCCAGCCGGTTGGCCCGCTCCTCCAGCCCGGCGAAGGTGAGCTCGCCGTCACCGTCACTGACCGCGACGGCGTCCGGGGTGCGCCCGGCCTGCTCTGTGAAGATCTCGTGGACGCACCTGGCGGGCGTGAACTCCACGGCGGGGCCGTTCCACTCCCCCAGGAACCGCTCCCGCTCGGGCGCGGTGAGCACCGGCAGGTCCGCCACCGGGCTCTCCGGGGCGGACACGATCGCGGCGAGGACCGTCTCCAGGTGCCCCGCCATGCGTTCCACCGTCGGCTCGTCGAACGAGGCGGGGTCGTACCCCAGCGCCAGGGTCAGCTCCTGTGCCGCGTGGGCGGTGAGCGTGAGCGGGTAGTTGGTCTGCTCCTCGCCCCGGTGGTCGCGCACGCGCAGCCCGTGCCTGGCCGCCGCGTCGGGATCGTACGGGTAGTTCTCGAACACCACGACGCTGTCGAACAGGTTGGTGCCCCTGGGCACCTCGGCGCACGCGTGGATCCGCGCCATCGACAGGTACTCGTACTCGCGGGACGCGGCCTGCGCGTCCTGCAGGCGCCGCAGCCAGGACATCACCCGCTCGGTGCCGGCCACCTCCGTCCTGACCGGCACCACGTCGACGAAGAGCCCGATGATCGACTCCGAACCGGCGAGCCCGGCCGGCCGGCCGGAGACCGTCGCGCCGAAGCAGACGTCCCGCTCCCCCGCGTAGCGGGAGAGCAGCAGCGCCCACGCGCCCTGCAACAGGGTGTTGACGGTCAGCCGGGCGTCCCTGGCGCACTCGTACAGCGCCCCGGACAGCTCCTTTGGCAGCCGTAGCCGCACCTCCCTGGAGGAACGCGCCCCGTGGGCCCGCGCCACCGGCCTGTCGAACGGCAGCCGGGTCGGCGCGGTCATGCCCGCGAGCACCCCCCGCCAGTGCCGCTCCGCCTCGGCCTGGTCCTGGCGTGCCAGCCACCCGACGTACTCCCGGTAGGGCGGGCGGTGCGTCACCGTGCCGGTCCGCCCCGTGGTGAGGGCGGCGTACTGTTCGAACACCTCCGACAGCACGTGCGAGGAGCTCCAGCCGTCCAGCGTCATGTGGTGGGCCGCCCACAGCAGTCGCACCTCGGTCTCGGACAGCCGCACGAGGTCCAGCCTGGCCAGCGGCGCGACGGCCAGGTCCAGCCGCCGCTCGGCCCGGCGTTCCCACAGCCGCCGCACCGCCTGCCGCCGCTCGGCCTCCGGCAGGTCCCGGAGGTCGTGGTGGGTGACGGGGAGCCGCACCCCGCGGTGGACCACCTGCACGGGCTCGGGGACGCCCTCCCAGATCACCGCCGTACGCAGGGCGGGCGTGCGGTCGACGACCCGCTGCCATGCCTCGGCCAGCGCCACCGGATCGGTGACCCCCTCCAGGACCATCGAGTAGTGACCGGCGTAGATGTCCGACTCGGGCTCGGCCAGCGAGTGGAAGAGCATGCCGTGCTGCATGGGCGTCAGCGGGTAGACGTCCTCGATTCCCCTGCCGTCGCCGGCCAGCCGGTCCACCGTGGCCTGGTCCAGCCCGGCGAGCGGGAAGTCCGAGGGGGTGCAGCCGCCCGCGCCCGGCTCCGCGCAGTGCTCGACGATCTCCGCCAGCGCCGACATCACCCGCTCCGCCAGCGCCTCGACACTCTCCCCGCGGTGCACGGCCGCCGAGTACGTCCAGCGGAACTCCAGCTCGTCGCCGTCGACGAGCCCGGTGATCTCAAGCAGGTGCCGCCTGACCTGCCCCGGGCTCCGCTCGGCGCCGGGGTGGGGCAGCCGCCCGCGCAGCAGCCCGCCTCGGCCGCCGGATCCGGCCTCGACGCGCCCGAGGTAGTTGAACCCCACCTGGGGAACGCGGCCCGGCGGCCGGCCGCCGGGCGCGCCGAGATGGCGCAGCGCGCCGTATCCCAGCCCCTGGCCCGGCACCGCGCGAAGCTGCTCCTTGACCGACTTGAGCGTCTCCCCCCAGCCGGGCGCGGCCGGGAGGCGCAGCGCGACGGGGAAGACCGTGGTGAACCAGCCGACGGTCCGCGACAGGTCGACGCCGGGGAACAGATCGGCGCGGCCGTGGCCCTCCATCTCGACGAGGGCGGTGTCGCCGCCGGTCCACTCGCACAGCACCCTGCCCAGCGCGGCGAGCAGCACGTCGTTGATCTGGGTCCGGTAGACCTCGGGCACGTCGCGCAGCAGCGCCCGGGTGCTCTCCGCGCTCAGCCGCGCGGTCACGGTACGCGTGGACGCGACAGTGTTCTCGATGTGCCCGCCGTGCCCGCCGTGCCCGCCGGTCCCGCCGGTCCCGTGCTCTCCGGCGATGTCCACCGGCAGCGCGGCGGCCCCGGCCGCGACCTCGTCCAGGCGGGTCCAGCGGTCCAGCTCGTGGTCGAGGCCGCCCGCCGCCACGTGGTCCGCGAGACGGTGGGCCCACTCCAGGAAGGAGGTCGTCTTGGCGGGGAGCCGGATGTCCTGGCCCGCCTCGGCCTGCCGGTAGGCGGTCTCCAGGTCCGGCAGCAGGATCTGCCAGGAGACGGCGTCGACCACGAGGTGGTGGGCGGTCAGGAACAGCCGGGGGCGGTGCGCGTCGCCGAGCACGAAGAGCAGTGCCCGGAAAAGCGGGCCGGTGTCCAGCCGGAACCCCTGCTGCGCGGCCAGGATCTCCTCGCGCATCCGCGTCTCCCGGTCGGCGGCACCGATCCTGGACAGGTCGATCCGCCGCAGCGGCTCGCCGTCCTCGGCGGCGGCGTTGTGCTGCCGCCACCGCCCGCCGTCGTGCTCGGCGCGCAGGCGCAGGGCGTCGTGGTGGGCGGGCAGCGCGGTCAGGGCGGCGCGCAACGCCTCCTCGTCGGGCTCCTCGTCGAGTTCGACGAACATCGCCTGGTTGAACCGGTCGACGCTGTCGGCGAGGTTCTCGAAGAACCAGTGCTGCACGGGCGTGAGCGGGACCTCTCCCGACACCGCCCGCTGCTCGGCGCGTGGCTGTTCCTCGGCGACCGCCTCCGCGGCCAGTTCGGCGACGGTCTGGCGTAGGAAGGTCTGTCTGGCCGTCACGCGCAACCCGGCCTCGCGGGCGCGGGCCACGACCCGCAGGCCCAGGATGGAGTCGCCCCCGAGGTCGAAGAAGTTGTCGTCCACGCCCACCCGGTCCACGCCGAGCAGTTCCGACCAGACCTCGGCGATGATTCTCTCCGCGGGTGTGCGGGGCTCGACGTAGCGTGTCCCGGCCTCGCGGTCGCCGGTGGGTTCGGGCAGCGCGCGCCGGTCCACCTTGCCGTTGACCGTCAGCGGCAGGCGTTCCAGCGTGACGAACGCCGAGGGCACCATGTGCTCGGGCAGTCTCGCCCGCAGGAAGGCGCGCAGCTGGGCCGGGTCGGGTCCGCCGGAGGCGGTGGGGACGAGATAGCCGACGAGGCGCAGGTCGCCCCGGGTGCCGCCGCTGACGGCCGCCGCCGCCGTGTCCACCGCGGGGTGCCCGGACATGACGGCCTCGACCTCGCCGAGCTCGACCCGGAAACCTCTGATCTTGACCTGGTCGTCGGCGCGGCCCGCGTACTCCAGCTCGCCCCCCGGCAGCCAGCGCGCGCGGTCGCCGGTGCGGTACATGCGGGTGCCCGGCGGGCCGTACGGGTCGGCGACGAACCGCTCGCCGGTCAGTCCGGGACGGCGCAGGTAGCCGCGGGCCAGGCGGGGCCCGGCGAGATAGATCTCACCGGGGACGCCGACGGGCGCCGGACGCAGCCGGTCGTCCAGCACGTAGGCGCGGACGCTGCGGAACGGGCGGCCGATGGGCACCGTCCCGGTGCGGGCGTCGTCGGGAGTCAGCGCCCGCGTCATGGTGGCGCCGATCGTGGACTCGGTCGGCCCGTAGCCGTTGAACATCCGCCGTCCGGCCGACCACTCCCGCACCAGGCCCGGGGGGCACGCCTCGCCCGCGACGACCAGGGTCGTCCCCTCGGGGACGGCGTCGGCGGGCAGCACGGTCAGCGCGGTCGGGGGCAGGGTGAGGTGGGTGAGACGCTCGGAGCCGATGAGCTCGGCCAGCGGAGCTCCCGGCGCCCGCTCCTCCGCGGTGGCGACCACCAGCGTGCCACCGGACAGCAGGGCGAGCATGAGCTCCCAGAAGGCCCCGTCGAAGCTGAAGGACGCGAACTGCAGCACCCGCGTCCCCGGCCCCGCGCCCAGCCGCTCGCGCTGGGTGAGCACCATGTCGTACAGGCCGGTGTGGGGCACCACGACCGCCTTGGGGCGCCCGGTGGAACCGGAGGTGTAGATCACGTAGGCGGGATGCGCGGGGTCGGAGCGGAGCGTCCGGGGTCGCTCGGCGAGAGGGGCCACGGTGTCCGGCGCGTCCAGCGTGACGAGGGGGACGCCCCCCGGCAGCCGCTCCGCCACCTCGGTGGTGGTCAGGATGAGGATGGGAGCGGCGTCCTCCACCATCGTCCGGACGCGCTCGGCCGGGTGGTCGAGATCCAGCGGCAGGTACGCGGCGCCGCTCTTCAGGACGGCGAGGATCGCGACGACGGTCTCGGCCGACCGGGGGACGGCCACGGCCACGATCCGTTCGGGACCCGCGCCCCGCCCGGCCAGCAGCCGGGCCAGCCGGTCCGCCCGCCCGTCCAGCTCGCCGTAGGTGAGGCTCCGCCCGGCGTGGACGACGGCGACCGCCGAGGGGTCGGCCGCGACCTGCTCGGCGAACAGTTCGGGAACCGTGCGCGGCGCGGGGCCGCCGCCCTCGCCGCACCAGGTGTCGGTCAGCAGCCGGTGTTCCGCGGCGTCCAGGAGGGGAAGGTCGGCGATCGGCCGGTCCGGGTCGTCCGCGATCGCGGTCAGGAGTGTCAGCAGGTGACCGGCCATGCGTCCGGCGGTGGCCGGGTCGAACAGGTCCGTGCTGTATCCGAGGTGGGTGACGAGCGCGCCGTCACGCTCGTAGAAGTCGAACGAGACGTCCATGGGCGCGACCAGCACCGGCGGACGGATCTCCTCCACCCGGACGCCGGGCAGCTCGACGGCCCCGCGCGGCGCGTTCTGCAGGTTGACCGCGACCTCGGCGAGCGGGAGCCGGCTGGGGTCGCGCTCGGGCCGCAGGACCTCCACGAGCCGCTGGAAGGGCACCTCGTCGTTGTCGAAGGCGTCCAGGACCGTGGAGCGCGCCTCGCCCAGGAAGGCGGTGAACGGCAGGGACTCGTCGACCTGGCAGCGCAGTACCAGGGTGTTGACGAAGAAGCCGATCAGTCTCTCCAGCTCGACCCGGCCACGGCCGCTGGTCGCGGTGGCGACCGCGACGTCCCGCTGCCCGGAGTAGCGCGCGAGCAGGATCTGCACGGCGGCGACCAGGGTCATGAACAGGGTGGCGCCGTGCTCGCGGCTCGTCTCCCTCAGCCGCGACAGCACGGCCGGGGGCACCTCGAAGACATGGGCCGCGCCCGCCGAGGTCCTGACCGGCGGCCGCAGCCGGTCGGTGGGCAGATCCAGCGGGGCGAGCCCGTCGAGCCGCTCACGCCAGTGGGCGAGCATGCCGTCCAGTGCCGTACCGGACACCCGGTCCTGCTGCCAGGAGGCGAAGTCGGCGTAACGCAGGGGCAGCGGCGGAAGCGGAGACGGCTCGCCCGCGATCCCCGCGGCGTACAGCGCGTTCAGCTCCTCGGCGAACACGCCCATGGACCAGCCGTCGGTGACGATGTGGTGCGTGCTGAGGGCCAGCACGTGCTCGTCCGGCCCGAGCCTCAGCAGTCCGGCCCGGAACACCGGGCCCCGGCGCAGGTCGAAGGGGCGCTCCGCCTCCCGTAGCAGCCAGTCGCGCACCGGCGCCTCACGGTCGCCGTCCGCGGGCACGCGCGCCCGCGTGACCTGGATCGGCACCTCCGCGGCCGGCTGCACGGTCTGCACGCCCCTGCCGTTCACCGAGTCGAAGGTGGTGCGCAGCGACTCGTGCCGCTCCACCAGGCCGTTGACGGCGAGCCTGAGCACGTCCAGGTCCAGGTCACCGGTCAGCCGGAGCACCAGCGGGACGATGTACTCGGCGCTTTGGGGGTCCAGCTCGTACCTGAACCAGAGCCGCTGCTGGGCCGGTGACTGCGGCGACGCCTCCCGCGAGGGGGTCCGCGGGATCCCCTCCCTCTCCGGGGAGGCGGGGGCCTCGCCGGCCAGCCGCCGGAGCATCGCCTCGCGCAGGTGGTCGGGCAGTGCGGCCACCCGGCCGTCACGCGAAGAGGGGGCGTTCAATGTGTTCTCCCGTCCGGGTTCCGCTGGCCTGTTCACGAGCCCTGGCTCTGGGCGACCCGTTCGAAGGACGCCAGGATCATGTCCTGCACCACCTCGGCCAGGGCGCCGACGGTCGGGGCGGTGAAGAGCTCCCTCGGGGAGATCTCGACGTCGAACGCGCGCCGCACCCTGGAGGTCACCCGCAGGCTGGTGATGGAGTCGCCGCCCAGGTCGAAGAAGTTGTCGTGTATCCCGACCCGCTCGACCGCGAGCACCTCCGCCCAGATCCGGCCGAGGGCCTCCTCGGTCGGGGTGCGCGGGGCGGCGTAGGCGGCGCGCACGGCTCCCCCGCTCTCCGGTTCCGGCAGCGCCCGCCGGTCCACCTTGCCGTTGGCGTTCAGCGGCAGCCGGTCCAGGGACACGAACGCGGAGGGGACCGTGTAGGCGGGCAGCCGCTCGGCCAGCGACCGGGCCAGGTCCGCGGGCGAGGGCCGCGCGCATCCCGCGACCGGCACCACGTAGCCCACGAGATACCTGCGCCCCGGCGCCTCCTCGCGCGCGACGACCACCGCCTCGGCCACGTCCGGCCGGGCCCGCAGCGCGGCCTCGACCTCGCCGGTCTCGATGCGGAACCCGCGGATCTTCACCTGGTCGTCGGTCCGGCCGAGGAACTCGATGTCGCCGTCCGCGCTCCAGCGGACCCTGTCCCCGGTGCGGTACAGGCGGCCCCCGGCGTCGAACGGATCGGCGACGAACCGCTCGGCGGTGAGCGCTGGCCTGCCGAGGTAGCCCCTGGCCAGACCGCTTCCCGCGAGGTACAGCTCGCCGGGGGCGCCGGGCGGTACCGGAGCGAGATCGCGGCCCAGCACGTAGGCGCGCGTGTTGTCCATCGGGCGGCCGATCGGCGCGGTACCGGCCCCGGCGAGTTCCGGCGTCATCTCATGGCAGATGACGAAGGTCGTGGTCTCGGTGGGGCCGTAGCCGTTGTGCACCTCCGTCGCCGGGCAGTGCTCCATCACCCGCAGCATCGCCGCCGGTGAGGCGGCCTCGCCGCCCGTCCACACCTCGCGCAGCCCGGCGAAGCACTCGGGCAGTTCCTCGGCGAAGAGGTTGAACAGCGCCGTGGTGAGGAACATCCCGGTGACGCCGTGCCCGGTGACCAGGCGCCGCAGGCTCCGGGCGTCCAGCTCGCCCTGGGCGACCACCACCCGGCCGCCGGCCAGCAGCGGGACCCACATCTCGTAGGTCGCCGCGTCGAAGGCGTGCGGGGAGTGGAAGAGGACACGTTCGTGCCCTCCCGAGCGCCACCGCCGGTCCATGGCCAGGCTCACGATGTTGCGGTGGGTGACCGCCACGCCCTTGGGGACCCCGGTCGAGCCGGAGGTGTACATCACGTACGCCAGCCGGTCGGGGTCGGCCACGGCGGCCGGGCTCGGAAGCGGGGGACCGTCCAGGGCCGCGTCGCCGTCCACCACCAGCACCCGCGCCCCGAGCCCGCCGGTCTTCGAGACCGTCGCCCGGTCCGTCAGCACGGCCACCGCCGCGGTGTCCCGCAGGATCCAGCGCAGCCGGTCGGGCGGGTAGCTCGGGTGCAGGGGGACGTAGGCGCCGCCGGCCTTGAGCACCGCGAGCATCGAGACCAGCGCGTCGGCCGTGCGAGCCTGGAGGACGGCCACCCGCGACTCCGCGGTCACCCCCAGGGACGCCAGGTGGCGCGCCAGCCGGTCGGCGCGCTCGTCCAGCTCGGCGTAGCCGAGGCTCTCCCCCTCCGACACCACGGCCGGCTCGCCGGGCACGGCGCGCGCCCGCTCGGCGAACAGCTCGTGCACGCACCGCCCGGGGAGGTCGCGGGCCGTGTCGTTCCACTCCACCAGCATCCGGCGCCGTTCGCGCCGGGTCTGCGAGGGCAGCGACCCGATGGTCCGTTCCGGGTCGGCCGCGATCTCCTCCAGCAGCGCGGCCAGGTTCTCGCCGAGCCGCCGTACGGTCGCGGCCTCGAACAGCGCCCCGTCGTGGAGCAGCACGAAGGACAGCTCCTCGCCCGGATAGACGACCAGGTTGAGGGGGTGACCGTTCACCTCGGCGGCGTCGACGTCCCGCAGCCGCACGCCGGCGGCGCCGGCCGGGGCGTGGTCGATCGGGTAGTTCTCGAAGACCACGACGCTCTCGAAGAGCTGGGCGCCGGGTCGCAGCTCGCTCCAGGAGCGCACCCGGGGCAGCGACACGGAGTCGTGCTCGCGCGCCCGCGCCTGCTCCTCCTGCAGCTCGCGCAGCCACGGCAGCAGGGCGCGGCTCTCGTCCACGGCGACCCGGACCGGCAGCGTCTCGATGAATATGCCGATCATGGACTCCGCGCCGGCCAGGTCCGCGGGACGACCGGAGACCGTCGCGCCGAAGCAGACGTCCGGCTCGCCGCCGTAGCGGGAGAGCAGGATCCCCCAGGCTCCCTGCAGGAGGGTGTTGAGCGTGAGCCGGCCGTTCCTGGCGTGTTCGGCGAGCCGCCGCGAGACCGAGGCCGGCAGCGTCACGTTCACCCGGCCCGCCGCCCTGGGCCGGTGGTCCGGCGCGGGCGGCCGGTCGTACGGCAGGGGCGTCGGCTCCGTGAGCCCGGTGAGCGCCTCGCGCCAGTACGCCTCGGCGTCGGTGTCGTCCAGGCCGAGCAGCCGCTCGACGTGGTCGCGGAAGGGGCGGCGGGCCGCCGGCCGCCAGTCCCGCCCCTCGCGGCGCGCGGCGTAACAGGAGAGCACGTCCGCGAGCAGCCGGTGGACGCTCCACCCGTCCAGCAGGATGTGGTGCAGGGTCCAGACGACCCGCACCCGGGTGTCGTCGAGCCGGATGATCGCCAGCCGGGTGGGCGGGGACGCGGCGAGGTCCAGCCCTGCCTGCCGGTCCCGCGCGAGCAGCCGCTCCAGCTCCGCTCCCTGCTCCTCCTCCGGCAGGTCACGCCAGTCGTGATGGGCGATCGGCAGCCGGGCCTTCCGGTGAACCACCTGGAGCGGCTGGTCGAGCCCCTCCCAGGCCACGGAGGTGCGCAGCACCGGGGTCCGCTCCGCGACGAGCCGCCACGCCTCGCCGAGCGCCTCGGGGGCGGCCACCCCTTCGACCACCATCTCGAACCGGGCCGTGTAGACGTCGGAGCCGGGTGCCATCAGGCAGTCGAAGAGCATGCCGCTCTGGGTGGGGGTGAGGGGGTAGACGTCCGCCACCGTGCGGCCGGTGCCGACCAGCGCGTCGAGGCTCGCCTGGTCCAGACGGGCCAGCGGGAAGTCCGAGGGGGTGCGGCCGCCCGCGCCCGGCTCCGCGCAGTGCCCGACGATCCGCTCCACGGTCGCGGCGAACTCGTGGGCCAGGCGCTCGACGGTGGCGGGCTCGTGCAGGTTCGGCGAGTAGTACCAGGTGACCTGGAGCCGTCCGGACCTGATGGAGCCGACGACGTCGAGCACGTGCGGCCGGTTGTCGCGCGGATCCTGGAACAGTTCGATGCCGGAGATCTCCCGGTAGAGGTCCCCGTCCCCGGCCTCGGCGTCGAACCGGCCGAGGTAGTTGAGGCAGATCTGGGGGACGGGATCTCCGGCGAGCACAGACCCGTCCCGGTAACGCAACGCGCCGTACCCCAGGCCGCGCCGGGGAACCGCCCGCACCTGCTCCTTGACCGACTTGAGGAGTCCGCCCAGATCCTGTTCCCGGGGGACGTCCAGTGCCAGGGGGAAGTAGCTGGTGAACCACCCGACCGTGCGCGTGAGGTCCACGTCGGGGAAGATCTCCTCCCGTCCGTGGCCCTCCAGACCGAGCAGGACGCGGTCGCGCCCGGCCCACCCGGACACGACCCGGGCCAGGGCGGCCAGCAGCACGTCGGTGATCTCGGTGCGGTAGACGTCGGGAACCTCGCGGAGCAGGGCCCGGGTGGTGGTCTCGTCGAGTTCGACGGACACCTCGCGGACGGTCTCCACGGTGTTCGGGCCCCGCCCCCCGAAAGGCCCGCCGAGGGGCCCGTTGGCGGGCCCGTTGGCGGGGCCGTTGACGGGGCCGTCGAGGGGCAGGGCCGCCGCGGCCCCGGCACGGCTCACCTTCGCCCAGTGACCGAGCTCGTCGTCGAAGCCCCCGGCCTGGACGTGCCCGGCCAGGCGGAGGCTCCAGTTCTGGAACGAGGTCGTCCTGGGCCCGAGGTCGACGCTCTCGCCCTGAAGGATCTGCCGGTACGCGGTGCGCAGGTCCTCCAGCAGGATGCGCCACGACACGCCGTCCACCACGAGGTGGTGCGCGGTCAGCAGCAGCCGCGGCCCGCGGCCGGTGCTGAGCAGTACCGCCGCGATCAGCGGCCCGTCGCCGAAGTCGACACGGGCCTGCGCGGCCGCCGTCTCCCGCTCGACGGCGGCGTCGAGTTCGGCGTCGGCGACGCCGGACAGGTCGGCCCCGCGCAGGATCACCTCCTCCCCCGCCGGCACGACGCGCTGCGACCACTCTCCCCGAGTGACCTCGAAGCGCGACCGCAACGTGTCGTGCCGCTCGACCAGTGCCGCGACCGCCGCCCGCAGGGCCGTCTCGTCGACGTCGTCCGCCAGTTCCACGGTGACGAACTGGTTGAAGACCTCGGGAACCGTGAACCTCTCGAAGAGGAAATGCTGGATGGGGGTCAGCGGCGCCCGGCCGCCCGGCCCCGCGCCCTCCGTGCCCTCCGTGCTCCCGGGGCTTCGCACCTCGGTCACGTGAGGGCTCAGCGCCGCGATCGTCTGCCAGCGGAACAGGTCCCTGGAGGTGAGCCGCAGCCCCGCCCTCCGCGCCCTGGAGGTGAGCTGGATGGCGAGGATGGAGTCGCCGCCGAGGGCGAAGAAACCGTCCTCGACACCGACCCGGTCGACACCCAGCACCTCGGCCCAGATCCCGGCCAGTTCCCGCTGCACCGGGTCGCCCGGCGGGACGTACCCGCCGTCTGAGTCCCGCGGGGCGCCGGGAGCCGGCAGGGCGGCGCGGTCCACCTTGCCCCGCACGGTCAGTGGGAACTCCTCCAGGACGACGATCGCGGCGGGCACCATGTGGTCCGGCAGCACCGTGCCCGCGAAGGCTCGCAGCTCGGCGGGATCCGGCTTCGCGTCACCGGCGGGGACCACGTATCCGGTCAGCGCCAGGCGCTCGTGGCCAGGCCTGGCCTCGGTGGCCACGACGACGGCCCCGGCCACGCCCGGGTGGCTCTGCAGCGCGCTCTCGATCTCCCCCGGCTCCACCCGGAAGCCGCGGATCTTCACCTGCTGGTCGGTGCGGCCGAGATACTCCAGCTCCCCTCCGGGCAGCCGGCGGACGAGGTCCCCGGTGCGGTACATCCGGCCGCCCGGGGCTCCGAACGGGTCGGCGACGAACCGCTCGGCGGTCAGGTCCGGCCGGTTCAGGTAGCCCCTGGCGAGACCGGCGCCCGCGAGGTACAGCTCACCGGCGACCCCCACCGGCACCGGGTTGGCGTAGCCGTCCAGGACGTACGCGGCGGTGTTGGCGACGGGCGAGCCGATGGGGGGCAGCCCCCCGGCCCGGCCGGCCTCCTGCCAGGTGACGTCGCCCGCGGTGGCGACGACCGTGGCCTCGGTGGGACCGTAGTTGTTGACCAGCCGGTACGGCGTCCCGGGGCGCGGGCGGCGGCGGAGCACGTCCCCGCCGGTCAGGATCGCGCGCAGTCCGGTGGCGGCGAATCCGGGCTCGTCCAGGACGGAGTCCAGCCGGGGCGTGGGCAGGAAGCAGATCGTGGTGCCCATCCTGGCGAACCAGTCCACCAGCGCGGCGGGATCGTCCAGCGTCTCCCGGTCGGGCAGGGCCACCCGGGCTCCGGCGCAGAGGTAGGGCCACACCTCCCACACGGCGGCGTCGAATCCCAGCGACGCGACCTGCGCGGCCCGGTCCTCGCCGGCCACCTCGAACTCCGCCACATGCCAGGCGCACAGGTCGGACAGGTTCCGGTGCTCGACCATCACGCCCTTGGGACGGCCCGAGGAACCGGAGGTGTAGACGATGTAGGCCAGGTCCCCGCCGGCCACGGCGATGTCCGGTTCGGTGACCGCCTGGCGGGTTTCGCCGGGGTCGCCCGCGTCCAGCGGCACGACCATGGCGTCCAGGCCGCGGGCCCGGCCCTCCGTCGCGCGATCGACCAGCACGACCGGCGCGCCGGTGTCGGCCACCACGTAGGCCAGCCGCGCGTGTGGGGTGTCCGGGTCGAGCGGCACGTACGCGCCCCCGGCCTTCAGCACGCCGAGAAGCCCCGCCACCAGCTCGGGGCCGCGCTCCGCGCACGCCACGACGGGCACGTCAGGACCCACGCCGAGGGCGCGCAGGCGGTGGGCCACCCGGTTGGCGCGCTCGTCCAGCTCGGCGTAGGTCCACCTTCGCTCCCCGCACTCCAGCGCGACGGCGTCCGGTGCCCGCCGGACCCGCTCGGCGAACAGGCGGTGCACGGGGAGGTCCGCGCGGCGGTCCCTGAGCCGGCCGTTCCATCCGGCCAGGGACCGCCGCTCGGCCTCGGTCAGCAGGGGCAGCCGGGCGAGCGGCCGGTCGGGGGCCTCGGTCACCGCGGCCAGCAGGACTTCCAGATGACCGGCCATCCGCTCGGCCGTCTCCCGGTCGAACAGGTCGGTGCTGTACTCGATCATCACGTCCAGCGCCCCGTCGCGCTCGACGAACTCCAGGGTGAGGTCGAAGATCGCCGACACGTGCGGGAGCCGGAAGCCCTCGGTGCGCGCGCCGGTGAACTCCAGCGGCCTCTCCGGTACGTTCTGCAGCGCCACCATCGCCTGGACCAGCGGGGTCCGGCTCGGGTCGCGGCCGTCGCTCAGCTCGTCCACCAGGCGTTCGAACGGGACGTCCTGGTTGCCGAAGGCACCGAGCACGGTCTCGCGCACCCGGCCGAGGAAGTCGGTGAAGGACAGGTTCCCGTCGACCGCCGACCGGAGCACCAGGGTGTTGATGAAGCAGCCGATGAGCGGTTCCAGCTCGGGGCGGTCGCGCCCGGAGATGGGGGTGCCGACCGCGATGTCCCGCTGGGAGGAGTAGCGGGCGAGCAGTACCTGGCAGGCGGCGACCAGCGTCATGAACAGCGTGGCGTCGTTGCGCGCGGCGAGCCCGTTGAGCGCCGCGGTGAGCTCGGGGGGCAGGGTGAAGCGGTGTGCCGCCCCGGCGGAGGAGCGCACCGCCGGGCGCGGCCGATCGGTGGGCAGTTCGAGGGGCGACAGACCGGCCAGTTGTTCCCGCCAGTAGCCGAGCTGGTCCCGCATGGCCTCTTCCGTCCAGCGTCCGCGCTGCCAGACGGCGTAGTCGGCGTACTGCACGGCCAGCGGCGCCAGCTCGGCCCGGCCGCCCTCCCTGGCGGCGCCGTACAGCCTGCTCAGCTCGTCGGCGAGCACGTTCATGGACCAGGCGTCGATCACCGAGTGGTGCACGGCCAGCACCAGCAGATGCTCGCGTTCGGCACGGCGCAGCAGCGTCATCCGCAGCACGGGGCCGCGTCCCAGGTCGAACGGGAGGCTCACCTCCCGGCGCAGCAGGCGCTCCAGTTCCTCCTCGCCGAGCCCGGAGGCGTCCACGACGGTCAGCGGGACCTGAAGGTCCTTTGCGGGGTGGACGACCTGGACCGGCTCGCCGCCGGTCGAGGAGATGGTCGTCCGCAGCGACTCGTGCCGGGTGACGAACTCGCGCAGGGCCGACTCCAGCGCGGCGGGGTCGAGCTCGCCGAGCAGCCGGTAGCCGAACCGGACGTTGTAGTCGGCGGCCTCGGGGTCGAACTCGTGGAAGAACCAGAACCGCCGCTGCGCGAAGGAGAGCGGCAGGTCCCCGTTGCGGGGCACGGGCACGACGCCGTCGGTCCCACTGCCGGTCCCACCGTCGATCCCACTGCCGGTCCCGGTGGCGGCCGGGGTGACCGACGCCGCCAGCGCGGCGATCGTGCGCAGCTTGAAGATGGCACGGGCGGGAAGCTCGGCGCCGAGTGCCGCCCTGATCCGCGGGAGCACCCGGAAGGCGAGCAGGGAGTTCCCGCCGAGCTCGAAGAAGTCGTCCTCGACACCGACCCGGTCGACGCCCAGTACCTCGGCCCAGATGCCGGCGATCGCCCTCTCCGCGTCGTTGCGCGGGGTTCCGTGACCGGCGTCCGTGCCGTCCTGCCGGGCCAGCGCGGGCAGTGCCCCGCGGTCGAGCTTGCCGCTGGCCGCCAGCGGCAGCCGGTCCAGGGTGCGGAACACCGAGGGGATCATGTGCTCGGGAAGTGTCCGGGCCAGGAACTCGCGGAGCTCCGCCGCCGCCGGGGCCGCCTCGCCCGCCGGGACGAGATAGGCCAGCAGGCGCGTGTCTCCCGACCCCTCACCGGAGGGCACCACGGCGACCTGGGCGATCGCGGGATGTCCGGCCAGCGCCGACTCGACCTCGCCCGGCTCGACGCGATAGCCCCGGATCTTGACCTGGTCGTCGGTGCGCCCCAGGTATTCCAGATCCCCTCCCGGCAGGCGCCGCACCAGGTCCCCGGTACGGTACATCCGCTCGCCCGGCCCGCCGTACGGGTCGGCGACGAAGCGCTCGGCGGTCGCTCCCGGCCTGCCGTGGTAGCCGCGGGCCAGCCCGGCGCCCGCCACGTACAGCTCTCCGGGTACGCCCTCCGGGACGGGTCGCAGGGATCGGTCCAGTGCGTAGGCGCGGGTGCCGCGCATCGGGCGGCCGATCGCGACGGGTCCCCGGAGCGGCCCCGCCTCCGGCTCGACCCGGAAGGAGACGCAGCCGACCGTCGCCTCGGTCGGGCCGTACTCGTTGACCACCGCCACCCCGGGGTGCCGTGCCCGCCACCGGTCGAGCACCTCGCCCTGGAGTGCCTCCCCGCCGATCACCAGTTCCGCCGTCGGCGAGCGGTCCTCCGGCAGGTTCTCCAGGATCGGCAGGTGGCTGGGGGTGATCTTCAGGAACGCCGGCCGGTCTCCGGAGCCGCCGGGACGGCCGCCGTCCAGCTCGCCGACCTCGATCCGGCCACCCGCGGCGAGGGTGCCCCACAGCGCGGTCACCGTCAGGTCGAAAGACGTCGACGAGTGCAGCAGCGCGCCCCCCGCCAGCCCCGGGTAGTCGCGCTCGCAGCAGGCCAGGTAGCTCGCGAGCTGCCGCCGCTCGACCAGCACGCCCTTGGGGCGGCCCGTGGAGCCGGAGGTGTAGATCGCGTACGCCAGGTTCATCGGGCCCGCCCGGCGGTCGGGCTCGGTGACCGGCCGGTCCGCGATCGTCGGCCCCTCGTCGTCCAGGCAGACCACCCGCGCGGCCGTCGCGGGCAGCCGAGCCCGCAGGTGCGCCTGGGTCACGACGGCGGCCGCGCCCGCGTCGCCGATGGCGAAGGCCAGGCGGCCGGCCGGGTTGTCCGGGTCCAGCGGCAGATAGGCGCCGCCGGCCTTGAGCACTCCCAGTAGCGCCACGACGAGTTCCACGCCGCGCTCCGCGAAGACGCCGACGAGCGTGTCCGGGCCGACGTCGCAGGCGCGAAGGTGGTGCGCGAGCTGGTTGGCCCGCGCGTCGAGCCGCCCGTAGTCGAGCGACTCCCCGTCCGAGGCGACGGCCGTCGCCTCGGGGGCGCGGCGCACCCGCTCGGCGAACAGTTCGAGCAGGCACCGGTCCCCCGGTGACTCGGCGCCTTCACCGAACGGCGGTGTGGCGGCGCCCTCGGGCGCGGGTACGGACGGTGCGTCGTGGGTCACGCTGACTCCTGCCTTCGAGGACGTGTCCGATGACGGTTCGGCTAGTAGATGACACGGGAGGAGGCGCTCAGCCTGAACTCCCGGGACTTGCGCAGGTCCCTCGCCACGTTCAGACGGCGCAGCCAGCGGTCCGTCCCGTCGAAGCGCGCGCTGAAGGGGCTGCGCCCGTGGACGGCCTTGTAGTTGTCGATGAGGCAGATGTCACCCGGCTTGAGGACGACCCCGGTCATCGCGGAATCCAGCGCCGTCCCGAATTCGGCAAGCGCTTTACCCGCGTCCTCTTCCTGGATCCCGCCCATGTAGTGCGGGTCGATGCGGATATATGGGTCGTCAGGGTCGCCGAAAAGGACCGCAACAGGCTCAGGAGTGTCCAGTGCCAGGTCGACCTGCCGGTAACTGCGTTTCCGTAGATCCGCGACCTTCGTATCCTCGTCGGTCGCCGCGGCCCGATTCGCCGGGCGGTGTGAGTCGTCCGGAAGAATGTAGAAGCGTTCCTGCGACAGAATGGCTTTGACATCATCGTCGATACGCACGTCGGAAACGTCGGCATAGGTCGTCTCGACCTCGTCGGGATTGCGCAGGCACATCAGGCCGAGATAGTCGGTGCGCAACGGGTGGAAGGCGTCCTCGGTGTGCCAGACAAGCGTTTCCTCGCTGCTCCAGCCGATCTGCTCGTGTTCGTAGCCCTTGATCGGGAAGACGTCGTGCATGATGTAGCCGCCCTGCTGCGTGGCCCATCCGATGGGATCTCCCAGCAGGGACGCGATGAGGAAGAACGCGATGTCGTGCCCGATGGTGGGCGAGGGCACCGGCTTGTTCTTCCAGTCCGCGGGGGTCGGGCCGATCCTCGCGTCGTCCACCGGAAGCCCGGAGATCAGCAGGATTCCGGACGGCTCCGCGAGGCGGAACTCGTTGAGCGCCCTGCGGAGACGTCGCGGAAGTTCCTCGGCATACGTCCGGCTCTCGCGCTGGAAATCAGCGGACTCGACGGTCTGGTAACGCTGGGAGAGGTCCCGGACGATTTCCTCGATCACCATGACGTCGTCGTCCAGCAGATGTAATGCCAGCACAATTAACTCCCTCTGCCAACGGCAATCGGTTCCTGGGAATCACCGTGGCCGGGGCGGCCATTCGTCCCCGGCCCTAATCGAGCCTCCGGCATGACGGGGGGCGGGTTCAACGTCTTTGACTTAGGGGCTAAACAGCGCAGTCAGAGCGGGCTTCGTGCTAACGTCGTATGTGGTTCTAATCCTCCGGACCGGCCTTTTCCGTGTCACCGCCCTATCGATCCGCCGACGCGGGACACCGTAGGTCAGGCACCTCCGGAGCCGAGGCCGTCGCCTTCTCGGCCGGCCGTTTCCCAGAACGCCGTCGGCAGCATTAGGGAGAACTACATTGCGCCTATCGGGCCTCACCCGGGTGACCAGCGCCGCCGCGCATCTGCAGGTGTTCGCGATATCCGGGATCAGTGCGGTGCTGTTGACCAGGGCCTATCTCCAACGGGCCGGTTATCCCCAGCTCGGCGGAGGGAGCCTGCACATCGCCCACGTCCTGTGGGGCGGCCTGCTGATGACGGTGGGCATGGGCATCACGCTCGCGTTCCTCGGCCAGGCCGCGCGGACCTGGGGTGCCGTCCTCGGCGGGGTCGGGTTCGGGTTGTTCGTCGATGAGGTCGGCAAGTTCGTCACCCAGACGACCGACTACTTCTACCGTCCGGCCGCGGGGATCATCTACCTGGTCTTCGCCCTCCTGGTCGTGCTCTCCCAGTGGTTGAAGGGCCGGACCGACTTCTCCCGGCGCGAGCGCACGGCCAACGCCGTCTACGCGGCACTCGTCGGGGTGACCTCGGGGCTGACCGTGGAGCAGCGGCACGCCGCTGTGCGACTGGTCCAGGGCTCCGACGACGCGCTCGACGCGGCGGCGGTCCGGTTGCTGGGCATGGTCCCGGCCCGGGAGGCGGCTCCCGGGCCGTTGCGCACCGGCCTGGCCCGCGCCCGCGCCGCCCTCGACGGCCTGACGCGCCGCCCCCTGCTCGTCGCCCTCGCGGTGGTGTATCTCATCGTCCAGGCGCTCCTGCCCCTGGTGGGCCTCGGGCTGGAGAACGCCTACGGCACGCTCGACGGCGAGCAGGAGTGGGGGGCGGTGATCGGCATGGCCGTCTCGGCGGCGATCACCGTGGCGCTGGGCCTGTGCGGTGCGGTGCGGCTGCGCGGGAACCGCATGGCCGCCTTCCGGCTGCTCAACGCCGCGCTGCTGGTCGACATCCTCTTCGGCCAGGTCTTCGCGTTCGTCATGAACCAGTTCTCCGCGGTTCCCGGCCTGGCGGCCGACCTGCTGCTCCTGGCGATCATCTCCGCCGAGGTCCGGCGGCTGCGCGAGCCGGACTGAGGGGCGCGGCGGCCGGCCGTCGTCGGCCTGACCGCCGAATCGACCGTCGATCGGCGGTCAGGCCGACGACGGCTCGGCCATCGCCACGGCGATCTTCCGCGGCCCGGTGAACGGCTCGCGGCCGTGCGAGGTCAGCATGTTGTCGATGACCAGAAGGTCGTCCTGACGGTAGTCGAACCGCACGGACGCCGACCGGTAGCAGTCTCGCAGGTGGCCGACGACGTCGTCGGGGATCGTCCCGCCGTCGCCGTAGTAGGTGTTGCTCGGGAGGTTCTCCTCCCCGCACATCTCCAGCAGCCCCAGCCGCACCCCTTCGGGAAGGGTGGTGATGTGGAAGAAGGTCGCGTGGTTGAACCACACCGGGTCGCCGGTGACCGGGTGACGGTGCACGGCCTGGCGGACCGCCCTGGTCCGCAACCGGTCGCCGCCGAGCCACTCCGTCTGCACGCCGTTGCTCCGGCAGTAGTCCGTGACCTCGTCCTCGCTGTCGGTGTTGAACGCCTCGTGCCACGACATGCCGAGCTCGTCGCTGTAGTTACGGACCACCATCCACCCTCGCCGCGCGAACTCCTCGCGGATCGACGGGTCCATCCTGTCGTGGACGGCACGGGTGGAGGCCAGTGGCGTGGCGCCCTGGGACGACGGCGGTCGCAGGCAGTGGAAGTAGAGCACCATCGGCCAGACAGTCTGGTAGGAGTTCTCGTTGTGCAGGAAGATCTCCTCCTGCGAGGGGTAGTCGGTCGAGGTGTAGACATTGCCCTTGATCACGCTGCGCGGGGACGAGCGCTCCGCGTAGGTCAGCGGCGTCCCCGACAGCTCGCGCACGACCTCGTCGAAGCCGTCGACGCCGCCGACCTCGAAATCGCGGAACAACACGGCGCCGTGCGCGGTGAGGCTCTTGCGGATCTCCTGCCGGTCGGATCTCACCAGGTCGGAGATCCGGGCACCCCCGCCCTCGATGACGAGGGGCAGTTCGTGGCCGGTCATGGCCGGTCCCCCATCGCCTCGGCCAGGCTCCTCGGACGCATGTCGGTCCAGTTGTCGGTGATGTAGTCCAGGGCGGCCTGCCGGTCCGTCTCGGGCAGGACCACCGTCCACCCCGCGGGCACATCGACGAACGCGGGCCACAGGGAGTGCTGCCCCTCGTCGTTGACCAGCACGAGGTAGGCGCCTTCCGGGTCTTCGAAGGGGTTCGAGTTCATGGCGCTCTCCTTTTTTGGGAGGTTCTCCGTTCACGAGGCGTGCCGGAGCGGGGGTCAGTTGCGCTGGGGAGACAGGAAGAGCTCCCCGTGCAGCAGCGCCACCCCCAGGGAGGTGAGGGTGTGCAGCGCCGTGTTGCGGTTGCGGGCAGTGGTGATCAGTCCGGCCTTGCGCAGTACGGTGGCGTGCTTGCTGGCCCCCGCGAGAGAGATACCGAGCCGCTCGGACAGGCCGCCCGTGGTGCAGCTCTCGGCCAGCGCCTGGAGCGCGGCCGCCCTGGTGTGCCCGACCAGGGCGCCGAGCGCCTCGTCGTCGGGCACCGGCGCCCCGGCCAGGTCGGACAGGAGGGCCGGGGTGCACGGCGCCGAGACCACCAGGGCGGGCAGCCCCGTCTCGTGCTCGGCGTCAAGGAAGAGGTAGTTCCTGCCCTGCAGGAACAGCGAGGGGCTCAGCAGCAGACCGCGTCCGCGCAGGTGGACGTCACGGTCCTCGCTGTCGGGGATCTCCAGCACCGGCGGGTTCCAGCACAGCCTGGGGTGCAGCGTCTCAAGCAGGCATTCGACGCCGTTGCTGATCGTTATCCGGCCGTACGCCTCGCGCTCGGACTCCAGGTAACCTCGCACCCTGCTCCAGTACGGCAGCACCGCCACCTGACAGAACCCCAGCACGGTGGCGCTCACCCGCCGGTCGGCCCACTCGTCGGCCACGGAGCGCGGCTCGGCTCGGCCGGGAGAGCGCTCGACCAGTTCCAGCAGCTCCGTCGGCGCCCGGCGTTCACGGACCAGCTGCTCCACGCTGCCGACGCCCTCGCCCAGCCGATCACGCACATGCTTTCGCCACCCGTTCAGGGAGGCGCCTCCGTTGCGACCGAAGATGTCCAGCGCGAACACGCTCTCGGCCACCGGCCCGAGGCTCGCGACCATGCGCAGGCGTGCCAGGTCCTCAACCGTGAAATGAATCCTCAACACCGCGGCCCCCAGCGTTGTAGAAAGATTGGTTTTTCTGTGTTGTTGGAAAGCAGGTCACGCCTCTCAACGGAGGCCCCGGCAAATGATGGCCCGCTCTGCCGGCCGGCGCGCGGACTACTCGATCTCGGCGGACGCCGGACAATGCCCAGGGCCGTCCGCGAGGATCCCCCAGTAAACCGAGAGTGATATTCTCACCACTCTCCCATTGGCTCTGTCAATAAGATCAACCTAACTCCGACGCCGATCGGAAGTCAACTCTCGTTGCAGAAAGCGTCAAATCTCATACACACCAGTTGATGCGCTTACCTTCGAGACAGCCTCTGAGCTGCTCAAATATCCGGATCTTTCGGCCACCCAGAGCACGGCGGCACCGGTTCCCGGCAGCCGGACGGCCGGGAACACGCCTCCCCCGAATCGGCGACCGGCCCATTACCCAGCGTACCGAAAGCGCGCCTGACCGCCCTGTTTAGCTATCGAGTCAATGATGTGGAGCCGGACCGTGCTTTTGGTAGAGGCTTTCAACAATGCCGGGGTGGATGACACCGCCGAGCCGCGCCTTTCACATCACCCGGCGTTCTCCCGGTGTTCTCCCGGTGTTCCGTTCTCACGCGCAGGGATAAGGGTTCAGAATGGTCAAAAGCGTAGTTATCGTCGGAGGTGGCACGTCGGGCTGGATGACCGCCTCGTACCTGCGGGCGGCTTTCGGCGACCGAATCAACGTGACACTGGTCGAGTCGAAGAACGTGCCCACCATCGGGGTCGGAGAGGCGACCTTCAGCACGATCCGCCACTTCTTCAACTATCTGGGCCTGGACGAGCGCGAGTGGATGCCGGAGTGCCAGGCCACCTACAAGCTGGCGATCCGGTTCGAGAACTGGCGCTCCCAAGGCCACCACTTCTACCACCCGTTCGAGCGCCTGCGCACCGTGAACGGATTCCCGCTCACCGACTGGTGGCTGAACGAGCGCCCCGGCGGCCGGTTCGACAAGGACTGCTTCGTCATCGCCTCGCTCTGCGACGCGAACCGGTCTCCCCGCTATCTCTCCGGAGCACTGTTCGAGCAGGACTTCACCGAGGGCGGCGCGGAGCGCGGTTACCGCACCACGCTGACCGAACAGAACACTCAGTTCCCCTACGCCTACCACTTCGACGCCGCGCTGCTGGCGAGGTTTCTCACGAAGTACGGCACCGACCGCGGCGTCCGGCACGTGCTCGACGACGTGGTGAACGTGAACCTCGACGAGCGCGGCTGGATCAGCGACGTCGTCACCAGGGAGCACGGCGCGCTGGAAGGCGACCTGTTCATCGACTGCACCGGCTTTCGCGGGATGCTGCTGAACAAGGCGCTCTCGGTGCCCTTCATGTCGTACCAGGACACCCTGCCCAACGACCGGGCTGTGGCGCTGCGGGTGCCGGTGAACATGGCCGAGCGGGGCATCCGCCCCTGTACCACGGCCACGGCTCAGGAGGCGGGATGGATCTGGACGATCCCGCTCTTCGGCCGCGTCGGCACCGGCTACGTCTACGCCAGTGACTACTGCACGCCCGACGAGGCGGAGCGGACCCTCCGCGAGTTCGTCGGCCCGGCCGCGGACGACCTCGAGGCCAATCACATCCGCATGCGGATCGGCCGGAGCGAGAACTCCTGGGTGAACAACTGCGTCGCCATCGGACTGTCGAGCGGGTTCGTCGAGCCGCTGGAGTCCACCGGCATCTTCTTCATCCAGAACGCCGTCGAACAGCTCGTCAAGCACTTCCCCAGCGAGCGCTGGGACGACCGGCTGCGCCGGTCCTACAACCGCCAGGTCGCCAATGTGATGGACGGCGTGCGCGAGTTCCTGGTGCTGCACTACCACGCCGCGGCGCGAGCCGACAACGACTACTGGAAGGACGCCACGACCCGCCAGGTACCCGACGGGCTGGCCGAACGCCTGGAGCAGTGGCAGGTCAAGCTGCCCGACCCCGAGACGGTCTTCCCTCACTACCACGGGTTCGAGCCCTACTCCTACACCGCCATGCTCCTGGGACTGGGCGGCCTCCCCGTGCAGGCCCCGCCGGCGCTGAGGCTGTTCGACGGCGCCGCGGCCTCCAGGGAACTGCGGATCGTCCGCGACCAGTCCCGTGAACTGGTCGACAGGCTGCCCAGCCAGTACGAGTACTTCGCGCGCCTGCACGACCTGCCCCCCGAGCGGCGGGTCGCGCACGGAGCACCACGATGAAGGACCCGCTGGTCGGCCTCTCTCCCTTCGACATCCCCTTCGAGCCCTCCTTCGAGCCCCCCTCGGCGCCGCCGGCGGTCGACCCGACGCGGTTCCGGTCGCTGATGTCCGCCTTCCCCAGCGGCGTCGCCATCGTGACGACCGCCGAGCCCGGCGGCAGGCCGTGGGGGATGACCTGCTCCTCGGTGTGCAGCGTCGCGCTGGACCCGCCGACCCTGCTCGTGTGCGTCCGCAGGCTCAGCCCGACGCTGAAGGCGATGCTGAAGCTGTCGACCTTCACCGTGAACCTCCTGCACGACCGCGCGCGGTACGCGGCGGAACTCTTCGCCTCGGGGACCCCGGACCGCTTCGAGCGGGTCAGGTGGCGCACGGAACCCTCCTTCGGCGGGCCGCACCTCGTGGACGAGGCCCACGCGTTCGCGGACTGCCGGGTCACCCGGACCGTCGAGGTGGGCGACCACACCGTGGTGTTCGGCCAGGTGTTCCGGGTGGAGCAGCGGGCTCGGGCGGTACCGCTGCTCTACGGGCTCAGGGAGTACTCCTCCTGGTCGCCCGCCCCCCGTCGTCCGGAGGGCCCGCGGCCGACCGGCGGCCTGCCTGCCTGAGACGCCGCAGACGGCGCGCGCCGGGTAGCCGGGACAACCGCCACGCCCGCCGCGAACGGCGGTAGGCGCGGGCGACGTCGCAGAGAAAGGCGACGTCGCCCGCCAGGTCGTCCCCGCCCGGCACAGCGTCCCGGGACGGCTCCCCGGCGGGCGCCTCGTCTCCGGAGGCGGCGCGCAACGCGGCCGACAGCGTCGCCGCCTCCACGACGGCGTCCAGCTTCCGGCCGGTGATCCCCGCGGCCGCGGCGCGCTCCCACGCCGCGGCCGCGACGGCGGGGTCCAGGTGATGCCGTACGATCATCCGGCCGTCCCGGATCTCGATGACCCGCCGGTACAGGCGCAGGCCGAGGTCGCGCGGTGGCAGCAGGCCGGCCAGCCGGTGCGGCGGCCGCAGCAGGGCGATCTGCGGGTTGGCCCGGTACAGATCTCCCCAGAGCGGGCGCAGCACCGTGTAGACGCGGTAGCGATGGAACCACTCCAGCAGGGCGGGCACCCGCAGGAACGCCCCCCACGCCGGCATGGTGGCGCCCAGCGGGACGCATACGAACGCGACCAGGGCGAGCACGGCGTCCAGCGCGTGACCGAGCGGCCGGGCATGGTCGTCCCCGAAGGCGGCCATGGCCGGCAGCAGTGCCTTGTTGACGTGGTACGCCAGGGCCGCGACCAGGCCGGCGACGACCAGCTTCCGCCCGATTCCAGCGGAGACGTCGCCGCTCAGGGGGAACATTCGTCTGGATCGCTGCATGATGAGCGAGGCGAGCAGCTCCGCCTCCCGTTCCTCGACGCCCGAGTAGGAACCGCGGCTCAGAACCCTGTGCACCATCCCGGAGTCCAGGCTGGGCATGAGCAGCCGTACCTGCTCGGCGGCCGACAGGTCTGTCACCTCGTGCCCGCACAGCAGATGGCTCAGCTCGTGGAGGATGATGTGTTCCTGGTGCGGTGGCGTGGTCACCTGCTCGTAGAAGATCAGATCGGCACCGTCGACGGCCACCCACAGCCCCATCACGCCGCGCCGGCTCCTCATGGGCTCCAGCCGGATGGTGCGGCCGCGCCTTCGCGCCACCGTGTCGCACAGCTTCCCGGCGTCGAACGGCATGGGCAGCGGGAGTTCGCTCAGTATCTCGTCACACCTGCGGCGCAGCCGCCTGAAACTCACCCCTGAACGGGTCATCGTGATTCTCGAAAAAGGACGAGAGCGGACCGGCCACACCACCCGAGGGATGCTTTCCGCCCCCGGATAACCACGGTCAGAATTCCAGAACGGTGACGTCCGCGGACTCTTCGAGCCCGCGGACCAACGTCTTCATCGACTGACCCACCCCCGTGAGTTCTCCATGTCCTATCCCGGCCGAGCCTAGCAGGCCGGAAATTGGGTCGTGGTCTCAGAATGTACCCAGCCAGCGCAGTTCAGGCCATATCCGCGACCACGGTTCACGGGGGTCACGGCACACCAGGATCTCCTTACCCTGCTCGAAATGGGGAAACTCGAAATCGAGCGTGCCACCGAGCTCGCACCGGCCGAACAGCCTGGAGAACGAGGCGCGGTCCACACCGACGGCTATGACAACCGTTTTATCGTCCGCCGGACGACCGAAATCAGCATAGGAATTGTTGCCGCTGTACTCCCGCGGCAGTCCGTAACCGGGTCCGTACAGCGCGACGGCACCTGCCTCGCCGTAGTTGTGGCCGTAGACGACAGCCCGTGCCCGGTCGGCCTCCGGCAGCGACCGGTAGACCGCGGCCACCTGTCCCGCCAGGCCCTGCCAGCCCGTCTGGCCGAACTGCTCCTCGCCCAGCGCCGCCAGCACGGGATCGCGGGCGTACACGGCGGCGGGAAGGACCGGCATCACCATCACCATCGCCAGCAGCGCGTTCCCGGCCACCGCCAGCCCGACCCAGATCCGGCGCGGGATCGTCGCCGCCCAACCGGCGGCGCGGACGCATCCCGCCACCAGCAGCACGGTCAGCAGGCCCTCGGTGTACCGGGGGGCGCCACCGGCCAGGAGCAGGACCACCACCATGACCAGGTAGGCCACGGCGAGCGAGCGGTAGGCGCGCCACTCGGGCCTGCGTAGCAGGGCCAGCAGTCCCACAATCCACACCGGGGTCAGGAACGGGCCGATCATCAGTATCTGTCCCACGAAGAAGTTGATCACGCTTCCGACCCCGAACGGCTCGGACAGGCTCCCGGCCATCGCGAACTGGGGCCAGCCGTTCAGCGCCTGCCAGACCAGGCCGGGCGCGGCGACCAACGCGGCGATCCCGGCGCCGGCCGGCAGATACCCGCTGCGCAGCACCCGTCTGGGCCCCGTGACCAGCAGCCCCGCCGCGAGGCAGATCACCAGCAGCACCACGAGGTACTTCGCGAGCAGTCCGACCCCGACCACCGCGCCGGCGACCGGCCAGAGCCGCTCCTCGCCGGTACGGATGACACGGATCACCAGCCAGCACGCGGTCACCCAGACGAGGTGGTCCACGGCGGTGGGGTGGAGCACGTGCCCGGCGGCGAACGACGCCAGCGAGCCGGCCGTCGCGCACGCCGCGAGCAGCTGCGCCCGGCCGCCTCCGCCGAGTTCGCGGGCGATGAGCCCGGCGACCAGCACGGCGACTCCGGCCAGCAGCGCCGGCACGACGCGGATCGCGACCAGGTTGTCGCCGAACAGCGCCATCTGCGCCCGGGCCAGCAGCGGGATCAGGGGCGGCTGGTCCACGTATCCCCAGTCGAGATGCCCCGCGGCCACCCGGAAGTAGAGTTCGTCGACGTAGTACCCCTGCCCTCCGGAAAGCAGCAGGAACACGGCGACCGCTCCGCCGGAGACAGCCGCGAGGGGTCCCCGGCGCACCGGCGACATCGCCGCCCCGTTTTTTTCCGCGGATGGTTCCGGAATGGCCGTCACGGTCGACATTTAAGAGCACCTCTCATTCTCGATCCATGGCCCGCCACAACATGCCGGACATTCTCATCCGCAAAATAGGCGTTCCATGTTGAACCATCATGCCGACAGTACAGCCGCTGGTGACAGCATGACGGGGGCGTCACAGACGGGCAACGACATTGAATCCTCGGGAAAATATGCAGCTCGCGTATTGAGCAACCAGACGCTTGCGAACATTCTTTTCATGCATTATTTTTCCCTCAACACCCCTGTCGTTTCGTGCGATCGACAACCGCATTCCGCGGCGCCGGTCGATCGGCGGTCCACGAACGGTTACCCCCGGATTCGACAGGGATTTTTCGAATGCCGGAAAACAGATGTCCCCGGCTGCCCCACACTCCCGAACCACCCATGCGAGGTGAACGGAATGCAGGAAACCCGAACGGTGCCCGCCAGTTCAGGGCTGGACGTCGGCAATCTCACCCAGTTCGAGTATCTGGCCCTGAACAGCCCGCTGAACATCGCCGACGCGCACGCCCGCCAGGGGCTCACCGCGGGACAGGCCCGGATCATCGACGACCTGCCGAACCTGTTCCTCAAGGCCGCCGAACTCCCGGTCGAGGAGGTGGAGCGGGAAGCCCACCGCGCGTACTTCGGGCTACTCGGCCAGCACAGCTACCCGGGCGACGACGGCCGGGTGCTGGCCTGCTACTCCTCCTCCGTGGCCATGGAGATCCTCGCCCGCTCCCTGGCCGGCGCGATGAGCTCGGTCGCGCTGATCCACCCCACCTTCGACAACATCCCGGACATCCTCCGCGGTGTCGGGCTGGACCTGGTGCCGGTGGCCGAGGAACGCCTGGGGGAGGACGACCTCGACGACGTCCTGGGCTCGGTGGGCTGCGTCTTCGTCACCACACCGAACAACCCGACCGGCCGGGTGCTGTCCGAGGAGGGCCTGCGCAGGCTCGCCGGGCAGTGCGCGGAGCGCGACCTGGTCCTGGCGCTGGACACCTCGTTCCGCGGGTTCGACCCCGCCGGCCACTACGACCACTACCGGGTGCTGGGGGACAGCGGGTGCCGCTGGGTCGTCATCGAGGACACCGGCAAGCTGTGGCCGACGCTCGACCTCAAGGTCGGCTGGCTGGTGACGGCGGCCAACCTCGGCCTGCCGGTGGCCAAGATCTACTCCGACATCCTGCTGGGCGTGTCCCCGATGGTGCTCGCGCTGGTCCAGCGGTTCTCCGAGGACGCCGCGGACGGCGGCCTCGCCGACCTGCACCGCTTCGTGGCGGAGAACCGCGCCCTGGTGCGGGAAGGGCTGGCCGGGGTGCCGGGGATCCACTTCCCCGACCCGCACAGCAGGGCCAGCGTGGAACGGGTGAACGTCGGCGCGCGGTCGGCCCTGGACGTGTGGTCCAGCCTGCGGGACCACAACGTGTACGTGCTGCCCTGCCAGAAGTTCCACTGGGCGAACCCGCCCGAGGGGAACAGTACCCTCAGGATCGCCCTGGCCAGGTCCGCCGCTCCCCTCAGGGAGGCGACCCGGGCGCTGCGCTCCGTAATGCTCTCACGATGAGAACCGACGCGGGCGAGGCCGCGACGGTTCCGGCGGAGGCCGCGGGACCCCTGTCGCACGCGCGCTCCTGGCGGGCGGGGGTCGTGCAGTCGCTCCCCCCTCCCGGCGTGTTCGACCTGGGGCCGGGCTACCTCGAACCCGGCCTGCTCCCGGTCGACCTGCTGGGAGCCGCCTACGCGCGGGCACTGGAGGAGTACGGCTCGGCCGCGCTCGGCTACGGCGACGACCGGGGCGCGCTCGACCTCCGCGCCGCGCTGGCGGAACGGACCACCCAGGCGGACGGCATCGCCTGCGGGCCCGGAAACGTGCTGGTCACCGCGGGCATCTCGCAGGCTCTTCAGCTGCTCGCCACCACCCTGGCGGATCCGGGGGATGTGGTACTCGTCGAGGAGACCTGCTACGACCTGGGACGCCTGATCCTCACCGACTGCGGGATGCGGCTGCGCGAGGTGCGCTCGGACTCCGGGGGCATGGATCCGGACGCGTTGCGCGAGGCCCTGGCCGAGGAACGGGCCGCGTTCGTCTACCTGAACCCCACCTTCCACAACCCCACCGGCCGGGTCGTCCCCGTCGCACGGCGACGTGAGTTGCTGTCCGTCGCGTCCCGCCACGGGACTCCGGTCGTGGAGGACGACGCCTACGCCGAACTGCATCTCGGCGAGGCCCCCGCTCCCCCCTCCATGGCGGGGCTCGCGAGCTACCACGGGGTGATCCGGCTGCGCACCTTCTCCAAGACGCTCGCCCCCGGACTGCGCCTGGGCTGGCTGCTCGCCGGGACCGAGACCGTCGACCGGCTCGCCGGTCACGGGCTGTTCCGCAGCGGCGGCTGCCTGAACCACACCGCCGCGCTCGCGGTGGCCGCCCTGGTGCGCGCCGGCGACTACGACCGTCACCTGGACTGGCTGCGAGCCCGGTTGCGGGAGAGGCGTGACACGCTCGTCGACACCCTGCTGGCCGGCCTGGACGACGGTTTCGAGCTCGACCGGCCGGACGGCGGTTTCTTCGTCTGGCTCCGCGCCCGCCACCGGCAGCGCGAGCCCGACCTGCTCGGCGCGGCGAGCGGTGCCGGGGTCGAGGTGGCCGCGGGCTCCCGCTTCGGCGGCACGGCGCGGCCGGCCATCCGGCTGGCCTACAGCTTCAACTCCCCCTCGCGGCTGGCCTTCGCCGCTCGGCGACTGGCCACGGCCTGGAACGCGTTACCGGCGCACACGGATCGGACCTGACGCATGCGATCGATCGAGACGACCATCCCCTCCACTCCGATGGCGGGCCCGCACGGCTACACCCTGCCGCTCTCCCCCTCCGGGGGCTCGGCGATGGTCACCCCGCCGCCCTGGCACTTCTCCGGCGACGTCATCATGGTCGACTACCGCGTGGACCCGGCCGCGGCCGCGCGGTTCCTGCCACCCGAGCTGGAGCCGGGACCCGACCCCGGCGAGGCCGCCGCGATCTTCGCCGAGTGGCAGTGGTGCTCGGAGTCCGGGGCCGAACTGGCCGACCCGGCGCGATGCCGGTTCGCCGAGTTCCTGATCCTGATCTCCTGCCGGTACCGGGGGCGGCATCTCGCACGATGCCCGTACGCCTGGGTGGACAGCCCGGTCCCGCTGATGCGCGGCTGGATCCAGGGCATGCCCAAGCAGTTCGGCACCGTCCACCAGATCCGGCCGGTGACGGTCGGCCGCGCGGGTCCCCGGCTGGCCGGTGGGGGACGGTTCGGCGGGGTCCTGTCCGTGGACGGACGGCGTACCGCCGAGGCGACCGTCACGCTGGACGGCCGGATCGACCGGCCGCCGCTTCTGCACACGCTCCCGCTGGTGCACACCCGGCTGTTCCCCTCCTGGGTGCCGTCGGAGGCGCCGCTGAACCGGCTCGTCGTCTCGGAGGTCACCGACATCGAGTTCTCCGACATCTGGGCGGGATCGGCCGACCTGCGCCTCCTCGACGTGCCGGACGCCGACCTGGCCGGCCTGGCCCCCGTCGAGGTGGGCAGGGGATACGTGTTCTCCTACGCGGAGACGCTGCATCACGGCCGGCCGCTGACGGATGACGACAGGTGACGGCCCCCCGGGAAAACATCAGGATATTTCATCTAATGTTCCGCCCGGCGTACCTCGCAGCAACCGATCCACAGGAACAACAAACTGTCGTTGGTCCATATACACACTGCCACCCATCCCAGTTGACGCCCTGGTATCCTTCGACCTGCGACCCGGGCCTGCCCAGGCCGGTCCGCGCGGGAAGGACACATGCCAGACACCTCGCCGGCCGGCTCGCCGGACACACGGCGGACCCTCGCGGCGAAGCTGGACCATCTCTTCCACACGGTCCACCCACGTGACGGCGGCGAGTACAGCTTCGAGGAGGTCGCCGAGGCGCTTCGCACGGCCGGCGGCCCGACCATATCGGCCACCTACATCTGGCAGCTGCGAAAAGGCATCCGCGACAACCCGACCAAACGGCATCTTGAAGCCCTGGCGGGATTCTTCGGTGTCCCTCCGGCCTACTTCTTCGACGAAACGGCAGCCGAGCGGATCGACGCCGAACTCGCGCTGCTGACCGCCATCCGGGACACGCACGTCCGGCAGCTCGCGCTGCGCGCGGCCGGTCTCTCCCCCAAGAGCCTGAACGCCATCACCGAGATGATCGAGCGGGTACGCGAGCTGGAAGGACTGCCCGACACCACGGAGAGGCCGTGAGCACCCGCCGCGGCTCACCGGCCTGACCGATCTGCGGCTCGTCGACTCCCGGACCGTGCTGCTGCGCTACCGGCGCGCCGGGCAGGATCGGTGACGGCTCGGCCGGGACCGTCCCGAAGCCATGGTCTCGGAGCCCTCGCTCTGGAACCGTGGTCTTCCATGGCCCGAACATCTGAGAAATCCCCCGACCCGCACGGCGCCCCCTATCGGCCTGCTACCGGATCCGCTCCCCCCTCGGGCCCGGCCACCTGCCTGCGAGCCGGGCGGCATCGCGGACGAACCCAGCGGTGAGGGGCTCCGGGCCCGGCAGGATGCGTGCCACGTTCACGGGGGCGCGAGCGTGGTTCGGAGCGGCCGGAGGTAGGTGGTCGCCGGCGGACCGCTCGCGCGTCGCCGACGTGCTCATCGCACTGGGCGTCTGGGCGGTGTACGTCGCCCTGGCCATCCTTCAGGGCAGGTTCTCCGCTCAGGGATTCTCGGTCCTGGCGTTCACCTTCTTCACCGTTTCGTCCGCGGCTCTGCTGTGGCGGCGGAGCCGGCCGATCACCGTGGTGGCCGTCACCGTGGCCTGCGACTGCGTGATCGTCGTGTCGACGGGCTGGCAGGGGTACGGCCTGCAGGCGATGCTGGCCCTGTACACGACGGGCAGGCACGGCGAGGCCCGGCGCGCCTGGGCGGCGGCCGTGGCGGTGGGATTGTTCTACCCGGCGGTGGCGACGGCCGTCCAGCTCGCCACCGGAACCGAACGCCAGGATTCCGGCTCTGTGGGACTGCTCGTCCCGCTGCTGCTCGTCGGGGTGGGCAGGCTGGTGCGGCTGCGCCGGGAGACCGCCCTCAGGAGGCAGACCGAGCTCGCCGAGGAGATCGTGCGGGCGGAGCGCCGTCACATCTCCCGGGAACTGCACGATGTGGTCGCCCACAACATCAGCACGATGCAGGTCCTCGTGGGAGCGGCACGCACGACCATGGCCCGCGATCCCGCCGGGGCCGAGGCCGCCCTGCTCAACGCCGAGCTCGCCGGGCGGGAGGCCATGGCGGAGATGCGGCAGCTGCTGCACGTGCTGCGCGCCGACCGGGTGAACGAGCCGGCCGGCCCGGAGAGCGCCCCCGTGGCGGGCGACTCCCCCACCCGTACCGGGACGGGCTCGCCCGCCCGCGGGGCCGCCGCCCTGCCCGCGCTGGTCGGCCGGGCTCGCGAGGCGGGACAGCCCGCGCTCCTGGAGGTGACCGGCGAGCCCGGCCGGCTGCCCGCCGCGGTCGACCACGCGGTCTACCGGATCGTCCAGGAGTCGTTGACCAACGCGCGCAAGCACGCCGGAAACGCCCCGGTGAGGGTCAGGATCGCTTACGAACCCGCCGCGGTCGAGGTGGAGGTGGTCGACAACGGGCCCGGTGCGCCCTCTGGCGGCCGGAGGCACGAAGGCCACTTCGGGGGCGGTTTCGGGCTGGGCGGAATGGCCGAGCGTGTGGCACTCTGCGGTGGGTGGCTGGAGACGGGGCACCTGCGGGACGGGGGCTTCCGGGTCCATGCCCGGCTGCCCCTCCCGGTTCTGGGAACAAGCTGAGAGCCGACCGGCCGAGCATGGTCCGATCGGGCGGGAGAGGAAGAAATGATCAGGATACTGGTCGTCGACGACCACGCGGTGGTGCGCTTCGGCTTCCGGATGATCCTGAACGCCCAGGACGACCTCTCCGTGGTGGGTGAGGCGGGCGACGGTGACGAGGCGCTCACCCTCGCCCGCGACCTGCTCCCCGACGTGGTGCTGATGGACCTGCACATGCCGGAGGCCGACGGCGTCACCGCCACCGGGCGGATCACCGCCGAGCTGCCCGGCGTGCGCGTGCTCGCGCTGAGCACCTTCGACCTGGACGAGTACGTCATCGAGGCGCTGCGGGCCGGGGCCTCGGGCTTCCTGCCCAAGGACGTCTCGCCCGAGGAGTTACTGGAGGGCGTGCGGGTGGTGCACCGCGGCGACTCGGTCGTCGCGCCGCGGCTGCTGACCCGGCTGATCGGCACGTTCGTCCGGGCCGTACGGCCCCGGCCCGCGACGATGCCGCCGGAGCTTGCCGGGCTGACCGACCGGGAGCGTGAGGTGCTGGTCCTCATCGCACGAGGGCAGTCGAACCTGGAGATCGCCGGGACGCTGGACGTGGCGGTTTCCACCGTGAAGAACCACGTGACCAGCCTGTTCGCCAAACTCGGCGTCCGCGACCGGGCCCAAGCGGTGGTCGTCGCCTACGAGGCGGGTTTCGTCACCCCGGGCACCACCGGCTGATCTTTCCCCTTCCGGTTCCATGGGACCGTGCTCCCATACGGGGAGGCGGCCGGGGCTCGGCTCCCAGGGGGAAACCGTTCCCGGCTACGAGGAACCGGTCCCGATCGTGGACAAGCCTGGAAGGCATGAACGCAGACCAGCGATCCATCACGCGCCGGGCCACGGCGGCGCTCGTCACGGCGGGCACCTGCGGAACGCTTCTCGCCTCGGTCCTCACCGCCCCGAACGCCACCGCCCGCGACCACGACACGCCCCGCCCGAACGCGGGCGGGTTCCGGCATCCGTGCGCTTCGGCGAAGACCCGCTGCGACGGGGAGATACGGGTGCCGCTCGACTGGAACGACCCCGCTTCGGAGCGGATCACGGTGGCGTTCGCCTGGCTACCCAGGAAGGACGCCTCCCGCCCGGCGGCCGGGACCGTACTGGCCAATCCGGGCGGGCCGTCGCCGGCGCTCCCCGCGGTGCCGTCCCTGACCGAGGCACTGGGACCGGTGCTCGACCGGCACAACCTGCTGGTGGTCGAGCCGCGCGGTCTGGGAAAGTCCAGCCCCGTGCTCTGTCCGGGGCTCGACCTGGAACGCCAGGAGACCGTCACCGCCTGTGCCACCCGGCTGGGTCCTCGCGGCCGGTTCTTCACCGCCGACCAGGCCGTCACCGACATGAACGCCGTACGCGATGCCCTGGGCGTACCGAAAGTGATGTTCTACGGCATCTCGTACGGCACCTTGTTCGCCCAGGCGTACGCCGCCCGCCACCCGGGCAGCGTCTCCGGGGTGCTGCTCGACAGCATTGTGGCCACCGGTCAGGACGGTTACCTGACCGGGCCGATCCGGACCCGCGCCGACCTGCTCGACGTGGCCTGCGCCCCCTCTCGCGCCTGTCGGCGGTTGCCGGGCGATCCCGCCGACGCCCTCGCCAAGCTGGTACGGCACCTGCGCACCCATCCCGATCCGGAACTGCGGCTTTCGTCGCTCGCGCACCTGACGAACAACCTCTATCTGCCGTTGGTCGGCCGCGAGGAGAGCGCGGCCGTCGCCGCCTATCTGGACGGCGATCCACTCCCGCTGCGCCGGTTGGTGCGAGTGATCGACGCGGCCCCGACCGCGCCGCTGCGCGGGGCGGAACTGGCGGGCCTGCTCTCCTACATGTGCGGTGACGCCGCCTTCCCCTTCGAGCGCGCCGCTCCGGCGGACGAGCGGCGGCGCCAACTGGACCGCTACTACGACGAGAAGCGCCCCTTCAGGCCTTTCACCGTCACGGACCTGGGCGGACCCCTCCCGGGAAGACCGGTCCTCGGCATGCAGGACATCTGCGTCGGCTGGCCGGCTCCTCGCGACAGCCCGCCCGTACCGCCGGGCGCGGAACAGCCCCGGGTGCCGGTCCTGGCCCTGGGCGGGGACTTCGACTCGACCACCCCGGCGGAGGCGGCCGCGGTGACTCGGCGCTTCCCCGGTTCCACCTTTTCCCGGGTTCGCTTCGCCTCCCACAACCTCACCACGGGCCCCCAGATGAACGGGTGCGTCCGCGATGCGATGCGCGCCTTCCTCACCGACCCGGACACCTTCGACGACAAGCCCCGCTGCGACGAGGCGAACTACCGCGCCCTCGGTTCCTTCCCCGGGACCGTGGCGCAGGTGCCTCCGGCACGCGGCACCCGCCTGGCCGCCGGAGAGCGGCAGGTCCTCGCGGCCGCCTTCGCCACCGTCGCCGACGCGACGGCCAGGCGCAACCCCCTCAGGTCCCCGTACTGGCAGTCGGCCACGGAGGCGGGCCTGCGCGGCGGCCTGCTGACGTTCGACGACAAGGCGGCCACCATCCGGCTGCGAGACGTCCGCTTCGTCGGCGACCTCACGGTGAACGGCGAGATCCGCCTGGGCGATGACGCCACGGCCCGGCTGACCGTCATCGACGGCGACGGCGGGTCCCACCCGGTGAGGCTCTCGTGGAAGGCCTTCCTCCCCAAGGACGACACCACCGTCTCCGGAACCTTCGCGGGGCACGGCTTCATCGCGACGATCCCCGCACACTGACGCCCCGAACTCACCGTCTCAGGCGGCGGTCCTGTGCCTGCTCACCCGGCCGGGACCGCCCGCCCTCTCGATGACTCAGAGGTCGCCGAGCCCCAGCTCGCGGGCGATCAGCATGCGCTGGACCTCGCTGGTGCCCTCGCCGATCTCCAGGATCTTGGCGTCGCGGTAGAAGCGGCCGACCGGGTACTCGTTCATGAACCCGTAGCCGCCGAAGATCTGGGTGGCGTCGCGGGCGTTGTCCATGGCGGCGTCGCCGGCGACGAGCTTGGCGATGGCCGCCTCCTTCTTGAACGGCTCCCCCGCGAGCATCTTCTCCGCGGCGTGGTAGTAGGCCAGGCGGGCGGTGTGGGTGCGCACCTCCATATCGGCGATCTTGAACTGGATGGCCTGGTAGTGGCCGATGGGGTGGCCGAACGCCCGGCGCTCGCGGACGTAGCGCAGCGACTCGTCCACGCAGCCCTGGGCCAGCCCGGTGGAGAGCGCGGCGATGGCGATGCGGCCCTCGTCGAGGGTCTGCAGGAACTGCGCGTAGCCGCGCCCACGCTCGCCGAGCAGGTTCCGCGCCGGGACCCTGCAGTCATCGAAGGAGAGCCCGCGGGTGTCGGAGCAGTTCCAGCCCACCTTGGAGTACTTCTTGGCGACGGTGAGGCCCGGGGTGCCCGCCGGCACCAGGATCGTGGAGATCTCCTTCTTGCCGTCGGCCCGCTCGCCGGTGATCGCGGCCACGCCGATGACGCCGGTGATATCGGTGCCGGAGTTGGTGATGAACGCCTTCGTGCCGTTGATCACCCACTCGTCGCCGTCCAGCACCGCCGTGGTGCGCATGCCGCCCGGCACGTCGGAGCCGCCGCCCGGCTCGGTGAGACCGAAGGCGCCCAGCATCTCGCCCGACGTCAGCCGGGGCAGCCACTCGGCGCGCTGCTCGGCCGTGCCGAACCGGTAGATCGGCATGGCGCCCAGCGACACCGCGGCCTCGACGGTGATCGACACGCTGGAGTCGACCCTGGCCAGTTCCTCCAGGGCCAGGCAGAGCGCGAAGTAGTCGCCGCCCATGCCGCCGTACTCCTCGGAGATCGGCAGCCCGAACAGGCCCATCGCGCCCATCTGCCGCACGATGTCGTAGGGGAACTCCTCGCGCTCGTAGAGGTCGCCGATCACCGGGGCCACCACGTCGCGGGCGAACGCCTCGACGGTCTTGCGTAGCTCCTCGTACTCACCGGTCAGCTTGGGCATGGTCACTCCTTCTCCACGGGGGTGCGGGACGGGCTCCCGGCCAGGGCCTGGACGACCCGCGACGGGCTGGGGCGGCCGAGCCTGCCGGCCAGCCAGGTGCTGGTCTCCACCAGCGACGGAAGATCAAGACCGGTCTCGACGCCGAGACCGTGCAGCATCCAGACCAGGTCCTCGGTGGCGAGGTTGCCGGTGGCGCTCTCGGCGTACGGGCAACCGCCGATGCCTCCGGTGGAGGCGTCGACCACCCTCACGCCCTCCCGCAGCGCGGCGAGCGTGTTGGCCAGGGCCTGGCCGTAGGTGTCGTGGAAGTGGACCGCGAGCCGGGAGGGGTCGCCGAAGGCCTCGATCAGCGCGGCGACGTGGCCGGCGGTGCCGACGCCGATGGTGTCGCCGAGCGACAGCTCGAAGCAGCCCAGGTCGAGCAGCCTGCGCCCGACGGAGACGACCTGGGCGATCGGCGTCGGGCCCTCCCAAGGGTCACCGAAGCACATCGACACGTACGCCCTGACCTTCAGGCCGTGCGCCAGCGCCCGTGCGACCACCGGCTCGAACATGTCGAACTGCGACTCCAGCGTCCGGTTGAGGTTCCGGCCCGCGAACGTCTCGGTGGCGCTCGCGAAGATCGCGATCTCCTGGACGCCGTGTTCGAGCGCGCGGTCCAGGCCGCGCTCGTTGGGCACGAGCACCGGGTAGCGCACACCGGGGACCCGCTCCATGACCGCCAGCAACTCCGAGGCGTCGGCGAGCTGGGGCACCCACTTGGGGTGCACGAAGCTGGTGGCCTCGATCACCCGGTGTCCCGCGGCGGCCAGCCGGGCGATGAACTCGGCCTTGACCCGGACGGGGACCACCGCCGCCTCGTTCTGCAGCCCGTCGCGCGGCCCGACCTCGTAGATCGTGACCCGCTCGGGCAGTCCCTCCGCCCCGATCCTCTGCGGCTCGCGCATCATGCCTCCTCGTCTCCCTGACGTTCCGGTACGGCGCGCATCACCGCTCCTGTCCGCCGACCACGGCCAGCACGGCGTCCATGCCGACCGCCTGGCCCGTCCGGACCCGCACCTCGGCGACGACCCCGTCGATCGGCGCGGTCACGGTGTGCTCCATCTTCATCGCCTCCACGATGAGCAACGGCTGCCCCTCGGTGACCCGGTCACCGGCGGCCACCTTCACCACCAGAACGGTGCCCGGCATCGGGCTGCGGACCAGACCGTCCCCCGGACCGCCCGCGCCCGCCCGGTCGCCGGGGTCGCCCAGGTGGCGGTGGGTGAACGCCCAGGCGTCGCCGTCGCGGCCGAGCCACACCGTGTCGCCGTCCCTGGCGACGGCGTAGCGCCTCGCGGTCTCACCGAGGGTGACGAGCAGGTCGTCGCCCTCGTCGGCCAGCAGCGCCCGTACCGTCTCGGCGCCGGCACCCGCGCCGTCGCCGTCGCCGGAGAGGTCGCCAGAGAGCAGGACCTCGGCGCCGGAGGCGGGCAGGCCGCGCACCCTGAGCTCGTGGACCCCCTCGCGGCTCTCCAGCCGGTAGACGGTCCACGCCGCCTCGCCCAGCCGCCAGCCGTCGGGGACGTCCCACGGGTCGGCGTGCCCCGCGGGGACGTGCTCGCGGTGCAGGACCAGGGCCGCGGCGGTCAGCACGTCGTCGGGGACACCCGCACGGGAGACCAGCTCGTCGAGATGGCGCTCGACGAGGCCGGTGTCGAGGTCTCCCGCGACCACCGCGGGATGGCCGATCAGGGCGCGCAGGAAGGAGATGTTGGTGGGCACCCCGAGCACGGCCGTGGCCGCGAGCGCCCCGTCGAGCCGCCGCAGGGCGCTCGCCCGGTCCGGCCCCCAGGCGATGACCTTCGACAGCATCGGGTCGTAGTCGCTGCCGACCACGCCCCCGGCCAGCAGACCGGAGTCGACCCGCACGCCGGGCGGCTCGCGCAGCGCGAGGACCCGGCCCCCGGTCGGCAGGAAGCCCCGGAAGGGATCTTCCGCGTAGACCCGGGCCTCGACGGCGTGACCGTCGAGCCGCACCTGCTCCTGGGTGAGCGGGAGGGGCTCGCCGGCGGCGACCCTGAGCTGGAGCTCGACCAGGTCCAGGCCGGTGACCAGCTCGGTGACGGGGTGCTCGACCTGCAGGCGGGTGTTCATCTCCATGAAGTAGTAGTCGCCGGTGGAGCCCTGGACGATGAACTCCACGGTGCCGGCACCGGTGTAGCCGACGGACCTGGCGGCCTCGACCGCCGCGGCGCCCATCGCGGCCCTGGTCGCGGCGTCGAGAAGCGGGGAGGGCGCCTCCTCTACGATCTTCTGGTGGCGGCGCTGCAGGCTGCACTCGCGCTCGCCCAGGTGGATGACGCCGCCGTGGGCGTCGGCCATCACCTGGATCTCGATGTGCCGGGGGTTCTCCACGAACCGCTCGATCAGCAGGGTCGCGTCACCGAACGCGGCGGCGGCCGTGCGGCGGGCGGACGCCAGCGCCTCCGGCAGCTCCGCCGCGGAGCGCACGAGCACCATGCCCTTGCCCCCGCCGCCCGCCGAGGGCTTGATCAGCGCGGGGAAGCCGATCCGCTCGGCGGCCTCGGCCAGGTCGTCGCCCGGCTCGGCTCCGCCGGGGACGACGGGGACGCCGGCCGCGGAGACGGTGGCCTTGGCGCGGATCTTGTCGCCCATGGCCTCGACGGCCTCCGGCGGCGGGCCGACGAAGACGAGCCCGGCCTCGGCGCAGCGCCGGGCGAAGGCGGCGTTCTCCGCGAGGAAGCCGTAGCCGGGGTGCACGGCCTGGGCTCCGGTCGCCGCCGCGGCGGCGAGGATGCCGTCGACGTCGAGGTAGCCGCCGGCGAGCCGTACCGCGACATCGGCCTCGCGGACGTGCCGCGCCCCGGCGTCGGCGTCGCTGTGCACGGCCACGGAACGGATGCCCAGTCTGCTGAGCGTGCGGGTGATCCGCAGGGCGATCTCGCCGCGGTTGGCGACGAGGACGGTGTCGAACATCCGGCGGGGTGCTGATGGGTGGGTCATGGGTGCGGTCACATCCGGAAGACGCCGTAGCCGACAGGGTCGAGGGGGGCATTGGCCGAGGCTGACAGGGCCAGGCCCAGGACGGTTCGGGTGTCGAGGGGGTCGATGACCCCGTCGTCCCAGAGGCGGGCCGTGGAGTAGTAGGGGTTGCCCTGCTCCTCGTACTGCCCGCGGATGGCGTCGGGGTCGGCGTTGCCGACCGTGGACAGGACGTTGGCGGCCTGCTCGCCGCCCATCACCGAGATCCGGGCTCCGGGCCACATCCACAGGAACCGGGGCGAGTAGGCGCGCCCGGCCATCGCGTAGTTGCCGGCCCCGAACGAGCCGCCGACGACCACGGTGAACTTGGGGACCCGGGCGCAGGCGACGGCGGTGACCATCTTCGCGCCGTGCTTGGCGATCCCGCCCGCCTCGTAGGCCCGGCCGACCATGAACCCGCTGATGTTCTGCAGGAAGACCAGCGGGGTGTTGCGCCGGTCGCACAGTTCGATGAAATGGGCGCCCTTGAGCGCCGACTCGCCGAACAGGATGCCGTTGTTGGCGATGATCCCGACGGGGTGACCGTGGATGCGGGCGAACCCGGTGACGAGCGTGCTGCCGTACTCGGCCTTGAACTCGCCGAACCTGCTGCCGTCGACGACGCGGGCGATGATCTCACGGACGTCGTACGGGGTGCGGGTGTCGGCGGGGACGATGCCGTACAGGTCGCGGGGGTCGCAGACCGGCTCCTCCGATGGCAGGCGCTCCCAGGGGGAGGGCGTGCGCGGCGCGAGGGTGGAGACGATGTCCCGGACGATCCTCAGCGCGTGGCGGTCGTCGTCGGCGAGGTGGTCGGTGACGCCGCTGACCCGGGCGTGCAGGTCGCCGCCGCCCAGGTCCTCGGCGCTGACCTCCTCGCCGGTGGCCGCCTTCACCAGCGGCGGGCCACCGAGGAAGATCGTGCCCTGGTTGCGGACGATCACCGCCTCGTCGCTCATCGCCGGGACGTAGGCGCCGCCCGCCGTGCAGGAGCCGAGGACCGCGGCGATCTGCGGGATGCCGCGCGCCGACATGGTGGCCTGGTTGTAGAAGATCCGGCCGAAGTGCTCGCGGTCCGGGAAGACCTCGTCCTGCTTGGGCAGGAACGCGCCCCCGGAGTCGACGAGGTAGACGCAGGGCAGGTTGTTGTGGAGGGCGACCTCCTGGGCCCGCAGGTGCTTCTTGACGGTGATCGGGTAGTAGGTGCCGCCCTTGACGGTGGCGTCGTTGGCGACGATCACGCACTCGCGGCCGGAGACCCGGCCCACCCCGGTGATGATCCCGGCGGCGGGCGCCTCGTCCCCGTACATCCCTCCCGCGGCCAGCTGGGAGAGCTCCAGGAATCGCGAGCCGGGGTCGAGGAGGGAGTCGACGCGGTCGCGGGGCAGCAGCTTGCCCCGGGAGACGTGCCTGGCGCGCGACTTCTCCGGGCCTCCCAGCCTCGCGGCCGCGACGCGTTCCCCGAGGTCGGCGACCAGCCGCTCATTGACCTCGGCGTTGCGCCTGAAACCCTCGCCACCCGGGTCGCAGGTGCTTCGCAGCACCGGCCAGCCACTCATGCGGGCCCTCCTGTCCGGCTCCGTCGCCGCTGGGTTAAGGATCACTAACTTCACCACAGATGTTAGTCATTATTAACGTTACCGTCTACCATGCGGAAGGTGACGACTGCCCAGCCCGCTACCCGCAATCGCGGCTCGCGGCGCGCCGAGATCCTGGACGCCGCGGCGAGACTGTTCGCGGCGCGCGGCTTCCACGGTGTCTCGATCGAGGACATCGGCGGCGCGGTCGGCACCTCGGGTCCGGCCCTCTACCGGCATTTCAGCGGCAAGGAGGCTCTGCTCTCCGAGATGCTGCTGGACGTCAGCGAGCGCCTGCACGCCTCGGGAACCCGCCGCGTGACCGAGGCAGCCGACGCCGAGCAGGCCCTGAACGCCCTGCTCAGCTGCCAGATCGAATTCGCGCTGAGCCACCCGGCGCTGATCACGGTGCACGACAGGGAGCTGGACAACGTACCCGAGCCCGCCCGGCGACGGATCCGCAGGCTCCAGAGACTGTACGTCGAGGAGTGGGTCACCGTGCTGAGCGAGCTCTACCCGGGCCGTTCCCAGGCCGAGCTGCGCGCCGCGACCCACGCCGTCTTCGGGCTGCTCAACTCCACACCGCACAGCGCCGGGGAACTACCGCCCGCGGCGATGGCCGAACTACTGCGCGGCATGGCCCGCGCGGCGCTGGCCACACCCCAAAGTTAGCAATCACTAACTCATGATGTGGGCACCCTTGCGCGGGGACGTGAGCCACGCCTGCGAGGGGTTCACCATGACCGTGCACGGCGCCTCGCGCAGCAGCATCTGACAGGCCGGGCCGATGGCGAGGCCCGGCGGGTCGTCGTGCTCCCTGTCGGCCACCACCATCAGGTCCGAACGGTCGGCCGCGTGACGGAGCACCTCGACGTGGGACCTCGTCTCGATCACGGTCTCCACCTCCAGCTGCGGATACCTCTCCTCCCACAGCGCGACGTTGGTGTTGAAGCGGACCGCCACCCGCCGGGTGTCGTCGGCGCCCTCGGGGCAGAGGCAGATCACCAGCAGCGTCGCCCTGCGCAGCCTCGCCTCCTCGAAGGCCAGGCCGAGCTCCGCCGACTCCAGGTGCGCGTCCTCCACGGCGATCGCGACGCGGTCGGTGCGGAGGTGGCCCGGCTGCCTGACGACGGCCACCGGGCAGCGGGCGTGCGAGGCGACCTGGACCGTCGTCGAGCCGATCTTCAGCTCGTCGAAACCGCCGGAGCCGCGCGGGCCGATCGCGACCAGCTCGGCCGCACCCGACACGCTCACCAGGGCCGCCCCCGGCGACCCCTCCACCAGCTGGCCGCGCACCTGTGCCCGGGGGGCCAGATCGTGCGCCAGGGCCAGCCCCCTCTCCAGGATGTGCGAGCCCATGCGCCGGATGACCGCGGTGGTCTCGTGGGTGACGGAGAGCATCGGGTAGGGCCACTGCCAGGCGTGACAGATCAGCAACGGGAGGAATCTGAGGCGGGCCTCCTCAAGGGCCCAGCGCAGTGCCCGCCGGCTCTCCGCGGAGTCGTCGTATCCGACGACCACCGGCCGCTCATCGTCCTGTACCAGCATTGCGGCTCCCCTCCCGCGTCACTCACCTTCCATACTTCACTGATCCTCACGCTCGGTAAGGCGACCATTCACAAGTCTTGCCTCGTTTTCCGGCTCGCACCGGCAAAGGCACCTCCTTGACCATTGCTTCCGATAATCAGCAGTAAATTCTGACAATCCGTCATGGAAAACTGTTACATGAGGCCGATCCGCGACCCAGCCGCACCAAAGATGTCAAGGTTGAGGACGGCGTCCGCCGAGGAGGACATAATCGGGCTGTGGCGCGCGACACTGTTGAGACCCACTTCACCGAGGCCGTGGCCGCCCTCTCCCCCGGGGCGCCGCGCGATCCCGGCCTTCCCGTACGGGAAGGCACGACCCTGACCGGGGCCCGCTGCCGCGAGCTGTTCGAGTTCCAGCTGGGCAGCAGGCTGCTGGACGTCACCGCCCGCTGGCTTCGTGAGCAGGGGCAGGGCTTCTACACCATCGGCTCGGCCGGACACGAGGGCAACGCCGCGATCGCCGCCGCGCTGCGCGTCACCGACCCCGTCCTCCCGCACTACCGGTCCGGCGCCTTCTACCTGACCCGGTCGGCGATGGCGGGACGGCTGCCCGAGGAGGGGATGCGCGACGTGCTGCTCGGCCTGACCGCCTCGGCCGAGGAGCCGATGGCCGGCGGGCGGCACAAGGTCTTCGGCCACCCCGACCTGGCGGTGATCCCGCAGACCTCCACGATCGCCAGCCACCTGCCGCGCGCGGTGGGCGTGGCCTTCGCCATCGAGCGCACCCGCCAGCTCGGCCTGCCGGGGCCGTGGCCGGCCGACGCGATCGCGATGTGCAGCTTCGGCGACGCCTCGACGAACCACGCCAGCGCCCTGTCGGGACTCAACACCGCCGCCTACTGCTCCTACCAGAAGCTGGCGCTGCCGATCCTGTTCGTCTGCGAGGACAACGGCCTGGGCATCAGCGTGCGCACCCCCGAGGGCTGGGTCAAGGCCGCCCACCACCCGCTGTTGAGGTACTTCGAGGCCGACGGCTGCGACCTGGCCGACGTCCACGACGTGGCGCTGGCCGCCGCCGACCACGTCCGCTCGAATCGAGCCCCGGCCCTGCTGCGCGTCGGCACCGTCCGGCTGATGGGCCACGCGGGGTCGGACGTGGAGCTTTCCTATCGGACCAAACGGGAGATCGACGCCGACCTCGCGCGCGATCCGCTCGTCGCGACCGCCAGGCTGCTCGTCGAGGCCGGTCTGATCACCCCCGACGAGCTGCTTCTCCGCTATGAGACGACGCGCGAGCACCTGTTCAAGATGGCCATGGAGAGCTCACGGCGGCCCCGGCTGGTCTCCGCCCTCGACATCGTCGAACCGCTGGCCCCGCGCACCCCCGCCGCCGTCGCCGCGGCCGGCAGGAACGTCGCGGCCCCCGAGGCCAGGGCGAGGGCCTTCGGCGGCAGGCTCCCCGAGCAGGAGGGTCCACTGACCCTCTCCCAGGCCATCAACCGCACCCTCACCGACGCCCTGGCCGCCCACCCCGACGTGCTGGTCTTCGGCGAGGACGTGGCACGCAAGGGCGGCGTCTACGGCGTCACCCGCGGCCTGCAGAAACGCTTCGGTCTCGGCCGGGTCTTCGACACCCACCTCGACGAGCAGGCGGTGCTCGGCCTGGCACTCGGCTCGGGGGTCTCCGGCCTGCTGCCGGTGCCCGAGATCCAGTACCTGGCCTACCTGCACAACGCCCTGGACCAGATCCGCGGCGAGGCCGCGACGCTCCAGTTCTTCTCCCGGGGCGCCTTCCGCAACCCGATGGTGCTGCGCGTCGCCTCCTACGCCTACCAGAAGGGCTTCGGCGGCCACTTCCACAACGACAACTCCGTCGCCGCGCTGCGTGACATCCCCGGCCTGGTCGTGGCCTCCCCCGCACGTCCCGATGACGCCGCCTCGATGCTGCGCACCTGCCTGGCCGCCGCCCGCACCGACGGCAGCGTCTGCGTCTTCCTTGAGCCCATCGCGCTGTACAGCACCCGTGACATGTTCGAGGAGGGCGACAACGGCTGGCTCTCCCCGTACGCGCCTCCGGCCCGCTGGGCGGAGACGCACATCCCGATCGGGCGCGCCCGCAGCTACGGCGACGGCCGCGACCTGACGATCGTGACCTTCGGCAACGGCCTGCGGATGAGCCTGCGCGCCGCGGTCAGGCTCACCGCCGAGGGGCACAGCTGCCGGGTGCTCGACCTGCGCTGGCTCTCCCCCCTGCCGGTGGAGGATCTGATGCGGGCCGCCGAGCTGACCGGAAGGGTGCTGATCGCCGACGAGACCCGCCGTAGCGGAGGGGTCTCGGAGAGCATCGTCGCCGAGCTGATCGACGCGGGTTTCACCGGCAGGATCGCCCGGGTGACCTCCTTTGACAGCTTCATCCCGCTGGGCGAGGCGTCCAGGCACGTGCTGCTGTCGGAGGCCGAGATCGAGGCCGCCGCCCGCAAACTGCTCAGCTGATTCCTCCGGACCGAAATCCCGGAACCCGCCTCCACCATGTCATCCGTACGTGTTCAATTGGATGCGTGCTGTTACGGATCGCGACTCCGGCCCGTAGCCGGACAGCCCTCCGTTTCCCCCTGAGCAGGAGGTACCATGCCCGGAGTGGCGATTGGAAACACAGGTCAGCGCCTGACGGAGTTGGAGGCCCATGCCTTCAAGACGAGCGCAGACCTGGCGTACATCAAGGAGACCCTGAATGATCTCCCTAAGATCGTCCGCGAGGAGGTCATGACCTACACCGCGCCGATGTTCGAAGAGATCATGAACAGGATGGCCACCAAGGAGGACCTCTCCGCTCTCTCCACCAAGGTCGACGGCCTGGACATCAAAGTCGACGGCCTGGAGACCAAGGTCGACGGCCTAGATGCCCGGATGGGGTCCATGGAAGGTCGTATGGGGTCCGTGGAAGGTCGTATGGGGTCCATGGAAGGTCGTATGGACTCCTTGGAAAGCAACATGAGCTCCATGAACGCCCGCATGGACTCCATGGAGGGCAAGCTGGATCTGATCCTGGCCAAGCTCAACTGACGGTGCGGATGTGGCCAGGCGCCTCCTGTCGGAAGGTGCCGGGCTCAGAGCCAGTCTCGGCGTTTGAACACCAGATACAGGGTGAGACAGACGCCCGCCATGAGCAGGACCGCGAAGGGATAGCCCCACGTCCAGTGGATCTCGGGCATCACGTCGAAGTTCATTCCGTAGATGGTGCCGACGAGGGTGGGGGCGAACAGGATGGCGGCCCAGGCGGAGATCTTCTTGACCTCCTCGTTCTGGGCGTTGCTCGCCTCGGTGAGCCTGGTCATGTGCTCGTTCTGGGCCTGGGCGACCATGGTCGAGTTGACCACGAGGATGTCGTGGAGCATCTGGCGGAAGCCGCTGACCCGCTCCGCGACGGTGATCGCGTGGTCGGCCACGTCCCGCAGGTATCTCTGCAGCTCCTCGTCCACCCCGTACTTGGCGGCCCCCGCGATGAAGCCCTCGATCATGCCCAGCAGCGGCTGGGTGGCCCGCTGGAACTCGATCACCTCGCGCGACAGCTCGTAGATGCGGCGGGAGACCCCGGGCTCGTTACCGAAGACCTGCACCTCGATCTCGTCGATGTCGTTCTGCAGACCGGCGACCACGGGGGCGTAGCCGTCCACCACCGCGTCGAGGATGGCGTAGAGCACCGCCTGCGGGCCCTGGCCGAGCAGGTCGGGGTCGTGCTGCATCCTGCGGCGAACCTGTGACAGGTCGGGGGCCTCGCTGTGCCGTACGGTGATCACGAAGTTCTGACCGACGAAGACGTGCAGCTCGCCGAAGTCGACCTCCTCGGCCTCGTCGAGATACCTGGCGGGGCGGAGCACCACGAACAGGGTGTCGCCGTAGCGGTCGGCCTTGGGCCGCTGGTGAGCGACGATGGCGTCCTCGACCGCCAGCTCGTGCAGGTCGAACTTCTCGGCGACGTCGAGGATGACGCTGTCCTCCGGCCGGTAGAAGCCGATCCAGGCCATGCTGTCCGGGGTGTTCTTCAGGCACTCGAAGGCGTCGGGAAGGGACTCGGGGGTGGCGGCGCGATGCCCGTTGACGTAGATCGCGTTGTCGATGACGCGTGAGCGGGGTGGGACCGGCAGCCCGTCACCGGCGGATCTGGGGTCCATCGAACGCTCGGGAGACTCCCGACCGGCGCCGGGACGCCCACGCATCAGGCTTCGCAGGCCCCGCACTCGCCGGTCGGTCACACGTGTCTCCTTATCGGGTGGTCATGAACTCTTGCAGCGACTGCATCGCGGTGTTGCGGATCTTGGCCCTGAGCATCGGGGTCCAGCCGAGGATGATCCCGGTCGGCAGGCCCATGGCCATCTTGGACCAGCGCCGCAGGTCGAAGTCGTCGTGGTGGCGAACGATAAGTCCGTCCTCGAAACGGAAGAGAGCGTCGATTTCATTGACGACCCTCCTGCCCGTCTTGCCGAAGGTGTAACTGGCGGTCCAGTGCGCGGTGCCCTCGTACTGGCGGACGGCGATGTCGCGGACCTCCACCCCGAGGTCGGTACTGCGGCCGAGCAGCATCCGCCACATCCCCATGACCTTGTCGCGTCCTTCGAGGTCCTGGAAGACGGGGTCCCCGAACGTGACGTCGGGGTGGTAACAGCGCTCCATCTCGTCGGCGTCACGGCGTGCGAAGGCGTCATAGAACGTCTTGATGAGCTCGGCGTTTCGGTCGTTCACGAGTCTCTCCCGATCATCAATGTCCTGCCGACCGAGTGTAGTGCGCCGAAAGGTCAAGGAGATTGTCCGCATTGTTCCAACACACCGCGCGGAGCCAGTCGTCGCCCAGGTCGAGCCTGTCCAGCGCGTGGAGCTGGTGGGCGTAGGGGTGGGGGATGTTGGGGAAGTCACTGCCGAGCAGGACCTTGCCGGCCAGCCCGAGGTCACGCAGGCGCGGCCGGAGACGCGCGGGGAACGGCATACCACGCTCGGCGAAGTCGGTGAAGGTCATCGTGGTGTCGAGCCGTACGTTCGGGAAGGTCTCGGCCAGCTCGAAGAACTCGTCGTACTCCGGCATGCCGAGGTGCGCCACGACCAGCGGCAGGGTGGGATGGCGCTCCAGTACCCCGCCGACCGGCACCGGCCCTGTACAGCGGCCGGGCAGCGGGATCGAGCTGGCGTGGACGACGACGGGAACGCCCCGCTCGGCCAGCAGCCCCCACACGTCGTCGATCTCCTCACACCTGGGGTCGAAGTCGCCGACCTGGAGGTGGACCTTGAAGATCCGCGCCCCACGGCCGAGCGCGTCCCGGACATAGCCAAGGACTCCAGGTTCGGGGTAGAAGGTGGCCGAGGGCAGACATTCCGCCGTACGGCGGGCGAAGTCGAGCGTCCATTCGTTGAGGCTCTCGGCCATGCCCGGCCGGTGCGCGTAGGCGAGGGCGGAGAAGGCCCGCACCCCGAGCGCCCGCAGCCGATCGACCCGCTCCTCGACGGGCAGCCGATAGTGGATCCGCCACCCTTTCCCCATCAGCGGACCGCCGTGCTCGAAGTGGTGCCAGACCCGGCGCTCCATGCGCTCGGGCAGGAAGTGGACGTGTACGTCCGCCAGGCCGGGCAGACCGAGCCCGCGCCACCAGGCGGGGACGCCGGCGTCCGCGAGTTCCGGAATCATGTTCTGCACGACCTCGACTTTATCGCCAGCACACCGGCAGTCGTGGGACGCTTTGCTCTCATGCCGCGAAGGAGAAGTGAGCGTTGTCCGACCTCTGGGTGACCCTGACCACGGCCCGTTCCGGGCCGCCCCCCTGGGTCGTGCTGCTGTCCGCGCTGGCCGCACTGGGCGTGGTGTCGTGGTCCACCTCGTGGCAGTTGTCGCGAGGTCTGATCACCATCGCCCACGAGGGCGGGCACGCACTGATGGCACTGCTCACCCGGCGCAAGCTGGAGGGCATCCGCCTGCACTCCGACACCTCCGGCGTGACCCTGACCAGGGGCAGGCCCCGCGGGCCCGGCATGATCCTGACCGCCGCCGCCGGATACGTCGCCCCGTCCCTGCTGGGGCTGGGCGGGGCGTGGCTGACCTCCTCCGGCTACGTGGAGGTGCTGATCGTAATAGTGATCGCGTTGCTGCTCTGCATGCTGCTGCTGATCCGCAACCTGTTCGGCGTGGTGAGCCTGCTGGCGACCGGGGGCGCGATCTCCGTCTTCACCTGGTACGCCGAGCCCGACATGGACGCCGTCCTCGCCTATCTGGCCGTGTGGTTCCTGCTGCTGGGGGGTGTGCGGCCGATCGTGGAGCTGCAGCGCAAGCGGCGTTACGGCCGGGCACCCGACTCCGACGCCGATCAGCTCGCCCGGCTGACCTTCCTGCCCGGCGGGTTCTGGGTGTTCCTCTTCCTGGTGGTCGCGGGCGCCTGCCTGGTGGCCGGTACCTATTTGCTGCTGCCTCCGGCGTTCAAGCTCTCCTGGTAAGCGCGCCCCCTCTGGACCGGCACAGGTGATTTCGCGGTGACGCACGGCGTGCGCCAGGAGAACCCCTGACCAGCGGCCACCCCTCTCGCCATCCAGTTTCTATCATCGCATTTTCCGCTCATTCATCATCATTATGTCCCAGCTCCAAACAAAGCGGCAATCCGCCCTTCTCGGTTGACATTTAACGCCTTTTTGAGTTTATTAGAAGGAATATCGTTTCCGCTGTGAGAGGCGCTTCATGCCACACCCCGCCTACCTCGTCGGAACGGCCGGGGCGGGCATCCTGCTGATCTCTCTGGGCGTCACGCTCGCCCTCACCCTGCGGATCAGGCGCCTGCGCGTCGAGCGGGAGCGCGCCCTCGCCAGGGCCTACGAGGGGTTCGCCCGCGACATGCACGACATCGTGGGGCACTGGCTCTGGCTGGCGTCCATCAAGGGAGAACTGGCCCACCGGCGGGCCGCCGGCGACGCACGCCTGCGCGAGGATCTGGAAGAGGTGCTCCAGGCGGTACGGCAGGCCGCGCACGCCGTACGGAACGTGTCCGCGGCCCGCCACCGGCTTTCGTTCCCCGGCGAGGCCGCCCGCGCCAGAGCGCTGATGGAGGGGTTCGGAGCCTACTGCTCGGTCCGGGTGGACACCGACGAGTTGCCCGAGCCCGTGAGCGCGGCGCTGGGCGCCGTGGTGCGCGAGGGCGTGACGAACATGCTGCGGCACAGCCAGGTGAAGCGGTGCGCGATCGAACTGGTCGAGCACGGCGGCCTGCTACGCCTGACCGTCGTCAACGACGGGGCACCCCGGCGGGAGGCGCCCTCCACCGGCGGCGACATCGGCAGCGGGGTGGGCAACCTCCGCCACCGCCTGGGCGAGCTGGGCGGCACGGTACAGGTGGCGGGCGGTGCGGACGGGTGGTTCACCCTGATAGCCGAGGTTCCCGGCAATTATTCCGAATAACCTTCACGTCTCTCACAAAAGCACAGGTAGCACCCACCTTCACGGTCGACACTGTGCGTTTCGCATATACGAGTGGTTTAGTTTGTAACTAGTGGTTTCTCGGGTTATCCGTAATTCTCTCTTCTGGAAGACAGCAGGGGAGAATGCCGTGGATGACCAGTATGAGCTTTATTGCCTGGCGGACCCGCTTTTTTACGACACGCTTGACGGCCGGCGGAGCGACCACCCCGATTTCGCGCTCGCGGCCCGGGAGGTCCCGGACGGCTGGCAGCACCAGGCGACCGACACCTGGATGCACTACGCGCCGCTCGCGGGCCGCATCCCCGCCCAGGGCTGGAAGATCCACGTCTCGGCCCGCGCCGAGGACGCCGAGCGCGCCCTGGAGACGGTCTGGGACTACTGCGTCCCCCGCGGCATCGCGTTCAAGTTCCTGCGCAGCCTGCCGGTCATGACCATGCTGAACTCCAAGGCCGCCCCCCGCGGCGCCAGCGGCAAACTCGTGACGATCTACCCGGTGGACGAGGCACAGCTGGAGCTCACCCTGAAGGAGCTCGACGAGCTGCTCGCCGGCGTCGAGGGGCCGTACATCCTCAGCGACCTCCGCTACGGCGAGGGCCCGCTCTTCGTACGGTACGGCGGGTTCGCCGCGCGGCGCTGCCTGGCCGGCAACGGCGAGCTGGTGCCGGCCATGGAGGACGGCGAGGGGCGGCTGGTCCCCGACGTGCGCGAGCCCTCCTTCGGAGTGCCGTCCTGGGTGACGCTGCCCGTCTTCCTCGAACCCCACCTGGCCGCCCGCAACGCGGTCACCACCGAGAGCCTGCCCTACCGGGTCGAGAGCGTCATGCAATTCTCCAACGGCGGCGGCGTCTACCTCGGCGAGGACCTGCGCACCGGGGAGCGGGTCGTGCTGAAGGAGGCCCGCCCGCACGCCGGCCTCGACGCCGCCGGCCGGGACGCCGTGGCACGGCTGGCACACGAGCGCGACATGCTGGAGCACCTGTCCGGGCTGGACGCGGTGCCCGCGCTGATCGACTACTTCACCCTGGGAGGCCACCACTTCCTGGTCGAGGAGTTCGTCGACGGCAACCCGCTCCAGCGGCAGCTCGTGCAGAGATACCCGCTGACCAGGGCCACCTGCGACGAGGCGGCCCTCGCCGAGTACACCGCCTGGGTGCTCGACACGCTTCCCAAGGTGCGGCGGGCGATCGAGTCCCTGCACGGACGCGGGGTGGTCTTCGGCGACCTGCACCCGAACAACATCCTGGTGACCGCGGACGGCCGCCTGGTGCTGATCGACTACGAGGTGGCGACCTTCAGCACCGATCGCGGCCGCGCGGCGCTCGCCCATCCGGCATTCGGCGCGCCGGCCGACCGGCAGGGCACGGACGTCGACCGCTACGCCCTCGCCTGCCTCTGCCTCGGCCTGTTCGCCCCCCAGCTCACGATCATGTTGCCGCTCGACCGCGCCAAGGTGGTCGACCTGGCCAGGCTCGTCACCGAGACCTTTCCCGTGCCGCCCGAGGTGATCGACGAGGCGGTCCTGACCGTCGCGGGCCCCGCTCCGGCGGCGGTCACACCGTTCCCGAGGCCGGGCCACGACGGCTGGCCCGAGCTCAGGGAGGCGATGACCCGGGCCATCCTGGCGAGTGCCACTCCCGACCGCGACGACCGGCTCTTCCCAGGCGACGTCGCCCAGTTCCAGCCCGGCGGGGGCGTCAACCTCGCGTACGGCGCCGCGGGCGTGCTCTACGCGCTGGCGGTGACCGGGGCCGAGCGCCTCCCGGCCCACGAGGACTGGCTGCGCCGCAGGGCGCTGGCCCCCGCTCCGGGGACCGGTGTCGGCTTCTACGACGGGCTGCACGGCGTGGCCTACGTCCTCGACCTGCTCGGGCACCGCCAGGACGCGATCGACACCGTCGACCTGTGCCTGCGCGAGAAGTGGGAGGCGCTGGAGCTGGGGCTGTTCGGCGGCCTGGCGGGCATGGGCCTGAACCTTCTCCATCTGGGCGTCACCACCGGCGAGCGGACCTTCGCCGACCTTGCCCTGCGGATCGTCGACATCTGCTCCGACAGGCTGGGCGGGCCCGACGACGTGCCGAAGATCAGCGGCGGCAGCCATCCCCGCGCCGGGCTGATGTACGGCTCCTCCGGGCCCGCCCTTCTCTTCCTGCACGCCTACGAGCGCACCGGCGACACGTCGCTGCTCGACCGGGCGGCCGTGGCACTCCGGCAGGACCTGCGGCGCTGCGTCACCGGCGAGGACGGAACCCTCCAGGTCAACCAGGGCTGGCGCACACTGCCCTACCTGGACGAGGGGTCCGTGGGCATCGGCATGGTGCTCGCCCGCTACCTGGCCCACCGCCACGACGCGGACCTCCGCACCGCGCTCGACGGCTGCCGGCTCGTCACCCGGGGACGGTACTTCGTGCAGTCCGGCCTGTTCACCGGCAGGAGCGGCGTGCTCGCCGCCCTCGGCTGGGGCCTGAGCCCCGAGGCCCCCCACACCGACCACCCAGACCTGGCCGCGCAGCTGCGCGGGCTCGGCTGGCACGCGCTGCCCCACGGCGGCGGGCTGGCCTTCCCCGGCGACCAGTTGCTCAGGCTCTCCATGGACTTCGCGACCGGCACGGCCGGAGTCCTGTTCGCGATGAGCGCCGTGCTGCACGACCGGCCGGCGTTCCTCCCCTTCATCGAGCCGCCCGGCGGCACGAACGCCCCTGCCTGGGCGTCCGCGCACGGACCCGCCGGGCGGTTTGGCTCCTGCGACTCACCGAAGGAGGTGTAACGACATGGTTCTTCTCGACCTGCAGTCCCTGGAAACCCCCGGTGGCGGCTCCGGCGGCGGCGGTGGCAGCACCCTCACCGTCCTGGGCTGCCAGTCCGGCCGGCCCAGCAACCTGAGCCTGCTGCTCTGCCACTAGTCCTCCCGTTCCACGAAAACCCAGAGAACCTAGAAACGGAGCCATTCCCATGGTCCTTCTCGACCTGCAGTCCCTGGAGACCCCCGGCGGCGGCCACGGCGGCGGCGGTGGCAGCACCCTCACCGTCCTGGGCTGCCAGTCCGGCCGGCCCAGCAACCTGAGCCTGCTGCTCTGCCACTAGTCCTCCCGTTCCACGAAAACCCAGAGAACCTAGAAACGGAGCCATTCCCATGGTCCTTCTCGACCTGCAGTCCCTGGAGACCCCCGGCGGCGGCCACGGCGGCGGTGGCGGCAGCACCCTCACCGTCCTGGGCTGCCAGTCCGGCCGGCCCAGCAACCTGAGCCTGCTGCTCTGCCACTAGTGAGACCCCGTGCCCGGGACGGCCAGCGACGGCGGCCGCCCCGGGCACACCCATTCCAGGAAGGAGGGACCGTGCGGGCAGCCGACCGGCTGGTGGCCGAGACCGTACGACGTGGCGGACCCTGGCTGGCCGTCCTCGCGGTCACCTCCGTGCTGGGCGCGTTCGCCCAGCTCGCGCTCCCGCTGGTGCTGGGCAGGACCGTCGACGAGCTCGTGGCCGGCGGCACGGACGCGGCGACCTGGCTCGGCACCTGCGCGGGCGTGGTGATCCTGACCGTGGCCTGCGACACCCTCGGCGTCTGGGCCTCGGGATCGAGCGGCGCGCGCTCCTCGGCCTGGCTCAGGGAACGGGTGGTGCGCGGCGTCCTCGGCATCGGGCCGGCGATCACCCGCCGGTTCCCCGAGGGGGACCTGGTCACCCGGATGGGCCTGAACACCGAGGAGATCGGGCACGTCCCCGAGTCGCTCGTCACCGGGGCGGCGCTGGTCATCCCCACCGCGGGCGGCATCGTGGCCCTCACCCTCATCGACCCCCTGCTGACCGCGACGCTGGTCGTCGGGCTCGTCCTCATCGCGCTCGTCCTGCGGGCCTTCCTCACCGTGAGCACCGCGATCGCGGGCGACTACCAGGCGGCGCAGGGCGACATCGCCGCCCGTCTCGTCGACGCGCTCGCCGGGGCCCGTACGATCGCCGCGGCCGGTACCGCCGATCGGGAGCGGGCGCGGGTGCTGACCGCGCTGCCCCTGCTGCGCAGGCATGCCATGGCCATGTGGCGGGCCAACGCGCGGGCCGGCGTGCAGGCCGGTGCCGTGGTCCCGCTGCTGGAGGTCGCCGTGCTCGGGGTGGGCGGGCTGCGACTGGCCGCCGGAGACCTCACGGCCGGCGAGTTGTACGCCGCCGCCCGCTACGTCGTGCTCGGCGCCGGCCTCGGCTCGGCGCTTGGCTACGTCGGCCGCCTGGCCCGGGCGCGGGCCGCCGCCGCCAGGGTGGACGAGCTGGTCGCCGAGAGCCCCCGGGCCTACGGCACACGGCCGCTGCCGCCGGGCCCCGGCACGCTGGAGCTCCGCGGCGTGGACGCGGGCGGCCTGCGCGAGCTGGACCTCGTCATCCCCGGCGGGCAGGCGGTGGCCGTGGTCGGCCGCTCAGGCGCCGGCAAGTCGCTGCTCGCCGCGGTCGCCGGACGGCTGGTGGACCCGCGCCACGGCACGGTCCACCTCGATGGCGTCCCGCTGCCGGAACTCTCCCGCGAGGCGCTCCGCAGGGCCGTCGGGTACGCCTTCGAGCGCCCGGTCCTGCTCGGCGACACCGTCGCCGCCGCGATCGCCCTGGGCACCGACACCCCCGCCCGTGCCCCCGGCACCGGTCGCCACGGCCGCCGCACCGGAGGCAGCCGGGTCGAACAACCAGGCGCGAACAGGGAGATCGTGCGGGCCGCCGCGCGGGCGGCCCGCGCCGACACCTTCGTCCGGCGCCTCCCGCTCGGATACGACACGCCACTACAGGAGGCGCCCATGTCCGGCGGTGAGCGGCAAAGGCTCGGCCTGGCCCGCGCCTTCGCGCAGGGGCGGCGCCTGCTCATCCTGGACGACGCCACCTCAAGCCTGGACACCGTCACCGAGCGCCAGGTCGCCCGGGCACTGTCCGGGGAGCTGCGCGACCGCACCCGTCTGATCGTGACCCACCGGGTGGCGACCGCCGCGACCGCCGACCGGGTGATCTGGCTGGACGGCGGCCGGGTACGCGCCTGCGGCAGCCACCATGCCCTCTGGGCCGACCCGGCCTACCGCGCCGTCTTCCAGGCGGGTGCCTCATGACCGCCACAGACCCGTACCGGCTCCGGGACGGCGCCGTCTTCCGGGAGGGCGCCCGGTGAAGCGGCCCATCCGGCGGGCGCTCACCAGGGACCCGTACCAGCTGGTCAGGCTCGCGGGCTGGTCCGTGGCGGAGACCGCGCCCGCGCTGGTCATCGGCCTGGCCATCGCACGGGCGATCGACGACGGCTTCGGCGCGGGACGCCCCGCGACCGGGTTCGCCTGGCTGGCCCTGCTCGGCGGTGCCTGGCTGCTGGCCGCCGTCGGCGCGCGTCAGGTGGTACTTGCCGTCGCCGCGATCGTGGAGCCGTTCCGCGAGGAACTGCTCGCGCATGTCGTCGACGACGCGCTGCGCCACTCGGCCGCCTCCGGGCAGGGGCCGGGGGCGGGAGCGGTGGCCCGCGCCAACCTCCAGGTCGAGCTGGCCCGTGACGCCTTCGCCTCGGTCATCACCGTGGTCAGGTCGTTCGCGTTCACCGTGGTGAGCGTGGTGCTCGGGCTGGCGACCCTCGTCCCCGGGGTGCTCGCGCTGGTGCTGCCGCCGTTCTGCGCGGGCCTCGTCCTCTTCTCACTGTCGCTGCGTGCCCTGGCCAGGCGGCAGCGGGACTTCATCCTGGCCGACGAGCGTACCGCCGAGGCGCTGGCCGGCATGGTGGGCGGGCTGCGCGACATCACCGCCTGCCGGGCCGAGGAGCGGGTCGCGGGTGACGTCGGCCTCCGGGTGACCGAGCAGGCCCGCGCGGCCAGGTCGCTGGCGCGGGTGACCGCGCTGCGCACCGCGTCGCTGGCGGTGGGCGGCTGGCTGCCGGTACTGCTGGTGCTGGCCGGGACCCCCTGGCTGCTCCGCGGGGGCGCGGGCGCCGGGGTGATCCTGGGCGCGCTGGCCTACGTCACCCAGTCGCTGGCGCCCGCGCTCGGCAACCTTGTGGAGGGGCTGGGGATCAACGGCGTCCGGCTCCGGGTGGCACTCGACCGGCTGCTGCGTGACGGCGACCCGCCCGTACGGGCACGCGGACGGCTCACGGCCGAGAGCGGAGGTGCCGAGCTGCGCGGCGTGACGTTCGCCTACGGCCCGCACGCCGAACCGGTGATCGACCGCCTCGACCTGTCGGTCCCCGAGGGGGACCACATCGCCGTGGTCGGGCCGAGCGGCATCGGCAAGTCCACCCTCGCCGCGCTGCTGACCGGCGTGCTGCTGCCGGGCTCCGGCCAGGTCGTGGTGGGCGGCGTGCCCGCCGACCGCCTCGATCCCGCCGACCGGGTGCTCATCCCCCAGCAGGCGTACGTCTTCCGCGGCTCCCTGCTGGAGAACCTGACCTACCTGTCCGACGCCCCGAAGGAGGCGGTGGACGAGGCCGTGGCCGCGGTCGGCCTGACGAACCTGGTGGCGCGGCTGGGCGGCTACTCCGCCGAGATCGACTCCGGCCTGCTCTCACCCGCCGAGCAGCAGTTGATCGCCCTGGCCCGCGCCTACCTGGCCCCGGCCCGGCTGGTGATCCTCGACGAGGCGACCTGCCATCTGGACCCGGCGGCCGAGGCCCGTGCGGAGCAGGCGTTCGCCCGCCGGGACGGCACGCTCCTGGTCATCGCCCACCGGCTGACCTCCGCCCTGCGGGCGCGGCGGATCCTCGTGATGGACGGCACCAGCGTCCGGCTGGGCACGCACGAGGAGATGCTCGCCGCCTCCCCGCTCTACGCCGACCTGGCCGGACAGTGGAATCCGTCGAGCAGACAGGAGCTGGTGCCTTGACTCTCCCTGAAGCCAGAGCCCTGGGTGTCCACGCCGAAGGAGATTCGATGATCTATCCTCCCGCCGAGCGGCAACCGGTCGTCGACCGCCTGCACGGCCACCTGGTGCCCGACCCGTACCGCTGGCTGGAAGACGCGGACAGCCCGGAGACGCGGGGCTGGATGTCCGCCCAGGAGGAGCTGTGGCGCGGCCACGCCGCCGCGCTGCCCGGGCGCGACCTGTGGCACGCGCGGGTGGCCGCGCTGACCGGCGCCGGGATGGCCGGCGTGCCGATGTGGCGCGGTGGGAGCCGGTTCCTGCTGCGCCGTACGGCCGACCAGGAGCACGCGGTCCTCTATCGCACCGGCCCCGACGGGGTCGAGGAGGCGCTGATCGACCCGGTGGAGCTGGACCCGAGCGGGCTGACCACGCTCGACCACTGGCAGCCCGACTCGGACGGCCGGCTGGTGGCCTACCAGCTCTCCACGCACGGCGACGAGCACTCGGAGCTGCGGGTGATGGACGTCGCCACCCGGCGGGTGGTCGACGGCCCGATCGACCGCTGCCGGTACGCGCCGGTGGCGTGGCTGCCCGACGGTAAGGCGTTCTTCTACGTCCGCGCCCGCCAGGTCCGCCTGCACCGGCTCGGCACCCCGGCCGAGGACGATGCCGTGATCATGGGCGAGGACCGCTCCTACGGGCTGGGGATCAGCTACAACGGGCGCTGGCTGACCGTCTCGGCGGCGGCGGACGACGGCAACGACCTCTGGCTGGCCGACCTGTCCACCTCCTCCCCCGAGCGCCCTGACCTGCGGGTCGTCCAGCGGGCGGCGGGCGCGGTGACGATGCCCGCGGTCGGCCGCGACGGGCGCCTGTACCTGCTCACCACCCTGGACGCGCCACGGGGACGGCTCTGCGTGGCCGACCCCGCGCGGCCTGGCACCGAGCACTGGATCGAGCTGGTCGGCGAGGACCGGCAGGCGGTGATCGGCGAGTTCGCGATCGCCGGACAGACGCTGCTCGTCGGCTGGACCCGGCACGCGGTCGGCGAGATCAGCGTCCACGACCTGGCGACCGGGGAGCGGCGCGGCCTGGTGCCGCTGCCGGGGCTCGGCTCGGCCGGCGCGATGTCCACCCGCCCCGAGGGCGGCCACGAGGTCTGGTTCGCCTACACCGACAGCGTCACTCCGCCGAGCGTGCACCGCTATGACACCCGTACCGGGCAGACCTCGCTGTGGAGCGCCGCGCCCGGCGCGGTGCAGGTGCCGGAGCTGGAGGCCCGGCAGGTGGTCTTCGCCTCGGCGGACGGCACCCCGGTGCGGATGGTCGTGCTGGCACGGCCCGGCTCGGGCCCCCGGCCCACGATCCTGTACGGCTACGGCGGCTTCGGGCTCTCGCTCACCCCCTCGTACTCCGGCTACATCCTGCCCTGGGTCGAGGCCGGCGGGGTGTTCGCCCTCGCCCAGCTGCGCGGCGGCGGCGAGGAGGGCGCCGCCTGGCACCGCGACGGCATGCTGGAGCGCAAGCAGAACGTCTTCGACGACTTCGCGGCGGCGGCCGAGGCGCTCGTCTCCGGCGGCTGGACCACTCCCGCGCAGCTGGGCGCCTGCGGCGAGTCCAACGGCGGGCTGCTGGTCGGCGCCGCGCTGACCCAGCGCCCCGACCTGTTCGCCGCCGCGGTCTGCTCGGCACCGCTGCTCGACATGGTCCGCTACGAACGCTCGGGGCTCGGCCCGGCCTGGCGTTCGGAGTACGGCTCGGCCGACGACCCCGAGCAGCTGGGCCGGCTGCTGGGCTACTCCCCCTACCACCGCGTCACCGAGGGCGTCGACTACCCGGCGACCCTGCTGACCACCTTCGGCGGCGACTCCCGCGTCGATCCCCTGCACGCGCGCAAGATGTGCGCGGCCCTGCAGTGGGCGACCTCGGGCTCACGGCCGATCCTGCTCCGCCACGAGGGGGACGTCGGCCACGGCTCCCGCGCAACCGGCCGCGCAATCGCCCTGGCCGCCGACATGCTCACCTTCCTCGCCGCTCACACCGGCCTGAACCTCCATACGTGAAGCCGGGACCGGCAAAGTGAGTTCCCGGTCCTGAGGTCAGGAGGGCGGATAGTGGCCGGGAAGGATTGTCGCCGCTGCGACAAGACCGCCGCCCGGGGGGGGTAGGCGGCGGCGATCGGCCTTGTCAGCCCGCGAACGTCACCGTTCCGTACTGGTAGTACGTCTTGCCGTTCTCGTCACCGGTGTGGTAGCGCCCCGTCATGACCTGGTTGAAACCGGCCTCCGTGGTGTGGCCGCTCTCCGTGTAGGAACCCGTCCACGTCCGGCCGGTGATGCGGACCTGGCGCCCCTGCAGGTAAAGAGCCCCGGTCTTGTACTCGGTTTTGCCGTTCTCGTCACCGTGGTGCCAGCGCCCGACGATCGCCTGGTCGAGCGGGGCGGAGAAGTTAAATCCGTTCTCCTTCACGTAGCCGAACCAGTCGCCGGTGAACACGTCCACCCGCACGCCGTCGATGAAGATCCAACTGCACTGGTAGGTGGTGTCGGCGTTCTCGTCCCCGATGTGCGACCGCCCGGTCATGACCTGGCCCGCCGGGCAGACGAACTCGACCCCCGACTCCTTCACGGTTCCGCTGTAGACGTACTCGACCTTGATCGTCGCGGCCGAGGCCGGGATCGGGATGTTCAGCGCCGCGACGGCGACGAGCGCCAGCGCGGCGAACGCGAACTTCTTCATGTCGTCCTCCTTTCCGGGGTCAGGCGTCGAGGGTCACGTAGGCGTGCTGGTAGCGGGTGTAGCCGTTCTCGTCCCCCGAGTGCGCACGGCCGATCAGGACCCGCCTCCCCTCGGTGTCGGTCTGGTAGTTGTGCTTGCTCTCCTTGAGGTTGCCGGTCCACACCGGATCGATCAGCCGCACCGTCTGCCCCCGCCACGACAGGGAGGCCGGGAGGTACCAGGTATCGCCGTTCTCGTCCCAGACGTGCATGCGCCCGACGAGCGCCTGGTCCGGCGGGGAGGAGTAGTTGGAGTTGCTCTCCGTGTAGCGCAGGCTCCAGTCACCGATGCTCACCTGTACCTGCTCGTCGTTGATGAAAATCCAACTGCAGGTGTACGTCGTGTCGGCGTTCTCGTCCCCGTAGTGCGACCGCCCCGTGAGCACCTGGTTGGTGGGGCAGACGAACTTGTGGGAAGGTTCCGGCTTGGTCGCGGAGTAGGCCGGTACGACCCTGATCGTCACCTCCGCCGCGAACGCGGCCGGTGCGGGCGAGACCACGGCCAGGGCCGCCGCCGAAGCGGCCACCACCGCGGCGTGTACTGCCTTGCTGTACGTCCTCATCTTGCTGGGTTCCTTTCCCCGTGCGAATACGGCCAGAGAGACCGCGCAGTGCGGGCCAAAGTATGAGTCGCGCGCAGTGGAGAGGGCATCCGCCTGACGGGTGATCAACTATCCGCCCGCTTGCGGACGACTCCGCGTCATCTGCCGAATCCGCCGACAGGACGAAACCCCGGCCCCCGTTTCCGCAGGGACCGGGGCTCCGTTGTTTCGCCTGGTCAGTCGTTCGGGGTGTCGTGGTAACCGCTCACACCGCACACGTCGGCCATGCTTGCTGCGCCGGGGGTGGTATGTCCGATTCCCTGACACACGCCAGTGCCGGTAGTTCGGTCTTTTACTCACTCCCCACTCTGGTGGAGGGAGTCGAGGCGGGTCATCTCATCCGGTGAGAGCCGCAGGGCGCCGGCGGCCACGTTGTCGGTCAGGTGATCGGGGTCGCCGGTGCCGGGGATGGCCAGCACATGTGGTCCGCGCTGCAACGTCCAGGCCAGCCGGACCTGCGCGGCCGTCACGCCGTGCGCGCGTGCGACGGCGAACACCTCCTCGCTGTCGGTGACCCCCGCACCCGCCTCGCGCCCGGCACCGGCGATCGCGAAGAACGGTACGAACGCCACCCCCTGCTCCCCGCAGATACGTAGGAACTCGTGGTCCTCGGGCCGTGCGCCGATGCCGTAGGCGTTCTGCACGCAGACCACCGGCGCGATGGCCTGGGCCTCGGCGAGGTGTGCGGGCGTGACGTTGGAGATGCCCAGGTGCCGGATCAGCCCGGCGTCGCGCAGGTCGGCCAGCGCGCCGAAATGCCCGGCGATCGAGCCGGTCGCCAGGCTCCGCGGGATGCGCAGGTTCACCACGTCGAGGTGGTCCCGGCCGAGCTGGCGCAGGTTCTCCTCGACCTGGCCACGCAGCTGCTCCGGCCTGGCCCACAGCCACTCACCCGACGGATCCCGGCCCGGCCCGACCTTGGTGACGATGACCAGATCATCGGGGTACGGCGCCAGCGCGTGGTTGATCAGCTCGTTCGCCGAGCGCAGCGCCGAGAAGTAGAAGGCCGCGGTGTCGATGTGGTTCACCCCGAGCTCGACCGCGCGGCGCAGCACGGTGATCGCCCGGTCACGGTCGCTCGGGGCGCTGTTCCCGAACACCGTGCCGTGCTGCGTCAGGCGCATCGCGCCGAACCCGATCCGGTTGACCGGCAGGTCACCGAGCTCGAAGCTGCCCGCTGCCGCAGCGGTGATCGTCTTTGCGGTCATCGAATCTCCTTGAGCGTGGAGGCCCCGCCTTCAGGCATGGGGAGGAGGTCAAGGTCGAAGTCTGCCAGCTCCGTCGACGGGGCAGGGCTTCGTCGTTTCACGCTCCCACTCACCTTGGCGCTGTGGGAGACGGCTGTGTCCGCCCCCAGATGCGGTGGGAGTCCGGTACGGGATAAGCGGTGTCGGTGGGGGTGATGTCCCAGATGCGGGTGGAGCCGAGGTGGGTGTCGAAGGGCAGCCAGCCGGGGTCGCCGGTAGCGGCGAAAGAGGTCCATGCGGTGCGGATCTGCTGGGACAGGGCGGCGAAGCCGGCAGGAGGCGGGGTGCCGAGCAGTCCGTCGCGGTGATCGAGGCCTCGCCCTCCACCCGGGACGGCAGCGGGAGCTCCGTGCTGTGCAGCACCCCCAGCCGCTGGGTGGCACGGGTCAGGGCGACGTACAGGTCGTTGAGCCCGCGTGGCGACTCGGCGACGATCAGGCCCGGCTCGACCACCAGCACCTCGTCGAACTCCAGGCCCTTGGCCTGCCTGACGTTCAGCACGACGACGGGGCTGGGCGCACCGGGAGCCTCACCGACGGACGCCTCCGGCACCCCCGCCGCGATCGCGAGGCCGAGCGGTTCCAGCAGCGAGTCCGGCGTGATGACCGCCAGCCGCCGATCGATCAGCCCGGCGGCCTCGATCGCGACGACCTCGATCAGCCGGTCGGTGAGTTCCTCCGGCGGCACGCGGAGCCCCCAGGGCTCGACACCGCTCTCCCGTACCGAGACGGGCGCCTCAAGGCCGGCGTCGATCTCCGCCAGCACATCGGCGGCGACGGCCATGATCTCAGCCGGCACCCGGTAGTTCCGGGTGAGGTTCTCAAGCCGCCAGCGCCCCTTGACGTAGGGGTCCAGCACCCGTCCCCACGACAGGGTGCCGGCCAGATCGCCGCTCTGCGCCGTGTCGCCGACGACGGTCATCGACTTGGCCGGGCATCTCCGCATCAGCAGCCGCCAGGCCATCTCCGACAACTCCTGCGCCTCGTCAACGATCACGTGGCCGAATGTCCAGGTCCGGTCGGCCGCCGCGCGCTCGGCCGAGGTGCGGTGGTCCGCCTCCTGGTGCCGCTCGGCGAGCGCCTCCGCGTCGACCAGGTCGTTGACCGTGAGCATCTCGGCCTCCTGGTCGTCCTCCAGGTCGGTGGCCCGCGAACCCATCGCGACGTCCAGCACCCCCTGGGCGTAGGAGACCCGCTCACGCCGTTCGTACTCCTTGAGGATCCGCTCCGCCCGGGTGTCCTCACCGAGCAGCTCGGCCGCCTCGTCCAGCAGCGGCACATCGGCGGGCGACCAGCCACCGCCGGGCTCCCGTAGCAGCAGCGCCCGATCCTCGGGGGTGAAACCCGGTGCCGCGGAGGCGATGCGATCCGGGGAGCCGAACAGATCCGTGAGCAGTCGCTGCGGCGTCAGGTCGGGCCACAGCTCATCGAGTGCGGCCAGGACCGCCTCGTCGGTGAGCATCTCCCGGCGGATGCTCTCCACCTGGTCGTCGTCCAGCAGGAGCTCACCGTCGAACGGATCGGTGCCGACGCGTTCGGCGTACTGCTCGGCGAGAGCTCTGCTGATCTCCCGGACCACGAGCGGCCTGGCCGGGTTGTGCGGGGACAGAGAGTCCCGCGCCAGGTCGCGTGCCCGTTCGCAGGTCTGCCGGTCCAGGCGCAGCGTCTGTCTCTCGTACTCCACCTCCAGGTGGTCCTCCGGCACCCACTCGCGGTCGCGTACGGCGGCGGCGACCACCTCGGCCATCGCCGACCGGCCCTTCACCTCGGCGGTCTCGGGCGTCTCCTCCCGTTCCGCGGTCACCCCGGGATACAGCCCGCCGATGGTCGACAGGAGCACGCTCGTCTCGCCCAGCGTGGGAAGCACGTTCCCGATGTAGCGCAGGAACGTGGCGTTCGGTCCGATGACCAGCACCACCCGCCGTGCCAGCTGCCGCCGGCGGGTGTAGAGCAGGTAGGCCGCACGGTGCAGCGCCACCGCGGTCTTTCCCGTCCCCGGTCCCCCCTGCACGACGAGCACTCCGGTGTGCTCGGACCGGATGATGCGATCCTGCTCGGCCTGGATCGTCTGGACGATGTCGGTCATCCGGCCGGTCCGGCCGGCGTTCAGGGCGGCCAGCAGGGTGGCCTCGCCCGCCAGCCCCTCGTGCCTGGCCCCTGCCGCGGATTCGAGATCGAGCAGCTCGTCGTGGACCTCGATCACCGTGCGGTCGCGGTCCTTGATGTGCCGGCGCAGCCGGACGCCCTCCGACGTGACCGCGGTGGCGAGGTAGAACGGGCGGGCGGCCGGCGCCCGCCAGTCGATGAGCAGCGGGGCCGTGTCCTCGTCGTCCCCGTCGTCCCCGTCGTCCCCGGCATCGCCGAGCATGCCCATCCTGCCGATGTGGCGGCACTCGCCGTCGAGCATGTCGAGCCGCCCGAAGCACAGGCCGTGCTCGGCCGCGTTGAGCCGGGCGAGGCGTTCGGCGTAGGCGGCGTGCGCGGCGTCCTTCTCGACACGTGCCTGGGCATTGCCACTGGACGTCGTGAGCACCTGGGTCAGCCGTCCGGTGACGTGTTCGCGGAGCTCGTCGAGGCGGCCGTACAGCATTGACACGTACTCCTGCTCCGCACGCAGCGCCTCGCTTGACAACAGCACTCCTCGTGATACAATTAACCGGCAGATGTGTGTGTTCCGTACCATGAGCGACCAGTAGCGTAGCTCTTGTCGGCACGCCCGTCCAACCTTTCCCGCGCTCGTCGTCGGGCAGTGGCTCTTCCTGCACCCATGCCGCGACCGCGCGAGGTCGGCCTCGAACGTCATCGCGGGTTCCGCGGACCGCTGCCGCCGATCGTCGGCCCCTCCCCGGACGCCCGGAGCAAACGCGCCGCCGACATGCGGACCACCCGCCACAGCCTCGATCGACCCGGCCCCGGACAGCTGAGCGCCATCACCAAACCCAGCGCTCACCGCATTTCACACCGTCCATCCGGTGAACGACCGACCAGAGCAGTGACGCAAACAGCCTGAACAATTAGGCTATTTGGCGTTTAATGGCAATTATTCCATTGGTCGCATTTGGCCTCTTTGGTCGCCAATCACGTGGCAAACATCCGGGTCATTGTCCGGCATGGTCGTGTACAGTCAGAGTCCTGTTTTCAGCCCTCATTACGAGTGGCAGCCAAAGAAAGGCAACAGGAGATGCAGAAAGCAGCCATCGATCGGGTAAAGCTCATTTTCGCCCTGCTCGACGCGGACGGCACCGGCTACCTCGAAGCCGAGGACTTCGAACTCATGGCGACCCGCGTCATCGCGGCGGCCCCCGATTCCGACGACGCCACCAAAGCCGCCATGCTGGCCGCTTTCCGGCGCTATTGGACGACTCTCGCCGCCGAACTGGACGCCAACGACGACAACCGCATCAGCTTCGAGGAGTACACCGCCTGCGTCCTCTCCCCGGAGCGTTTCGACGCGGCGATCACCGGCTTCGCCGAGGCGCTGGCCGCGCTGGGCGACCCGGACGGCGACGGACTCATCGAGCGGCGTGTCTTCGTGGCGCTCATGACGGCCATCGGCTTCGAGCGCGCGAACATCGACGCCCTCTTCGACGCGTTCGGGCCATCGGACGCCGACCAGATCATGGTCTCGGTCTGGGCCACCGGCATCAAGGACTACTACCACCCGGAGAAGACCGGAATTCCGGGCGATCACCTGGTCGGTGGGCCGATCTGATCGAAATCACGGCAGCCTGACATATCCGGCCTTCGACAGAGGAACACAGGTGGAACCAGTCATCGGACTTGCCGTCGGCCGGGGAACGGGCCCCGAACTCGCGACGGTCTTCGAGCGGGTGCTGACCAGAGTCGCCGACGCGTATTCGGTCAAAATCAATGTCACCCGGTCGAAACGGGTTTACCACTCCTATTCCTCGTTGAAGGCCGGCGCCGAAATCGAGCGGATCCGCGAACTCACCGGGGAGGACGCCGACCACTACGCGGAGTTCTGCCGCACGCGGGCCGCTCTCGGCGTCCCGGCCATCTTCCGCACAGCGATCAACGCCCAGTCGCTCTACCTGGTCCGCCAGCGTCTGCAGGCGGTGAAGGTCGATGCCATCGCCACCCCGGAGGCGTCACTGCTGCTGGTCCGGGACGAGGCCCAGGGCTTCTACACCGGGGAGAACAGCCACGCTCCAGGCGCACTCATCCGCACCATGGCGTTCAGCCGGGAGATCACCGAGAAGGTCATCGCCTTCGCCGTCCGGCGTGCGCGGCGGCAGTGGCCGGACGGCGGAATCGACCAGATCGTCATGGCGTACAAGTTCCATCTGCTCGACGGAGCCCTCGACGAGTGGGTGGCCGAGAGCGCCGCGCGGCACGGCGTCGAGATCCGCCTGTTCCAGCCGGACACGGTGAACCGCAACCTGATCGAGCACGGTCCGCGCCCCCGCACAGTGATCATCGCGGGCAACGAGTGGGCCGACATCATGCACGTGGTCCTGCTGGACCGCTTCGGCGCCGGGCGCCAGGAGAACCGCTGCACCGAGAACGTCTACCTGCACCCCGACGTGGCCGGGCTGGTCGAGTACCAGACCGTGCACGGCTCCGCCGACGACCTGACGGGAACGGACACGGTCAACCCGGTGGCGACCGTACGCGCCGCGGCGATGATCGCCGAGCGGCACGCGGGCTGCGCCGGGGCGGTGCGGATGGTGGAGCACGGCCTCGAATCACTCGGCCACCAGGGCATCGGCACCCCGGATCTGGGCGGACGGCACTCGACCACCGCCATGGTGGATGCACTGCTCGACGTGCTGGAGCCCGCCGGACAGCCGGCCGTCAACGACCCCGCTCTGAAGGCTGGAGCTTGAAGTGCCGCATCGCGCACCGCCGGCTCCGCATTGACCAGCCCCAGCCATCACGATGTGGAGGTGCAACCAGATGGCTACGTTGAACACACGCCGGCAGACCGGCTCCGGGGTGCTTCCTGAACTCACATGACCACCGCACTGGTCGTCGTGGACCTGCAGAACGACTTCTGTGTCGGGCCGACCGCCCGCGCCCGGTACTCCGGCGCCCCCGCGACCCTGGAGGCCGTCGCGACGAACACCGCGCTGGCCGTCGACCGGGCGCGGGCCCGCGGCATGGAGGTGGTCTTCGTCCGGTTCGTCGGCGACGCCGAACACCAGGGTCCGAGTTGGCGGCGCCGGGACCGCGTACAGAACAAGCCGCTCAAGTGCCTGGAAGGCTCGTGGGGTGCGGAGTTCCATCGGGTGTCACCCCTGCCGGAGGAGCGCGTCTTCACCAAGCAAGCGTGCTTCGACGCCTTCCTCAGCGCCGGGTTCGAGCAGCACCTCGTCCGTCGCGGCATCGGGCGGCTCGTGTTCGCGGGCCTGTACACCGACGTCTGCGTGGACTCCACCGCCCGGACCGCGTTCCAGAAGGGCTTCCACATCACGGTGCTGACCGACTGCACCACCAGCCGACACCTGCCGGACGCGGACATCCTGCGCTTCATGGCCGTTCTCTACGGCGCCCACCTCACCAGCCATAACCACCCGTGGACGCCCTCAGCCGGAGAGGAGGACCCGTGCCAGGTGTCGAAGGCGGCGTCGGCCTGACCGCCCTCATGGTCGCCGCCGCGCGGGCGATCGAGACCCACCGGCCCGATGCCCTGGCCGGCGACGCCTACGCCGAGCACTTCGTACGCGCCGCCAAGGTGTCCGCGGCCTGGCCGGTCCGCCCGACGGAGGTGCCGGACGGGGACGCCAACCCCCTGTGGGGCAGGCTGGGGCGCTATTTCGGCCTGCGCACCCGAGTCCTCGACGACTTCCTCATCCGCTCGGTCCACGCGGGCGCCCGGCAGGTCGTTCTGCTCGGCGCGGGCCTCGACACGCGGGCCTTCCGGCTCGGCTGGCCGCCGGACCGGGTCATCTACGAGATCGACCGCGACGGCGTCCTGGCGTTCAAACACCACGTGCTCGACGGCCTCGCCGCCATCCCGGCGGCCACCCGCCACCCGATCGCCGCCGATCTGCGCGACGACTGGACCCAGTCGTTGCTGAGCACGGGCTTCGACCCGGCCGTGCCGACCGCGTGGCTGGCCGAGGGCCTGCTGCTCTATCTCCCGCCGACCGCCGAGCGGCATCTCATCGACACCGTGGACCACCTGAGCGCCGAGGGAAGCACCCTGGCCTTCGAGGTCAAGCTGGGGGTGGAGTCTCCTGAGGTCCGCGCCGGCCCCGTCTACGTCGCGACCAGGCAGCAGATCGGCATCGACCTGCTCGCCCTGTTCGACGGGGAGCCGCGCCCCGACTCCGTCGGCCACCTGCGGGAGTTGGGTTGGTCCACCGCGACCCACACCCCCTTCGACTTCACCCGCCACCACGGCCGCGGCCCACGCCCTGAGCCGAACGACGCCCTGGCGAGCAACCGCTGGGTGTTCGCCAACAAGCCCGGCAGGTACCGCTGATCGGCTTCTCGGCGGTAACCGCCTGATGTCACACCGCTGGTGTCCGGGCTACGGAGGGGCGACTCTCTTTTGACTCGGGGTGAGGAACGCCTCCGTACCGAGCTTGGGAACGGCTGTGGAGCCGGGACCGGCGGCGCGAGTCCCGGTCATCACCACCGGTCCCGGGGTCAGAAATGCGGGCGGTGATCGGGGAAGGCCAGTGCCCACGGTTGCGTGGGAAGGTGGGCAGCGGCCTTCTGGGACGGCCCGTCATCCGGCACGTGGGCATTCGGACAGGACCACTCTTGGCTGGGGCCGCAATGGCGCACATCCCGGCCGGGCGTTCCTTGGAGAATGCATGCGGCGCGCTTCCGGCTGATGACAACGAGCAAGGTGCGGATTAAAAGCCGACTGCACCCATTCGCCTTCATGGCCGCTGAGCTGGTGAGTTGAGCGCGGTCCGTGCATGGTCCGGATCCTGAGATCCAGCTCGCTCGCTGCGGTTTTTAGTAATTTCGATTTTCTCGTCATGCCCTCAGAATGAACCGGCGGCTGGCTGGAACTTCGCCACCGCCCCTGTCGTTGATCGATCTGACCACTTCTTCTCGCATAGTGAGGGCCTTTGTCACCGATCGGGTTACGGCTGGTATGCCTGGCCACCTCTGCATTCATGGTCGCCGGATGTACCACCACGACATCCAGTTCTACTCCCAGCGAAACCCCCGTCATCCCACAGCCGGTCCGGGAGGCAACGGAGGGCGCGGAGAATGTGGAGGACGAAGGAGCGGGGTTCGTTGAGATTTGTGTCACAAAGAGGACACGAGTACGGGTCAACTATCGGGGTTGCGATGACGCACAACCCAATGTCACCTGGTACTTTCTCCCGCTGGACGTTCGGGTGCCCGCCACCGGCTCGAAGGCGAAGCGAGGCTCGTTCAAACAGCCGTCTGGTGACTCGTACCGAGCCCCTGCGAAAGGTGGCATCGGCTCGGAGGTGCGGATCGCCGACGTCGAGGACCGTGTTGAGGTCTGCGTGCTCAAAAGTAGTCGAATTCGGTTCTCTGACATCAGGTGCGATGATGGCGAGAAGGGCTACGACTGGTACTACATCCGGATCGACGGCCATGTTCCAGCAGTAGGCAAAAAAGCTGAGGACGGCTCCTTTCGGACACCGTACGCAGAGGCACACCGTGCCCGTAGAAACGGCGGGGACGCCGCCAAGGCTGCGATCGGTTATGAAGATCCAGACATGCCCGAGACGGAGGAGGACGAAGAGGAATATTGCACCACAACCATCAACGGCGAGTGCGTTGCCACCAATCAGTGCACAGAGACTGTGAACGGCGTCTGCACCAGGACCGAGAACGGTTCTCTGGAGTCAACCTCCAGCGAGTGCCGCAATGTGTTTGTGGGCAAGCATTGGACGCGTCGCTGCTGATCGATCGGTTGGCATGTCGGCGCCGACGTGCCTCCCATGGTCCACGCCTCGAAAACCAGCAGATCACCTCCGCAGAACCGGTTCTTCACCTTCAAGCTCGAAGAGCCGACATACGGGAGTTGCCCGGTACGGACCTGGCCGATGTCCCCACGGAAAGTGACATCCCAGGCGGAGGTGTGCTCCTGATTCGTACTCCCACCCTCAACTCACGGAGGTAGCCCGTGCAGCAGGCAGAGCCGTAGCTGCTCGCCAGGACGCCAACGCCGGAGAGGCAACGAACCCCGGCGCGAGCTGGTCGTGTTTGGGGGCTCAGGTGAGGTGGTCGAATTCGCCGTCTTTGGCTCCGGACAGCCACGCGCCCCACTCCCCGGGGCCCTCTCTGACAGACTGGTGTGACACACCGCGCTAATCCTGTTCTTGCTGCTCAGACAGAGGGTGTGGCCGGCGCCCTGCAGCCGCCGGCGGGCCTGGCCGGTGCCTGGGGCGGCATGCTCGGTCGCCCGTTGGCCGAGGGATACGTGTCGGTGAACGTCGCGGCGGGAAACAACGCCTGGCGATGCTCGGCCATGAACGCGAACACGCTGCCTGCCGGGATCAGCTCCCGGCAGGTCTGCCACACACCAGTTCTCCGGCCCATGCACCCTGCATGCCGATGAGTCTGGCCCCACCAGATCTGACGCGAGGCCAGAACACAAGATCTTCAGTGGACTTCTACTACTAGGGCGCTATGGAATGATGTTTACCGGTTGATCCGGGAGGGTAGCCGACTGCCAGCCCTGATCCGGCGGGAGACCACGTGCGAAGGACGCCCAGCGGGCGCGTACTTCGCGACCCAGGCTGTCGATCGTTTCCCATGGCTCCGTGCCGAGCATGGGTGCCTTGCTCCAGGCGTCGCGATCTCCCAACAAGAGCGGAAGATCCATGCAGTGGGGTGCGCCCAGCCAGCTTTCCTGCGCTACCCAGTCGAGCCGATAGAGCCAGGCCTTCTTCCCGGCCGCCAGGGCTTCAGCCGCCCTCTCCTGGCAGGGGCCGATGAACATCATGGTGTTCATGTCCCCGGTTTGCGGAGCGAACTTGCTGAGATCGACATCCGGCCCGGGCTGTTGCCCAGCTTCTATAAGCACGAACGGAAGGAAGTCGTCCTTCGTCCAGCCGGCAATCAGGTCCACGTGGGTGGCCACCTGCCCGTCCGGGGGGGACGCGGGGAGCCAGTCTGCGACCTGCTTACGACTTGCCTTAAGTCTTCCTTGCGCATCGACGAGGTCCGCGATGCTTGCGGCGCGTGGATCCGCCCCCAGGATGTCGATGAATTGCCGCGATAGCTCCTCGGCCTTCTGACGATCGCGGAGAGACGGATGTACATCCGGGCCGCTTTGAAGGATGGCGCGGTCGAACAGCTCGCCGCCCAGGCCCCATTCCAGCATGCGCGCGATGGACATCGCGCCGGCGGACTGGCCGAAGACCGTCACGTTCTTGGGATCGCCGCCGAATGCTCCGATGTTCTGGCGCACCCATCGCAATGCAGCGATCTGGTCGCTCATGCCGGGACTGGGATCGGTATCCCGATCCCCGGGGAGCACCAGGTACCCCAACGCGCCCAGCCGATAGGTGATCGTGACGACGACCACATCTTGCTCGCCCGCCAGGCGGTGTCCGTCATACCACGGCAATTCGCCACCGCCGGTGACGAACGCCCCACCGTGGATAAAGACCATGACCGGACGATCGCCCTCGCGGGCCGGTGTGAAGACCGAGAGCACCTGGCAGTGCTCATCCTGTGCCAACGGCGCGTTCGGGCCCATGACGAGCTCGAGTCGTGAGGGTGACTGAGGTGAGACCGGGCCTCGTTCGCCGGGTACGGGGTCGGCGAACGGCAGTCCTTCTGCCTGGCCGAACCGCTCCGCCCTCGCGTAGCGGATGCCTCTAAACGTCAACATCTCCAAAACACGGACCCCTTCTCTCGTGATCATGCCGACGTGCTGGCACGCTATTCATCCGTCGTGTATCGGCATGTCGACACCCCAGCATGCTGGCATGCTGGGGTGTCCCCTATACGCGAAGGGCGCCACATGAGCACACATCACCCACGGCACGTAGTGGGGGCGTTAGTAAGAACTCTGCGGCCAGGGACCAAACTTCCGCCACCGACCACGCCCGCTGGGCCGGTTACCGTTCAGCGCACGGTCTCCGTCCGCGGCGGCATCATGGTCGTCGGCCAGAAGACCCAGGTCGGCCAGGTGCACGCCCGAAAGATCCTGGACGTGACCGTCGATGACACCCACCTCGCCATCCACGCCGACGGCGAGCCGATCCGCGTCGTTTCGCGAACCACCACCCAGGAGGTCACCCGGGTCAAGTCCAGAGCGCATACTAAACAGCGAAAGACCAGCTAGGAGTGTCAAGCATCAAGCGAGTCACGACACGGCTCTTCACCCTCAAGCTCGAAGAGCCGACATACGGGAGTCGCCCGGTACGGACCTGGCCGATGTCCTCACGGAAAGTGACATCCCAGAACGATCTCAGCTCCTCACCCTGCCCAATGCCCCCACCGCTTCTGGAGGTCGGGATCAGTCCCAGAAGTTGAACATCGCCTCGCCAGCGGGTTTCCAGCTCGTTCGCCGTGAGCTCAGAAGGGTCAGCGCGAGCCATCGGCAGGGCCAGCTTCGCCTCGCTCAACAGCCGGCACGGCTCACACTCACCGAATCCCGCTCGCCAACCGGATCGCCCGGAAACGACACCGTCATGCCGTTCTCACTCCCCCACCGAGCAGGTGCGAGAACCGGAAGGAGCGTCACGATCCCGCCGCAGCCCGCCCGAACTCGTGGACGACCTCGATCACACCCACGATGTGGTCGTTGAACTCCGCCAACTCCTCGGCAGGCACCCATAACTCCAGGATGTCCCTGCCGCCCGCCTGCCGGACCGGATAGCGAGCGACGAAGTCACTGTCGACCTGGAACCGGGTGACGTAACCGACCCCGGAGTGCGGGACGTTCCAGTCTCGGGCGATCTTCACCGCGTACGCCTCGTTGAGCACCGGATAGAAGATCGGCTGCTCCGGCAGACGCGGCGGCCACCTGCGCCACCCCGACCGGCGCACCAACTCCAACTCCTCCGGCCCGGTCGGCCTCCAGAGCGTGGTGAACCCCACCGGCCGCATCGACATGATCCCCTCCCTCTGGCAGCCATTCTCGTCAGACGAACCCAACGGAAGCGAACCGTTTCTTTAGCCGAGGTGTGCTCCCGATTCGTACTCCCACCCTCAATTCGCGGAGGTGACACACCACGCTAATCCTGCTCTTGCTGCTCAGACAGTGACGACGCGTCGCATCCCTGCTTGGCGGGGCCATGTTCGAGGTGGTCTTCGTACACCCCGACCTTGAACGTGATCAGGTCCAGGCACCGGGTCAGCTTGTCCATCTGGGCGAGCACGTGCTCCCGGTGCCGGCGCAGCAGCGCGAGCCGTTCTTCCTCGGTGCCGGAACCCTGCCTGACGAGGTCGGTGTACCGGCGGATCTCGGGGAGGGGCATGCCGGAGGCGCGGAGGATGACGCAGAGCCGCAGCCACTCCACGTCGTCCTCGCTGTAGAGACGACGTCTGCCGGGTCCACGGCCTACGGGATTGGCCAGGACGCCTTCACGCTCGTAGAAGCGCAGCGTATGCACGCTCAAACCGGTGCGTTCGGCGACCTGTCCGATGCTCAGATCCTGTTCGACGTTCGGCATGCCCTTCACAGTAGGGGCTTGCCCTAGAGCCGACTCTAGAACCTAGAGTACGCCGCATGATCACCCCGGTCCGCGACCACTAAGGGAGTTTGACCATGCACTACCGTGTTCTCGGTGGTACCGGCATCGAAGTGAGTGCCCACTGCCTCGGAACCATGATGTTCGGCGCTGTCGGCAACCCCGACCACGACGAGTGTGCCCGCATCATCCACACAGCCCTCGATCAGGGGATCAACTTCGTCGACACCGCGGACATGTACTCGGCGGGCGAGTCGGAGGAGATCGTGGGAAAGGCGTTGCGCGGCCGTCGTGCCGACGTCGTGCTCGCCACCAAGGTGCACTTCCAGATGGGCGAGGGCCCGAATCGCAGCGGTAACTCCCGGCGCTGGATCATCAAGGAGGTCGAGGAGAGCCTCAGGCGCCTGCGCACCGACTGGATCGACCTCTACCAGATTCATCGCCCCGACCACACGACCGACATCGAGGAGACGCTCAGCACGCTGAGCGACCTCGTGCACCAGGGCAAGATCCGCGCCTTCGGCTGCTCCACTTTCCCGGCCGAGGAGATCGTCGAGGCGCATCACGTCGCCGAGCGCCGCGGCCTGCTGCGCTTCAGGACCGAGCAGCCGCCGTACTCGCTGCTGGCCAGGGGCATCGAGACCTCCGTACTGCCGGTCTGCCAGCGGTTGGGAATGGGGGTGCTGACCTGGAGCCCGCTGGCCTCGGGCTTTCTGACCGGCAAGTACCGCAAAGGCCGGCCCATCGATCTCACCACCGGTCGTGCGGCACTGACACCGGCACGCTTCGATCCCTCGCTTCCGGTGAACGCCACCAAGCTGGACATCGTCGAACAACTCGTGGAGGTCGCGGACGGCATCGGCTGCTCGCTGCCCGAACTGGCTGTGGCCTTCACCGTGGCACATCCCGGCGTCACCTCGGTGATCGTAGGGCCGCGAACGATGAACCAGCTGGAGACGCTGCTGAAGGGCGCCTCACTCATCCTCGACGACGCGACCCTTGACCGAATCGACGAAATCGTGCCGCCCGGGACCAACGCCTACCAGCCGGACGGTGCCTGGCGCCCGCCGGTGCTGGCCGACACCGCCCGACGCCGCCGCCCGCTCACGAGCCGTTCCGCGGCCTAGACCGACTCCTCGCACCCGGTGCGAGGACACCGCCACAGAGGACCTGCGCCCGGTGCCACACCGCTGCCTGTGATGCGAGAGCTTCGACCTCATCGACTCTCGGATCGACCTCCCAGCGTCCACGGCGAGGACACTGTCGCCATCGGCGACCACGGAAGGTTCGTCGGAGATCGTCAACCCACTGGTCGGGGATTTCCCATGGGATGAAGTAGCCGCCATGGTCGTGGGCGTTGAGGTTGACGTGGCTGTACCGGGCGGCGGTGGACGACGCCGTCGAGCGGCTGCGCCCGGAGGCGTCCGGTGATGCCACGGTTCACGGGCGCGCCGTGGACGTCACCGATCCCGCGCAGGTCAAGGCGCTGTGAAGCGCCGCGGTGGACGCGCTCGGCGGGGCCGACCAAGGCGGCGGCGGCCAGGTCTTCAACATTCTCGGCGACGGCGACGGCGGTATCCGCCCTGGACTCCTTCACCCGGTCGCCGGCCAAGGAGATCACCGGCACCGGCGTACGGATCGGGCAGGTCAGACCCGGCATCCTCATCACCGAGGGATGGCTCCGGGGGGCCGCCGTCGCCCCTCCGCGCTGTTCCCTCCAAAGGTCATCGCGCACGTGCTTTAGCAATCTTTAGTACGCCTACGATAGGTTTGTCGTAATTTACCGCCAGTGCCCCCAGAGAACGTGCCCCCGATATTTGCATTCGGATGATTTCAGCAGGGTCTGTGTTCTGATCTGATGACGAGAGTATCGCGGAACATTATGATTCCCTTCGAAAACCTCGTGGCGGCATCATCTATCAAGATCGCAACATGCTGTGTCGAGCGGTCTTCGGTTGGACGGAGGGGATCCGTTGACCCGGCGCAAGAAGTCGGCCATAGCACTGGTGTTGATCACTTTCTGCCTCGGCTGCGGTGTGTGGACTTGGTTTCTGTCCGGCCGGCCCCTCGAAGAAGCGGACAACTGGTCCAGCATCCTCTCCGGCTTTGCCGGTCTTGCCTTCGGCGTATCCGGCCTGGTTTTCGGGCTTCTCGCGATCCGCGACTCCCCGCCGACCACCCCTGAACCACACGGACGTCCTGCCACGTCCAAACCAGATTCAGCGACCGGTTCCATACGGATCGACGGGGATGTCCACGGGCCGGTCATCTACGGCGACAACAACACCGTCGAGAAATAAGCAGAGCGCTGATGCAGGATCCCCAGAAACCCGATGACTCATCGATCAACATCAAGGGGAGTGTCTTCGGTCCAGTCATAAAGGGAAACAGCAACACTCTTACATTTGGGATCTCCGCACGCCAGTGGCGAACGATATGGATCATACTTACGGCAATTCTTCTCATCGGTTCCGCCACGATCATATTCATCGTCAGCGACTACTGGCAGACCGAACGCGCCACACGCGTACGCGTGGGCGCGTACACCGTCGTACTGTACGGAAGTGCGGCCGGCGGTGCGACATTTGAACAACAAGGCGAGTTACGCATTCGCAGGTCAACCGATCGCCTACCTTACGAGTGGTGTCTCAAGGTAGGAAACCCCTGGGCTACGCCCGCACCCGGCGCCGTCTGGTTCGGCACCAATGGCACTTGTTTCGGAAATGGACTCGATGAGGCAGTGGCTCACATTCAAGAAAAGAATGGAGAAACCCTTATCACGCCGGTAGACCCGCCACCGACACTGGAACAGAGCCCGAACTCCTTTACCGCCACGTCGGGGATTTCCACGGATCCTTACGTGCCCGATCGGGGCGAGGTAAGATTCAGTGCTTCAGCCTCGAAGCTTGAAGGTGTGCTCAGCCTTCAGGGGTTGGAGACGGCCGGCAGGAGCACGAGAGGAGTCTTCACCGCCACGCTGAGGGCTTCCCTGGCTTCCGACGACCCTGAAGCGCCGATCTCCTCACCGGTCGAACCGGCGCCGTACACCGACACCAAGGGCTCAAACTCTGCCGCGCACAAAGTAGACGGTAAGCGTTATACCGTTAAGACCATCATTTCCTTCAGGCAGTTGGCCGGAAACCCAGAGTTCATCAAAAGCGAGCAGGCACGCTTCGCCGGAGCTGTATTCGTGATAGACACCCGCCAGGGCGGCACTTTCGTCTACGACCCTCCGGACTCCCGTAGTGATATCTTTCCGGTCACCGGAACGGTCACAAGCGCCGATCCGTTATACGTTCTGTCCGGTCAGCGTTCGTCGGAAAGCGTGGACGCGAAGACCGTGATCGGCGGGACTCTGGACCTCAGTGGCAGTGAGCCAACGCTTAAAGTAACCCTCACCACCACTGCGATCACGACTAATTCTTACGAAATCGAGGCCATACTGCAGGTACGGGACGTATAGTCACCGCCGACCTTTGGCCAGAACATATCGCTCGAACCGAAAAAGCAAGTAGGTCCAGAAATGTCGTCCGGTTCATGGCCGAGAGTCGGACGGTTGTGTCGCCTGCCGAGCCTCCCGGGTCTCCCCGCTGCCACAGGGCGGTCATGCCGTCAGAGCGGCCGGCCGTTGGTCGAGGTCGCTGCGGCGGGTGTCGTCGGGCAGGCGATCGCGGACGGCGAGCAGTTTGCCGAGGTTGCGTTGGGAGGGGACCTGCTCAATCAGTGGGATCCCCTGGTGGAGCAGGTCGCCGGCCTGGTCGGCATTGCCGAGGTCGTTCTGGACGTGGGCACGCCTGATCAGGTAGGTGGCGTAGTCTCTGCGCCAGGTCGGGGCGCCCCCTTCCCGGGCCTTGTCCAGGTGGAAGTCCGCGCGTCGCGGATTGCCCAGATCGAGCTGACAGGCACCGGCATGGCTATGGAATTCCCCTTCGTCGAACCACCGGCCCCATCGGGGATCGTCCGGGCGGGTACCGCGTTGCAGGAGGACTTCTCCAGCGCCCCGGTGACCATGCCGAGTTCGGCGTCGAGTAGCTTGCGTACGTGCTGCCCGCCATGGCTGCCTTGCAGCGTGTACATGCGAGGCAGGCTCGCCCCGATCTGCTCCACGAGCTTCTCGCCGATCTGGCCGCCGCGCAGCACGGAGGTCGGCTGGGTCGGTTCGACATCGAGCCAGCCGGTCGCGAAGGCGGCCAGGCTCAGGCGACTTTCCAGCTGCGATCCCCGAGAGTCGCGACGAGCTCGACCGTTCCTCCGAGCGCCGTGACATAGGCACGGACGCAACCCCAGCTCGGGCACCCACTCGACGTACTCCACCGTCGTCGTAGGCACAAGCCTCGGCAATAATTCAGTGGGCCGAAATGGGCGGATAGGTTAGGCTCTCGCGCGTGATCTATTTCATTCGCCTGCGTTCAGCCTGACACGGCGCGACCGCCGGGCCTGCCCGCCATCGGGCGGCCCCCTTTGAGCGACCCTGTCCTCCGGGTCTTCTCCTGCGCGCCGTCGGAACACCTCGTTCGAGAACCGACAGGACATCATGCGTACGCGCGAACACATCGCCATGATCGGCTGCACTGCGCCGAGTCACATCTATCCCTCGCTGGCCCTCATCACCGAGCTCGTATCCCGTGGATACCGGGTGAGCTACGCGGTCGGTGAGGCCCTGACCGGGCTGGTGGAGCCCACCGGCGCCGAAATCGTCGCCCACCCCTCGCTGCTCCCGACCAGCGAGGCCGACTGGCCGGACGACCCCGCTTCGGCCATGCACGTCTTCCTCGACGAGGCGATCGCGGTGCTGCCGCACCTCATCGACCGCTACGACGACGACCGACCCGACCTCCTGCTCTATGACATCGGCGGGCTGCCCGCACCCGTGCTGGCCGTGCGGTACGGCATCCCCGCCGTGCAGCTTTCCCCCACGCTCGTCGCGTGGGACGGCTACGAGCAGGATCTGGCCGAACACCTCGACGCGATGCGGACGTCGGAGTCGGGCGAGCGCTACTACACGGCGCTCACCGCCTGGCTCCGCGACAACGGCATCGAGCGGGACGCCTGGGACTGGCAGTCACGCCCTGACCACGCCCTCTCCCTGATCCCGCGCGCGATGCAGCCCAACGCCGACCGGGTGCCGTCGAACGTCCGGTTCGTGGGGCCGTGCCTTTCTCCCCAGCGGCTGGCGGACACCGGTTGGACGCCGCCCGGCGATGACAGGCGGGTGCTGCTCGTCTCGTTCGGCACCACCTTCAACGACAAGCTCGACATCTACCGGGCGTGTCTCGAAGGTTTCGCCGGTTCGGACTGGCACGTGGTACTCGCGGTGGGCGCGAACGTCGACCCTGCGGATCTCGGTCCGCTCCCGGACGGCTTCGAGGTGCACCGCACCGTGCCGCAGCTGACCGTACTGGCCGAGGCCTCGGCGTTCATCACGCACGCGGGAATGGGCGGATGCGTCGAGTCGCTGTGGTTCGGCGTGCCGACCGTGGCGATCCCCCAGGCCGTGGACCAGTTCGGCAACGCGGCCATGCTCGAACAACTCGGTGTCGGAAGGCATCTGCCCACCGAGGAGGTCACGTCGGCGACCCTGCGCTCCTCGGTCGAGGAGGTCGCGGGGTCGGCGGAGGTGGCCGCCCGCCTGGCGGAGATCCGTGCGACCGTACGGGCTGACGGCGGCGTCGACCGCGCCGCGCAAGCGGTGGAGTCGTTCCTGAGCTGAGCCCTCGTCCTCGCGGGGCAGGCCCCCTGCCCCGCGAGGCCGGTGTCCACAACGGTGCGGTGACCCGGAACATGTAGCAGCCGAACACCTCCTCAAGGTGCGACAGCCCGGCTCCGCTTCCGTGACCACGTGGCGCCCGCCTCGTCCTTCCCGGTCAACCGGACCTGCCCCGGCGCCAGTAGGTGCTCACCGCTCGGACCGCTCAGCGCGTCGTACGCGGCACGTCCGGGCTCAGCTCCCGATGATCCGCTCGACCAGCTCGGGTATCCACTCGACGTACTCCACTTCCGGCCCGCCGGCGTGGCGGGCGTAGAGGAACCGCCCGGTGGCGCTCGTGCTCATCGCGGTGGTGATCTCGGCGCCGTGCGCCTCCAGGGCGCGGACCTGCTCATCGAGGTCGGAGACGATGACGGTCGCCGAGGCATGGGCGTACCTCGCTCGCTCCTGCTGCGGTCCGGCCACGACGAGGAGATCGCCGATGGCGGCCAGCTCGACGCCGTCGAAGGCGAACCGCAGGTCGGGTTCGGCCCCGACCATCTCCCGCAGCAGGGGCAGAGCGCGGTCTAGGTCGTCGGCCCACAGGCGGCCATAGGTCTTCAGGATCGTCATGGGACCTCTCCCGGTCGGCGGACCTTCCGGCCACACTCTCTTGTAGTTACCCGGTAACCGTAGAAGAGTGTGCGTTGACGTGGAAGAACGCACTTTTTGGAAAGGGAGGCACCTCGCGGTGACCGAGCAGCTCAGCCCCGTGCCGCACCGGGCGGACCTGACCCGTGCCGACTCGCTGGCACGCGAGATCTTCATCGGGATCGCCAACAAGTGGGCCCTGCTGATCGTCAACGTGATGGGCGAGCGCACGTTGCGCTTCACCGAGCTGCGCACCGAGATCGAGGGCATCAGCCACAAGATGCTGACCCAGACGTTGCGCGGACTGGAACGCGACGGGCTCGTGGACCGGATGGTCCACCCGACGGTTCCCCCGCGCGTGGAGTACACCCTGACCGCCGCGGGCCGGGAACTGCGGGACACCGTCAACGGCATCTGCGGCTGGACCCGCCGGCATCTGGACCACATCGAGCAGGCCCGCCGCCGCTACGACGCCACAGCCCAGCGGTGACCTCCAGACATCAGCCTGCTCCGCTGGCTGCCGGTCATCCACAGACGGCCCGGCCGGGCTGAGATGGCCGGTGGAGGAGAGTTTCGAGTTCGGCCTGGACCAGTCCCAGGTCCGGCTCTATGAGGCGATAACGAGCGGAGGAGACGGGATCCGGTCCATCCATGTCGCGCCGGTTTCGATAAACTCCTGATCCCATCGGCTGTCCGGTCCCGGGCGAATCATGGTTCACCCATCAAATTCCCGGGGCTCGCGACGATCGACCATACGGCGTTTTCCAAAACCGTCGACGACGGCTGCTCCTGCTCGTTACAACGCCTCCGCGACTCACGGTAGCGGCACAGCTCAGGAGTGGTCACCCGCGCTGACGAGCCCGGTCTCGTACGCGATGACGACGGCCTGGGCGCGGTCGCGCAGGCCAAGCTTGGCGAAGATGCGGGCGACATGGGTCTTCACAGTGGCTTCGCTCAGGATCATCGCCTCGGCCAGCTCGGCGTTGGACAGGCCTCGCCCCAGCAGGGTCAGTACCTCGATCTCGCGCGGTGTCAGGCTCGCGAGATCGGTGGGGACAGCCGAGGACGGCGACATGGACTCGCCGGCGCGGTCGGGGGCGGCGAAGCGCTCCACCAGCCGCCGGGTGATCGATGGAGCGAGCAGGGCGTCACCGGTGTTGACCAGGCGCACGGCGGCCGCCAGGTGCTCGGGCGTGATGTCCTTCAGGAGAAAGCCGCTGGCGCCGAGGGCGAGCGCGGCGTAGACGTAGCGGTCGAGGTCGAAGGTGGTCAACATGAGCACCCGGCAGTGCGGCCCCTGCGCCAGGATCTGCCGGGCGGCCTCCAGCCCGTCCATGTTCGGCATGCGGATGTCCATGAGCACGACGTCCGGACGCAGCTCCCGCGCCGCCGCCACCGCTTCCACCCCGTCGGCCGCCTCCCCCACCACCTCGATGCCGCGCGTGGTGAGGATCAGCCGGAAGCCGGAGCGGATGAGAGCCTGGTCGTCGGCGATCAGCACGCGGGGTGAGGGCACGGGGTCGGAGTCGAGGGTGGTCATGCCCCGTCCAGGGGAAGGCGGGCGCGAACCCGGTAGCCGCCGCCAAGACGGCGTCGAGTGTCCATGTCCCCACCGTAGAGTGCGACTCGTTCCCGCAGCCCCAGCAGCCCTCGGCCCGCCCCGTCGTCGTACCTTCGGCTGCCCGCCGCGGAGCCGGTCACCGCCCCGGCACCAGGCTCGCCCTTGTGTACGGCACCCTTGCTCCTCACGGCGCCATGTCCGTCGGCCTGCCCGAGCGGGTCACCGGCGAGCACGCTCGGGCCGGTGTTCAGCACTTCCACGCGCACGTGGTGCTCGGCGTAGCGGATCGTCACCTCGGCCTTCGCCCCCGCCGCGTGCTTGAGCGCGTTGGTCAGCGCCTCCTGCACGATCCGGTACGCCGTCGCGTCGATGCCCGGCGGCAGCGGCCGCCGCTCGCCCAGGATCCGCAGCTCGACGGGCAGCCCCGCGAAGGCGAAACGATCGACCAGCGTGTTCAGGGTGCTCATGCTAGGCGAAGGTACGAGATCCACGGCGAGGGGAAAGCCGCCGCGGTACGGCGGGTCGTCGCCGTTCGGGGATGGCGCGAGCAGGCCCAGCAGGTGCCGCAGTTCCGTCATCGCGGCGCGCCCCGCGCCCTCGACCGCCCTGAGCGCCGCCTCGGTCTCGTCCGGCATGGTGGCCAGCACCTCGCGTGCGGCGCTGGCCTGCACCACCATGAGGCTCACGTTGTGGCTGACTATGTCGTGCAGTTCCCTGGCGATCCTGGCCCGCTCCGCCTGGACCGCCGCCCTGGCAGCTCTCTGGCCCTCGCGTTCCAGGAGTCTGCCGCGCTCCTCGATGGCGGCGCGGTGCTGCCGATGGGACCGTAGGAGGAGGAAACCCAGCCGGACCGTGATCGCGAACAGTGCCGCAACGATGACGATCAGGCTGTACGTCCACACAGCGCCCACTCTTCCACCATCGCAGACCGTACGGCGATCCGCATCGACTCCCCGGACCAAACGCCTACATCCACAGGATGACAGCAGGGCGAGACTGCATCCGGGGATGGATGTCAGGTGCCGGGTGCCGCTTGTAGCCTCCCCCCATGACAACCGAAGGCCAGGTCGTCGTACGACTCGACAAGATACGAAAGCACTATGGCGAGACGGTGGCGCTGGGCGGTGTCTCGCTGGAGATCCGGGCCGGTGAGGCGGTCGCGGTGATGGGGCCGTCGGGCTGCGGCAAGTCGACGCTGCTCAACATGATCGCTGGGTTGGATCGCCCCACGTCCGGAACGATCACGGTCCACGACGAGGACCTGTCCCGGCTGAATGAGACGGGGCTGGCGCTGTTCAGACGTCGCAGAATCGGCATGATCTTCCAGTTCTTCAATCTGCTCGACGATCTGTCCGCGATCGACAACGTCGCGCTGGCCGCCCAGCTCACCGGGACGCCTGCCGCGCACGCCCGCAGACGGGCGCTCGAATTGCTGGACGAACTCGGCATCGCCGACCGCGCGAACATCTACCCCGCCGTGCTGAGTGGCGGGGAACGTCAGCGAGTCGCCGTCGCCAGGGCGCTGATGAACCGGCCGGCCGTGCTACTGGCCGACGAGCCGACGGGCGCGCTGGACAGCCATAGCGGCGAGCAGGTGATGGACCTGCTGCTCGACCTCCAGCAGATCGGTCAGACGCTGCTGCTCGTGACCCATGACGAACGGCTGGCCCAGCGGTGCGCGAGCCGGGTGGTCGAGCTCGCCGACGGACAGGTGACCGGCGAGCGCAGCATGGAGCGGACAGCATGAGCGGGCGGACCGCCGCGATGGCCCGCGGGAGGCACGGCATCGGAGAGAACGACATCGGAGTGGACCGCACCGGAACGGACGGCAGCGGCGCGTGGCCGGGACGGCCGGCATGAGCGCGGTGTGGCGTGTCGCGGTGGCGGCGGTGCGGCGGCGCCGGTTCCAGAGCGTGGTCCTGTCCGTGGTCGTCCTGTGCTCGACGGTGGCGATCGTGGTGGCGCTCGGTCTGCTCGAAGCCGCGTCCGCCCCCTTCGACCGGACCTTCGCCAACCAGCACGGCGCGCACGTCGTAGCCGCGTTCGACCGGACCGCGGTCTCCGACGACCAACTCGCCCAGACCGCCGAGAACCCGATGGTCGAATCCGTGGCCGGGCCGTTCGGCCAGGCCGTCATCATCGTTACCGACACCGGCTATGGCCCGCCGCCCGGCCCACTCACGGTCGTCGGCCGCGCCGATCCCGGTGGACCGGTGGACCGCGTCGACCTCTGGGCGGGCCGCTGGGCCACCGCGCCGGGGCAGATCGTGATAAACCGCCCAGTCGAGCCTTTCTTTCGCGATCTGCTGGGCACCACGGTCCAGCCCCAAGGGGGCCCGAAGCTCACCGTCGTCGGCCTGGCCTCCAGCGTCAGCAGGACAGCCGAAGCCTGGGTCACTCCCAGCCAGATCCAGACCCTGAACCCGAAGATCACCCAGATGCTCTACCGCTTCACCGAAGCGGGCACGGAGGGCGAACTCCGCGCGGCCTTGACAGGGCTGACACCGGACCCGGCCGCCTCCTTGTTGCTCGACTGGCAGTCGTACCTGACGGTCAAGCAGGATGTCGCCCGGACGGCCTCCGCCTACCTGCCCTTCCTGACGGGGTTCGGCATCCTGGGCCTGCTGGTGGCGGTCCTCATCGTCGGGAACGTCATCAGCGGCGCGGTCGTGGCAGGCCAGCGGCATATCGGCGTGCTCAAATCCCTGGGATTCACCCCCAACCAGGTCGTCGCGGTGTATCTCGCCATGGTCCTGCTGCCGGGATTCGTCGGCTGCCTGGTCGGCACCGCAGTCGGCGGCCTGGCCGCACAGCCCCTGCTGCAACTGGTCTTCCAGGGCATCGGATCGGCCATCGGCGTCGGTGTCAGCATCTGGGTGTACGTGGTGACGCTGCTCGGCGTGCCGGCCGTGGTCGTGCTGGCCGCGCTCATCCCCGCCTCGCGCGCCCACCGGCTGTCCGCCGCTCAGACGATCAGCGCGGGCAGCGCGCCCCGCCCAGGACGCGGACAGCGTATGCAGCACCTGTTGTCAGGCGCACGGCTGCCGCGCTCCATCAGCCTGGGACTGGGCCTGCCGTTCGCCCGTCCTGGCCGCTCGGCGTTGACGCTGGCCGCCGTCATCCTCGGTGTGACCACGGTGACGCTCGCCTCCGGCCTGTTCCGTACGATGATCGCCTACGGAGACGCGGCGCAGCGGGTCGGGCACGTCCACACGGTGGTTCACGTCGGCCGGCCGGACCAGACCAGGCCCAAGCTGGACGACGCCGGTATCGAGGCACTGCTGCGTTCACTGCCCGGTGTGAAGTACGTGACCGCGGACGCCTGGATAGACATTCACCTGGCCGGGCGATCTGACCGGATCATGGCCCAGTTCCTGCGCGGCGACGCCTCGACTCGGGGCGACACGGTCGTGGCCGGGCGTTACCTGTCCGGGCCCGGCGAGGTCGTCGCCCCTTCGGCATTCCTGAAAAGATACGGGCTCAGGGTCGGCGACCGCCTCACCCTCACGCTCGGCGGCGTGCATACCTTGACCACCATCGTGGGCGAGGCCATGCACTCCGCGAACAACCTGATCATGGTGAGCTGGCCGACGCTGACCGCGCTCGCGCCGGACAAGAAGCCCACCCAATATGAGGTCCAACTCGCCTCAGGCATCGATATCGAGAAGTTCAACGCCGCGGTCAAGGCGGCCGACCCGGGCCTGTATCCGGTCACGCAGCCGCAGGTCGACGACACCAGTGTCGCCGTCATCAGCGCAACGTCGATCTTCACGCTGCTCCTGAGCACGGTCGCGACGCTGGGCGTCTTCAACACCGTGGTGCTCAATACCCGTGAACGCCGCCGCGATCTGGCCATGCTCAAGTCGATCGGAATGACTCCTCGCCAGGTGACCGTGATGATGGTGACGTCCATGGCGGCCCTGGGCGCACTCGGCGGCCTGCTCGGCATCCCGATCGGGGTCGTCGCGCACCGGGTGATCGTCACGGCTATGCTCGACGCCGTAGGCCTCACGCTTCCCGCCGTGATGCTCGACGTCTGGCGGGTCGCTGGGCTGGCCGTGCTCGTGCTGGCGGGGGTGGCGATCGCGATGCTCGGCGCGTTTCTCCCGGCCCGCTCGGCGGCCAGGCTGACCATCGCCCATGCCCTGCACACCGAATGAGCGGCCGCTCAATCCGGCAAAAGGTAGTGGGGCCGGACTGGAAGCAGGACGGATTCGTCGCCGCGGTCGGCCAGACCCCGTGCCCCCGACGTCGGCCCGGCGACCTCGAATCCGGCTATGAGTCGAGTACTCCGGTGTTCTGGCAGGCGGTCAGGCGCCACTGCCCGTCCTCCTTGGACATGACGAACAGCGGGCTGCCCTCGGAGGGACCGTCGGGCGTCCGGTACAGCTGGCGTACCTTGACGGCGGCGACGTCGGGGCGGATGAACAGCACGTGCACCACCTCGAAGGTGACGGTCGAGTCCTTCATCCCGCCGGGGAGCACCTGGTGGGTGAACACCGAGATCTCATCGCGGCCGATCAGGCGCCTGCCCGCGCCCGTCGTCCAGATCGCGTCGGGCCGGAAGAGGCCGAGAAACTCCTCGGGGAGTTCGTTGTTCTGGGAGTGCTCGATCGTGGCGACCACCTGCCTGATCGCCTCGATCTCGGTCTCGCGGGTCTGTTCGTTGATCCTTGTCGCGTTCATACGAGCCATGCTGTTACCTCAAGATAACTTGAGGTCAACTCGTTTCGGCGTGTCACCGCCCACCCGCCGGTGGCCCGCATCCGGGACGCCTGCGGCAGAGCAGGGCAAGGAGGACCGCCGGCCCACCCCGCGCGGGTAGGTCGCGGTCAGGGAGGAGCTTGACCTTGACGCGACGTCAACGTCTGTAATGCAGGTATGCGAATCGGAGAGGTCGCGGCGCTGGTCGGCATCACCACCCGCGCCGTACGCCACTACCACCACCAGGGACTGCTGCCAGAACCGCCGCGGCGGCCCAACGGCTACCGCGTGTACGGCCTGCGGGACGCGGTCGAGCTGGCACGGATACGGCGGCTCACCGAACTCGGCCTGGCCCTTGAGGAGGTACGCGACGTCCTGGCCGACGACCGGGGCCGTGACCTGCACGAGGTGCTCGTCGAACTGGACGCCGACCTCGCCCGCCAGGAGCGGGCGATCCAGGAGCGCCGGTCCCGGCTGGCGGTGCTGCTGGAAAAGGCCTCCGGCGCCGATCTCGACCCCGACGACGTGGTCTCCCCTGGGCTGGCCGGGTTGTTCGGCGCGATGTCGACCTCGGCGGCCGAGCTGCCGGAACCCACGCCGGCGGCCTGGGACCGCGAACTGCTCGCGCTGATGGACACGGCAGCCACTCCCGAGGATCGGGAGCGGCTGTTCGCCGCCATGCGGCCGATGGCCGCCGACCCCGGCGCCGTGGCCCGCTCCTACGAGCTCTACCGCAGGCTCGGCGAGTTGACCGAGGCGACCGCCGACGATCCGCGGATCCCCTCGCTGGCCGCCGAGTTCGCCGACCACATCCCGGCCGACCTGCTGGCCCTCCTCAGTTCCGATCTCCCGGGGGCCTCCACCGATCCACTCGGTGCGGCCTTCCTGGCGGATCTGCCCCCGGCCCAGGCCGAGGTCGTACGCACGACGCTGCGGCTTCTCAGCGGGCGGCTGTGCTGACTTCCTCCCCGCGGCCGCAGCCCGGGGTCTCCACGCTGGAGGTATTCAGATGAAGCGGCTGGTCCGCGCGATCGCCTACGCGGTGCTCCCCGCGGAGATGGCCCTGGTGGTGTGCCTGGTCGCGGGCGTCCCCATCCCGATGCCGGTGATCGTGGTGGCCGAGGTGGCCGTCGCCACCCTCGTCGGGGTGGAGGCGTTCCTGCTGACCGGGGCGTTCAGGAGGCACCGGTCGGCGGGCCTGACGGCCGCCGAGGCGGCCGGGGCGGCGCTGCGGGAGCTGGTTCCCGAGCCGGTCCTGCGGTTGACGGCGCATGAGGCGAGAGCCGTGGCGAGCATCGGATATCTGGTCGCCGGGCGGCGGCAGGGGGTCCGCGGCGACGCCGTCGCGATCGGCTACGCCCGCGAGCAGACCCCCATGATGATCATCCTGCTCGTGGTGTGCGTGATCGAGACGGTGGTTCTGGCCATCCTGCTGCCCTGGCCCGTCGTCCACGCGGTCGTGCTGGTCCTGGACGTGTACGCCGTGGTCGCGATGCTGGCGATGATGGTCGCCGGCATCGTCCGGCCCCATGTCGCCGCCCCGGGCGAGCTCAGGCTCCGCTGGGGTGCCCTGTTCGACCTCCGCGTGCCGATGGCACTGGTCGAGTCCGTACGGGTGGACCGGCGCTACGACCACGAAGGGCTCCTGCGGGTGACCGGCGACGAACTCTCCCTGGCGGTGTCGTCCCAGACGAACCTGGTCGTCGACCTGGCGGAGCCGGTGACCGCGGTGCGCCCGCTGGGAGCCGTCGTCACGGCCCGGCGCCTCCGCTGCTACGCCGACGACCCGGCCGCCGCCGTCGCCGCGATCGGTCGGGCCCGTGACGGAGCACGGGCGACCGCATCGGTGCCCGAACTTCCTGCCCGCCCTGACCGGCTGCCTCTGATCTCCTCGGAGGGACCGGCTCAGCGCCCGCCCCGCACCACCGATCGGGCTGAACGCACGAGACAGAACACCTAGCCCGTCCTCCGAGAGCGGATCAGGCCGAGTTCGGTCAGGTCGTCGGACCAGAGCCAGCCCGCCTCCTTGGCGATTCTGACCGCCTCCACGCGCGTGCGGGCGTCGACCTTGGTGAGGATCCGCGCCAGGTAGTTGCGTACCGTGCCGCCGGACAGGCAGAGCCGGTCGGCGATCTCGCCGACCGGTGCGCCCTCGGCCGCGGCCTGCAGGACCTCCAGCTCGCGCGGGGTGAGCGGGTTCGGCTTCGCGTTGAGGGTGGCGACGGCCAGCTCGGGGTCGACGACCTGCTGGCCGGCGGCCACCCGGCGTACGCAGTCGGCGAGCTGGCTCGCCGGGGCGTCCTTGACGACGAAACCGCGTGCCCCCGCGTCCAGCGCGCGGTGCAGCGCGGCCGGGGTCGCGAGCCCGGTCAGGATCACCGTGGCACATTCGGGGAGCCTTCTGTGCAGTTCCGCCGCGGCGGTGAGGCCGTCGGTGCCGGGCAGGCCGATGTCGAGGAGTGCGACGTCCGGCCGGTGGTGCAGGCAGGAGCGGACCACCTCGTCGCCGTGACCGACCTCCCCCACGACCTTGATGTCGTCCTCGGTGGAGAGCAGGGCGACCATGGCCCCCCGGACCAGGTGCATGTCCTCGGCGATCAGGACGCTGATCATGGGTTGTCTCCCCCGTCGTTTCGCGGTGCGCTCGTGCCTGGCCCGGGGCCACTACCCACACGCGAGGAGACTACCCACAGAATTCAGCCGATTACTGTGTACCAGCGTTAAACACCGAAAAGCCTGACATGGGGTTATCGTCCTTACGAGGGAAGATTGCCGTCACCGGCTCCATCTGGACCACGCCCCGTGAACTCTGTAATGGCGCGAACATATAACTCGAATAAGTGCCGACTGTTTGGCACCCCGCCGGGTCGTCCTCCGCTGACGTCTCATGACGGCCTCGCCCATTTGCGCCTTTAGGGGTGTTCACGGACGCGGTGCGCGAGCATCAGGATCCCATCCTCGTCGGCAAGCCGATATGCCGACGACCACGGCCGCGGCCCGGTGACCGGTTCGCACGACGACTCCGTCCGGCTCCGCGTGATCGACATCCCCACCGTGGTCAAGCGCGTATGCGACACCACTGGCATGGCCATGACGCGGGAGGAGTGGGGGCTGTACATGCCTGACATCGGCTACCCGCCGCCCTGCCCGGCTCGCTGAGCGGAGATCCCGGCGGCGTCAGACCGGGGCGACGGTGTGGTGTTCCAGCAGAATGTCGGTCAGCAGGTAGCCGCCGCAGATCAGGTGGGCCAGCGGGTGGGCCCGTATCTCCCGGTAGTGGGTGGCGATCCGGAACGCGGCCGCGACCGGGGTGGCGGCGCTCGTCCACAGCGGTCTGTGCCGGCCGGTGGAGGCCGGGACGACCCACCAGAAACGGCAGGCGTCGTCGAGGCGGGCGACCAGCCCGTAGTAGACGGAGACGACTATCTTGCCGGACGGCAGGCGGTGGACGTCCGCCGGGATGTTGTGGGCTCGCGCCAGCAGGGCCGCCAGTTCACGGGCCCGGAGTTCGGCTGGGTGCGGCGCGAGGTCTTCGGGGAGCGTGTGATCAACGGTCACGCTCGCGAGACTAGAGATCATGAGATGCCCACCTCAACGGTGTTGCGTGATGTTGCGAGCTCACTGCTCGCCCAACGCGGCGGCCGCGGCCCGCAACAGGGCGCGGGCCTCCTGCCCGTAGGCCGCGGCACCGCTCAGTGCCCGGAACGCCTTCTCGTACACGCCCACGTCGCTCGGGGCCTTGTGCTGGATCTGGCCCGGCACGGTGTCGACGCGGACCCGGTTGGCGTCGTATATCCAGAAGTTCTCCGGCGGCATGAGCGGCGGCCTGATCGTCGCGGGGACGATGCCGAAGGACACGTTCGCGACGCCCGAGGTCAGCTCCGCCAGCCGGTCGAGCTGGGCGGCCATCTCCGCCGGGCCGACCAGCGGGGTGCGGAGTGCCTGCTCGCCGACGACGAAGGCGAACCGCTTGCTCCCGTTGCGCAGGATCTCCTGTTGTCTCAGCCTCGCCGCGACCGCGGCGTCGATGTCGTCGGGGATGCCGCGGAAGTCGATGATGGCGCGCAGGTGGCCGCGGGCGTAGTCGCCGGTCTGGAGCAGGCCGGGGACGGCCGAGTGCTGCCAGACGCGGAACTGGTGGGTCCTGTCGTACAGCGGCTGGAAGGAGCGCTGCACGTGGCCGAGGCCGCTCTCCTCAAGGCGGCGCCAGTCGGTGTACATGGCGTCGATGTTCTGGGCGGCCGCGATCAGGTCGACCACCTGCTCGTCCGCGTCGCAGGCCTCGCACCACGTCCGGATGTCGGCCTGGTTGGGCATCTGGACCGCGTTCTCGATCTTTGAGATCTTGGTGTGGTCCAGGCCGGTCTTGGCCGCCAGCGCTCGCCCGGTCAGCCCGGCGTCGGCGCGGAGCGCCCTGAGCCTGGCGGCGAGAATGCCTTTGGCCTCGTCGATGCGTGCTGTGGAGGTCGCCATCTCCGTCACCTCGTCACCGCGGGGGGTTGATCCTCCGACCGTACGTCGGGTGTTGCGATCTGTCCTGAAAGTTGCGAATAGTTGCGTAATGCTGATGGGCGCGCTCCCGCTCCGTTATCCGGAAAGCCTGCGACAGGCCGCGCGAGGTCGGTGAGAGACCTACGATTGGCCGTCCCACCTGCGCTTTCCGCTGATGCGGGTCGGGGATGTCGGGCGCAAGCCTTACGGTAGGGCGCGTGCCAGAGACGAACCATGAGCTCACGCTCGACTCGGCCCTCACCGAGGAGGCCGTGCTCTCGACCTACCGCCGCATGTTCGCGGCGCTCGCCCGCGACAGCGGCGCGGTGGTGGACGACCCCGCGCTGGTCGACATCGCCGAGACCTTGTTCGCGGCGTTCGCCGAGGCCGGCGAGGAGTGGCTGACCCACGAGCAGATGCGCAACGTCTGCCGGGCCTATCCGCTCGACCGGTTCGAGAACCGGCTCCGGGTCCTGCGGGGCCTCGGCGCGATCCGCGAGGTGTTTCCCAAGCCCAACCAGCTCCGCTACCGCGCGTCGTTCACCAGCGTGGTGGGGCTGATGTTCATCCGCCGGATGATGGACGACGGCGGCCAGTCGGAGATGCACCGGCTGCTCGCGCTCGAAGACCTCAACGTGGCCGACCCCCGCACGACGATGGAGGAGGCCCGCGCCAGCGCGCAGAACCTCTCGCGCGCCTTCCGGCTCTGGGCCCTGGAACTGATCACGCTGACCGGCGGCACCATCGAGGAGTTGCGCGAGCAGGCCCCCAAGCTGTGGGGCACCGAGGAGATCGCCCGGCGGGCGCAGAACCTGCACGGCACCATCCTCACCCGTTGGCCCGATCTCGACCGCACCTGTACCGAGCTGCGCGCCGCGATCTACTCCTACAGCGACGCCTCGCGCCGTGCCGCCGGGCGTCTGGCCGACTCCGCGGGCACGACGAGGAACCTGACGCTGCTCCCCGCGGAGCTCTGGCGCACCTTCGCGCAGACCGCGAGCAAGGAGCGGCTGGCCTCGGTGCTCGACGGCTTCGTCTTCGACGCCCCCGCCCCCTGGCACGATCCTGCGGCGATCGTCAGGGCCGTGGACGAGAGCCCTCGCCCGGCACCCGCCCAGCCCACTCCCCCGCGCTCGGCCCTGCCCGACACCGGCCCCGCCGACACCCGCGACCCCGCCACCGACGGCCTCGACCACCTGACCACCGTGGCCGAGGCCGCCCTCGCCGGGCGCTCCACCGCCCGGCTGGAGGAGTTGCTCACCGCAGACGGCGAGTGGGTCTCCGCCCGCCGTCTGCTGGCCGACCTCGTCTCGGCCGACCTGCGCCCCGACTCCCCCTATCGCCTGCGCTGGTCCGACGGCCTCACCGCCACCCCTGGCGCCGAACCCGCCTGGCTCTCTCACGGCCGCCTGGAAAGGACCGGCGGTGTCGGCTGATCCTCGGCACGTACCGGCCCCGGCGACCGAACCGGCGAGCAGCGGCCCCGAGACACCCGAGCACCCGCTGACGACCGGGGAAGCCGGCGCCGAGACGTACCCGCGGCCCCCGGAAACCGGGCTTGAACCGTCCGCGACGGCACATGTCCGTAGCACCGAGGCGTACGCGCGGACCTCGGAGGCCGAGCCGTCCGCGACGGCACATGTCCGGGCCAGGTCGAGCGGACCTCTCGCGCTCCATGCCGGGCAGGCGGCTCCGGCGGGGATGGCACGGCTGGGTCGCGGTGACGGGACGGGCATGGCGCTGCCGGTCTGGCCCGACGGGGCGACCCCTTCGCTCCTGGAGGAGTACCAGGTCGCGCCGGTCCCGGTGGAACGATCCGGCGAGACCCGGCGGGTGCTGGCCGCGGCGCTGCGCTGCTGCTGGAGCGACCTGACCGCCGACCCGTGGCCCGGCACCCCCGCCCCGGTGGACGACGTGCTGTCGACATACCGTGCCCTGATCGGGCGCGGCGACGACCTGATGCGCAACTGGGCGATCGGCGCGCTGCGCCGCCTGCACGACTCGGCCTGGCTGGAGGTCGCAGACGGGTTCGTCCGGCTCGGCCCCCGGTGCGCGTCCTGGCCCCCCGCGTCCCACGCCCAGCTGCGGGAGCTGATGCGCCGCCTGCCCACCGCGGAGGAGACCCCGGGCGGCACGGAGGTGCTCCCGGTCATCGATGACGGCCCTGACGGCGCCGCTGAGGACGCTGAGGCGGGGGCGAGCGTCACGATTCCCGACGAGGTGGACACCGATCTGCTCGGCCCGTTCGACGAGCGTCGCAGGGCCGAGATCGTGGCGGCGTTCATGGCGGTGGAGCACGCGGCCGAGCCGGTGCACGAGGCCCGCTTCTCCGCGCTGCGCGACCCGGTGCTGCGCCGCACGCTCACCGAGATGCTGGAGCGCCGCGGCCGGGTCCTGATCCACGACCGTGAGTCGTGGATCTCCGGCTACGCGGCCGGGACACTCGGCGCGGGCACGGCCTCAGGAACGGGCACGGCTTCGGGAACGGGCACGGTGTCGCAGGCGGGCTCGACGTTGAACGAGGCCGAGCGGGCGGTGCTGGTGCTGGTGCTGATCCACTCGGTGGCGATTCCCAGGGCCGACGGCCTGCTGCCCACCGACAGCTGGCTCTCGCCGTTCCCGGCCCAGATCGACGAGTTGCGGCGGCATACCAAGCTGCCGATCGGCGAGTTGGAGGCCGCACTGCGCACCCTGCGTCACGCGGGTCTGGTGACCCAGGTGAAGGCGGGCGAGGAGGCCGGGGGGTACGTGCCGGGACCGCAGTTCCACCGGCTGACCCCGCAGGCCAGGCGGCGCCTGCAGGAGGAACTGATCCTCGCGGCGGGGCCGCACACCCCGCTGGCCGCGGCCGTACGGGCCAACCGGCGGTGATCGGGAGTGGAGCGACCACAGCACGCGATGAGTCGACCCCGGTGGGGAGTACCGAGGACCCGGCGCTCCCGGTATCGGGAACGGGACGGAAGAAAGGAACGACGGGGTTGACCGACCAGCGGAACCAGGCCGCGAAGAGTTCACGGGGGAGCCGCGCGAAGGCCGCCGACACCGGAACGGGCACGGGCGAAGCCGTCCAGGCCGGAGCCGGGAACACCTCGGCCAGGGGCGGCCGGGGTGCGAACCCCCGGACCGGGGACGTGCCGGCCGGAGGGAGCCGGGCCGCGGGAGCCGAGGCCTCTGCCGGGACACAGGCGAGTCTGGTCCCCGTGGAGATCCGTGCCACCGCTCCGACCGAGAACGTGGTGGGTGACCGGGTGCTGGTCGCCGTGCAGCCGGTCAACATCTCCCGGCTCTCGACCCACCCGGTGCCGACCGTGCCGGGCACGCTGATCGTGGTCGCGGGCGCCGGTCCGAAGGACTCCAACGGCGCGGGCAAGTCGTCGTTCATCGCGATGATCACAGCGCTGCTCGGAGACGAGCAGTGGCGTTTCGCCTCGGGCGCCAAGTCGGTGTCGGAGCTGCTGTTCAACGCCGAACTCGCCGCGGGCGGCGGCGGCCGGACCTGGGCCAGCGCCGACCACGGCTACATCGTCGGTGTCTTCGCGCCGGCCGGCTCCGTGCACACGGGCTCTCCGAACACCGGCCCCATGGGCACGGGCTCCATGGACCCCGGCCTTCCGGACGCCGCCCCCTCGGACGGTGGCTCTCTGGACGGTGGCTCTCTGGACGCCGACCCGGCGCGCACCGGTTCCCTGGGCGACGCGGTGACCGTGTGGCTGCGGGTCAACCAGGAGGCCCCGCACCTGGAGATCAGGTGGGCCCCGGGAGTGCACCTGGCGTCGGCTGCCTCGGAGGCGGAGCGGGTGACGCGAGCCGACGCGCTGTGGGCGGCGCTGCCCCGCTCGGCGGGACGACGTGACGTGGTGGCGCGCGACCTGACCAGGTTCCTGTACGGCGACCGGGTCAGGTGCGTGTCGTTCCTGTCCACCTCGGTACGGAGCAAGGTCGCCACCAACCTGCTCTCCCAGCCGCTCAACGAGATCTCCCCGGAGCGGGTCTTCGAGGCGATCGCCGCGCTGACCGGCCTGGACGCCGAGCTCGACCAGGAGCGGGAGGCCCGACGCGACGAGCACGCCAGGCGGGTGCGCGCGACGCGGGCCATGGAGCTGCTGCGGGAGTTCGAGGACGAGTCCCGTACGCTCCTGGAGACCTTCGACCGGCGCGACCGTGCCCGCGTCCGGCTGGCCGAGGCGATGCGCCGCTGGCGGGGACGGCTGGCGCGCAGGCTCGCCGACGCGGGGCAACGGGACGAGGCGCTGGCGGTGGAGCTGGAGCGGGCCGGCGCGGCGGCCGAGCGCGCCACGGAGGCGATCGGCGAGATCAGGGCGGAGATCGCCACGCTCAAGGACGACACGCTGGAGCGCGGTCTGGCCGAGGCTCGCAGGGAGCTGGCCACCCTGCAGGCACGTGCCGCGAAGCTGGACGCCGACCGGGCGGTGGCGGAGAACTCGGTGGACGAGCTGCGCGGCTGGATTCCCGGGCTTGAGGAGCAGCGCCGGCTGGCCGACGGGCGCGACGTGACGGCGGCGGGCGCGGAGCTGGCCGAGGCCAGGACGCGATTGAACGAGGCGCTGAAAGCGCTGGGCGTGGCCGACCGCGAGGTCGAGGGGGCGAGGGCGGCGCTGGACGACGCCGAGGGCGGACCGGCCGCGGCCCAGCTCAACGCGCTCGCCGAGGCGGGCGTCGGAGCGACCGGCCTGCTCGACGCGATCGACGTCGCCGAACAGGCCCGCGAGGACGAGGCCGGGCGGAAAGCAGCCGCGCTGGGATCTCGCGGGTGGCCGCACGAGCACGCGGTGATCGTCGACGCGGCCGATCTGGAGGCCGCGTCGCGGGCGCTGGACGCGCTGCCCGGCTCGGTGCTGGTCAGCGCGGCGGGAGTCACCGTCGTGGGGTCGTTCGAGGTGGCCGTCACCGGCAGGGAGGCCCGGATCAAGGCCGCCGAGCAGCGGCTGCACCGGGCGCGCGACACGCAGGAGAGCGCCGCGGCGGCCGTACGGGCCGCCGAGGACGCCGTGGCCGAGGCGGGCAGGCGGCTGGAGGGGGCCAAGGCGTCGGTGCAACTGGCCGACATCGAGCGGCGGCTGGCCGAGCGGCGGAACACGCTCGGTGAGCTGACCGAGGCACTGGCCGAGGTCGCGCCGAAGGTGGGCGAGGCCGAGCGCCGGGCGAGCACGCTGGACTTCCGCGCCCGTACCAGGAGCATGGAGGTCGAGCGTCTGGAGGGCCGCAGGGCCGGGCACGAGTCCGACCGCGACCAGGCCGCCGGGCAGGCGGCGAGAATCACCGCCGACCGCGAGGCGCTCAGGCTTGACGTGCTGGCCGGCGACTGGGGCGGCACCGTCGACGGTGCCCGCGAGTGGCTGGGGGCCCTGGACGAGCAGGAGCGCCCGCTGACGGCCGAGGAGTGGTGGCGGGCCGCCGAACGCCGCCTGGACGAGGCGCTGCGCGACACCTTCCCCGGCGAGGACGAGGAGATGCCCGAGGAACTGCGCTTCCTGGTCAGGGAGCGGACCGCGCCCGGCGCCGGGCGCACCGCCCGCGAGCAGGCGACGTTCCCCGGCGTGTGCTCGGCGCTCGCGTCCTACCTGCGCGGCCAGGAGGAGTACGAACGGCACCGGCGCCGCCAGATCGAGACGCAGATCACCACCCGGCAGCGTGACCTGACGGCCGCCGCCAAGGGTGCCGAGGAGGCCGCGCAGTCCACCGCCGTGCACCGGGCCGCGCTGACCGCCGCGATCAAGGCGCGGCTGACCCGGGTGGCCGAGGAGTTCGACAGGCTCGACACCTCCTACGGAGGCTACGGCGCGACGCTGGAGTTCCCCGTGCCGCCCGCGCCCGCCGACCCCGAGCAGCGCTGGGCGTGGCGGGTGACGCCCAAGTGGCGCAGGGGCGAAGGGCAGGGGTTCGTGCCGTACAACCGGCGGGCCAACACCGCGCTGATGGACGAGAAGGCGGTGAAACTGGTCTGCGCGGCGGCGATCGCGTCCTCCGGTGGCGGGCACCTGTGCCTGGTCCTCGACGAGCTGGGCCGCAACCTCGGCAAGGAGCATCGCAGGGAGGCCGTGGCGCTGTTCCGCCGGATCGGCGAGACGTACGGGATCACGGTGATCGGCGCGCTCCAGGACGACATGGAACCCTACGCCGTCGACGCCTGCGGCCAGTACGTCAAGCTGCGCCGCTCCTCCGACGCCATGCCGTACAACGAGCCACCGGTCGTCATCGGCCACGACCGGAACGCCGAGCGGGTGCGCGCCCTGGCTTCCGCGGTGAGCAGGTGAGCGGGTGAGCGGGGAAGACCAAAGAGCGGGTTGAGCCGGAAGACCGGAAAGCGGGAGGACCGGTGAGCGGGGTGAGCCGATGTTCACCGGTCCGGTGTGACCGCGGGCCGACCTCTTCCTCGTGCCGCTACGCGGGAGGGCTCACGACGCTGCGCATCGTGAGCTCCGCGTCCTGGAGGGAGAGGGAGACCCGTACGGAACCCAGTTCGGAGGTCCGCGAGACATGCGTCCCGCCGCAGGGGATGCGCGCCTCGCCTTCGGGCAGCGAACAGTGCCACATCCGCCGCGCGGACAGGGAAGGGGACGGGCTGTCCACCGTGATCGGCGCATCGGCCGCGATCCACTCGCCGAGCTGGTCGTCGATCCGCCGGGTGAGCTCCGCGAGGTCGAGGCCCTCGGCGTCGAACCCCTTTCTCCGCAGCGACTTGCCCAGGCGGTAGACGTCGTCACTGCCGTGTTCCACGATCCGCGACGTGGTGATCGCCGCCTGGTCGAAGTCGGGCCGGCCGAGCGAGTCGGGCGTCACCTCCTTGCGCCACCGGTCGGCCAGCGCCGCGTTGAGGGCCAGCGCGGCGAGGTGGCACGCGCTGTGCCCCGCGGAGAGCGCCGACCGGTACGCCTCGTCGACGACCAGCTCGGCGTCCCCGGCGATCGGCTCCTTCAGCACGTGGACCACGAGCCATTGCCAGCCGTCGGCGCCGCGGCGTACCGGGATCTCCTCCCCCAGGTAGAGCCGCTCGCCGTCCGACGCGCCGGTCACGCAGTCGACGACCGGCAGTCCGTTCACGGTCCCCCGGTCGGCGGGCTGGTCGGGCCAGGTGTGGTCCAGGGGATGGAACGGTGTCTGCGCCGTCACCACGCCGTAGCCGCCGCTCACCGGTGTGGCCGAGACCACCCGCGAGACCCCGTGGACGTCGCCGCGTGGATAGGTGACCTGTGTGTCCATAGCTGATCTTTGGTTCCCATCGTTCCGTGTCGTTCCGCAAGCGACCGCGAGGACCGCGCCGAACACGATATGACCTCGCGGCCCCCTCGGCCCGGACTCCGGCGATCAGGCGGTCTTCGCGGCAGCGGCACCTGAACGTCCCGCTATGCCGTCCCACAGGGCGTGGCGCGCCTCCAGCGCCGTCCGCAGCGTGGCCGCGCAGTCGTTCCACTTCCGCCGGTCGTCCCCGCAGAGATCGACCAGCATCTGCATGGCCATCGGCGTGTGCTGCTCGCCGTCGACCTCGATGTGGCGAGAGAGGTAGTCGCGGAACTTCTCCAGGGCCTCCGCGTGCCGGTCCGTCCGCAACACGCGGTCGAACATCTCCGGGATGAGGTCCTCCCTGCCGAACGCGAAGGTCGCCGCCTGGGCGTGCAGGGGAGCGGACTCGATGATCTTCCAGGTGGTCCTGACGAAGTCGGCGGCCGCCGGTGGCACACCGGGGAGCTCCAGTCCTTTTTGGACCGTTCCACCCTCTCTCAGATGGCTGATGAACGACTCGATGGGCCGCACGTCGGCACCTGCCTGCCGCATCCCCTCGACGTACAGCTCGAAGTGGCTGATGTGGCCTTCCCCGAGCTCGTCGCTCTCCTCCACGAGCACGATCTCGTTGATCAGGCGCCGGCTCGTCCGGGGGCCCTGCGGGATCCAGGGGACCCGCACGCAGGTGAGCCGCCCCTGCAGGTTCTTCAGCAGCGACATGAAGTCCCAGACCGCGAAGACGTGGTGCTCCATGAAGACGACCACGTCGTCGAGCTCGTTCAGCGAGTTGTAGACGTCGTGGGCGAGGATCTTCTCCCGGATCGGTTCGATGGTCTTTTGCAGCTCGTGGAGACCGGGGTGAGAGACGTTCCAGCGGTAGCGTGATTCCGACATCTTCTGACTCCTTAGTAGACGTCGTAATCCCACGACGTCGGCCTGTCGTGCTCCAGGAGATCCGCCTTGGCGAGCCGTTTCTCGTATCGTGCCAGCTCTCTCCGTGTGCGCAGGCGAAAACACGAGACGAAGCATCTCCACCGGGGATCCGTCGGCAGGCCGCCCCCTCCAAGTCGATTGCAAGATCATTCGCCTAGCGTGACCGGCGTGCGAGAAGTGATCGTCGTGGGTGTTCTCATCGCGGCCCTGAGCGGCTGCGCGATCGAAGGCGGGGAGCGGATGACGGGTACGGTCGATGCCGGGCGGGAGACCACCGCGGAGCGGCAGGCCGGAGCGGGGCAGTCGGAGGCCGGGGTGCTCAAGGGGCGGGTCGTCGACGCGGCGGGCAGGCCCGTCGCGGGCGCGGAGATCGTCGCCGACAACCAGCTTCTGTACAACAGCAACCTGGTCGTGACGACGGACAAGGACGGCCGCTACCGGGTGAGCACCGACGTCGCCGCGGCCACGTTCCGGGTGACCGGCACCGTGACCCGCCGCTTCGAGGGCCGTGCCTACACGATGGAGCTGACCCCCCACGACGACACCCCCTTCGCCGGTTCGGACGGTGCGATCCGCGACTTCACCTGGCGGCTCACCGGTGAGCGGTCCGACGGGCTGGGCTTCTACGGCAGCATGGTCCTCTTCCATCTGGAGTCCTACGATCCACAGAACCCGGAGACCTTCCTGCAGGACGAGGACGTCACGCTCACCCTGACCCCGCAGGGACCGCTGATCGACGGCTCGGCCGGTGAGGTCATCACCCACCGGGCCGAGCGCGGCGGCGACGGCTCGGGGGTGCTGGACGTGCCCATCGGCCGCTACCGGATCACCGCCGAGCACCTCGGGCGACCCCTGAAGATCCGGATCCGCGACACCGGCGAGTACGGCGAGGCAGTCGTCGCCGACTTCGAGCGCCTCCTGACCACCGTCCACCGCATCCAACTCGACCTCAAACCCTAGGCCGATCCCTCCATCTCGCGGCCGGCGATTCATCTCGTCCGGCAGGGCGGCAGAGAGGTCGGCGGCGTGCCGACCTCGATCGTCAACTTCTTCAATCCCACGGTCGTCATGATCGGCGGTGATCTGGCCGAGGCGGGCGAGCATCTCCTGGCGAGCGTTCGCGAGGTGGTTTACGCTCGCTCGCTGCCCCTGGCCACCCAACGACTCGGCATCCGCGCCAGCGAACTCGGCGACCGTGCGGGGGTCATCAAACACGTCTTGGCTCCCGAGGCCGTCGACCGGTCCAACCCCGCTTAACTTATGTCGACAATCGACATATTGATTATTGACCACCGACGAAACTAGCCTTTAACATCGCGAAACATGGGGGGTATCTGACCAAAGTCGCCACTGTTCGGAGGTCGCAATGCCCAAGTTCGGCGTATGGCTGGTCGGTGCTCGAGGATCGGTGGCGACCACCGCGATAGTCGGTGCCGCCGCCTTCAGGGCGGGGATCTCCCCTCCTCGCGGCTGCGTCACCGACATCCCCGGCTTCCCCGGCACGCTTCCGCCGTTCGCCGACCTGGTCTTCGGCGGCCACGACACGGCGGAGATCTCCCTGCGCAAACGAGCCGAGCAGCTGAGCGAAGCAGGCGTGATCCCGGCGCATCTGCCCGCCTTGCTCGCCGGGGATCTGGCCGCCGCGGAGGCCGAGATCCGGCCGGGGCACGCGTCCGGCGACGCTCCGCAGAGCGCGGCCGCCGCCCGCCTGATCCGCGATCTCGTCGAGTTCCGCGAGAGACACGGGGCGGACCGCGTCGTCGTGGTCAACGTGTCGTCGACCGAGCCCCCCGCCGTGTGGCGCCCCGAGTTCGAGCGGCTGGCCGACCTGGAGGAGGCGCTGGCGGGCGGGGCGGAGGTCCTGCCTCCCAGCTCGCTCTACGCATACGCCGCCTTCCACGCGGGCTGCGCCTATGTCGAGTTCACCCCGTCCACCGGGCCGACCCTGCCCGCGCTGGCGGAGCTGTCCGCCTTGAAGGCCGTGCCGTACGCGGGGCAGGACGGCAAGACCGGGGAGACCCTGGTCAAGAGCGCGCTGGCGCCCATGTTCGCGGGCCGGGCGCTGCAGGTGCGCTCCTGGTCGGGCCTGAACCTGCTCGGCGGAGGGGACGGCGCCACCCTCGCCAATCCGGACGCCAGGGCGAGCAAGCAGATGTCGAAGAACCGGGCCGTCACCGGCGTGCTCGGGGCGGGAATCGACGGCCAGACGCACATCGACTACGTCCCCGACCTCGGTGAGTGGAAGACCGCCTGGGACCACGTCACGTTCGAGGGTTTCCTCGGCGTGCGGATGACCTTCCAGTTCACCTGGCAGGGCTGTGACTCCGCGCTGGCCGCGCCCCTCGTCCTCGATCTCGCCCGGCTGGTCGCCCGGGCGCATGAGAAGGGCCGGCACGGTGTGCTCCCCGAACTCGGTTACTTCTTCAAGGATCCCCTGGCGACGGATGAGCACGGGCTCGCCGAGCAGTACGCTCGGCTGCGCGCCTTCGCCGAGGAACTGTCGTGAGGGCGCTGCTCGAACTGGTCAGAGCACCCGCCGCGCTTTCCGTACCCGGCGACACCATGGCCGGTGCGGCGGCGGCAGGACGACCCGCCACCCCCGGACCGGCCGTCGCCTCCTTGTTCCTCTACTTGTCGGGCATGGCGCTCAACGACTGGGCCGACCGGAAGATCGACGCCGTCGAGCGACCGGAACGCCCCATCCCCTCAGGGCGGATCACCCCCGGCCGCGCGCTCGGCATCGCCGTGACACTGACCGGTGCCGGCCTGCTCACGGCGGCGCTCGCGGACGGGCGTCGCGGGCTGGCCCGCGCCGGGCTGCTCGCGGGCGCCGTGTGGGCGTACGACCTCGGGCTCAAGCGGACGGCCGCGGGACCCGCGGCCATGGCCGCCTGCCGGGCGCTCGACGTGCTGCTCGGCACGGGCGAGCGCGCCGGGACCGGTGGGCTGATGGCCCTGGCGATCGGCGCGCACACCTACGGGATCAGCCTGTTGGGCCGCGCGGAGGTGAAGGGGGCACACCGAGGAACGATCAACGGTGCGCTGGCGGCGAGCGCGACCGCGGCCGGGCTGGCTGCCCTGAGCTGCCTGGGAGGGGGCCGTCACCCGACACCGCCGAACGGGCCGTGTCCCGGGAACGCCACTTTCCCGGTGCCCGCGTCGCACCGCGCCGACGCTCCGGCACCGCATGACCGGGCCGCCGCGGTCGCGCTGCTCGTGGGCTATGCCGCCGTGACCGCCGGTGCGCAGGCCGGGCTGCGGGCCAGTCCGGACCCCGACCAGGTACGGCACGCCGTACGGCTCGGCATCCTCGGCCTGATCCCGCTCCAGGCGGCGGGCGTCGCGGGACGGGGCCGGCTCGCGCAGGCCTGCGCGCTGCTGGCGGCGATGCCCGCAGGCCAGTGGCTCTCGGCCCGGATGGCGACGTCGTGAACTGGGCCTACTGCACGAACGGCTTCTCCGACCACCGGCTTCCCGAGGCACTCGCGATCCTGGCCGACCTCGGTTACAACGGGGCGGCGATCACCCTTGACCACGGCCATCTCGACCCCTACGCCGCCGGATCGGCGCACGAGGTGGCGCTGATCGCCAAGCGACTCGGTGCGCTCGGCCTCGGCGCGGTCGTCGAGACCGGCGGGCGCTACACGCTGGATCCGTGGCGCAAACACCACCCGACGTTGCTGGACGACGACGCCGGCGCGGCACAGCGGGCCGATCTCCTGAGCAGGGCACTGCGGATCGCCGCCGACCTGGGCGCTCCCGTGGTACATCTGTGGAGCGGCGTGCGACCCGCCGAGGTCCCCGAAGCAGAGGCATGGGCGCGACTGGTCCGCTGGTGCGAACGGCTTCTCGACGAGGCCGACCGTGTCGGGGTCACGCTGGGGTTCGAGCCGGAGCCGGGGATGCTCGTGGCGGACCTCGCCGGGTACGAGCGGCTGCGCCGCCTGCTCGGCGGCCATCACCGTCTCGGGCTCACCCTGGACATCGGCCACTGCCGGTGCCTCGAACCGTATGACGTCCCCGAGTGCGTGCGGCGGGCACTGCCGTACCTCGCGCACGTGCAGATCGAGGACATGCGCCGGGGCGTCCACGAGCACCTGGAGTTCGGCGCGGGTGAGATCGACTTCCCGCCGGTGCTCGCCGCGCTCGACGGCTACCGAGGCCTGGTCGCGGTCGAACTCGCCCGGCACGGTCACGCCGCCCCCGAGGTGGCCCGCAGGTCCATCGACTTCCTGAGGAGGGCGTATGAGCGAGCAGGAGTGGACGGCGCAGGCCGTACAGCAGGTGAAGGCCGCCCCTGAGTCGGCGCGGCTGCTGTTCCCGCAGGCCGGGCGGCGCGGCGGACCCGGCGCGCGACACGCGCTGCTGACCGCGCTGCGCGGTAACCCGGCCGTGATCGGCGAGCTCTACCGGCGCGGCGACACCGGCGAGCGGCTGGCGATCCTGGACGCCCTGCCCGAGCTCGCGGTCGGCGCGGCCGCCGTTCCGCTGGTCGAGGACGCGCTGCGCACCAACGACGCCAGGCTGGTCGCCGCCGCGCTCGGCCCCTATGGCTCACGATGGCTGGACGACCACGCCTTCCGTCACGGCGTGCTCAAGTGCGTCTTCCTGTCGATCCCGCTCGCGTCCGTCGCGGGGCTCGACCGCCGCTTCGACACCGAGCTCGCCAGAATGCTCGCCGATCACGCCGCCGAGCGGCGGGCCGCGGGCCGACCGGTTCCCCGAGATGTGCTGGAGAGGCTCTGATGCGAATCTTCGACCCCCACATTCACATGACGTCCCGGACCACCGACGACTACGAGCGGATGCGCGCCGCAGGGGTGCGGGCGGTGGTCGAGCCCGCCTTCTGGCTGGGGCAGCCGCGCACCAACGTCGGCAGCTTCCTCGACTACTTCGACGGGCTCCTCGGCTGGGAACCGTACCGTGCCGCGCAGTACGGCATCCGGCACCACTGCGCGCTTGCGCTCAACCCCAAGGAGGCGAACGACCCGCGGTGCACGGACGTGCTCGCCGAACTGCCGAACTATCTGCTCAAGGACTCCGTGGTCGCGGTCGGCGAGATCGGCTACGACTCGATGACCCCGGCCGAGGAGCACGCCTTCGAGGCCCAGCTCGCGATGGCGGCCGACAGCGACCTGCCCGTCCTGGTACACACGCCGCACCGCGACAAGGTAGCGGGCACCCGGCGCACGCTCGACGTCGTCCGCGCCTCGGGGACGGCGCCAGAGCGGGTGCTCGTCGACCACCTCAACGAGCCGACCGTGGGCCTGGTCGCGGAGTCGGGTTGCTGGATGGGATTCTCTATCTATCCCGACACCAAGATGGACCCGCACCGGATGGTGGCGATCCTCAGGGAGTACGGCACGGCGCGGATGCTGGTGAACTCGGCCGCCGACTGGGGCCGCAGCGATCCGCTGAAGACCCGCGAGGTCGCCGACGCCATGCTCGCGGCCGGGTTCACCGCCGACGACGTGGACCAGGTCCTGTGGCGCAACCCCGTCGCCTTCTACGGGCAGAGCGGACGGCTCGATATCGGCGCGCCGTCCGGCGACCACGCTCTCGACGCCCCGTCCGCCGAGCCGGACTTCGCGGGCAACACGATCAGGCGGGGCTGAAACGCATGCGCTTCCGGCATCCCGACGGCTCGACCGTCCACCTCGCCTACTGCACCAACGTCCACCCCGCCGAGGACCTGCCCGGCATCCACGCGCAACTCACCGGCTTCGCCGCGCGGGTGCGGGACCTGCTCGGCGTCGATCGGCTCGGGATCGGGCTGTGGCTGCCCCATGGGGCGGCGCGGTCGCTGATCACCGACGCCGCCGAGCTCGTACGGCTCCGCGCCCTGCTCAGCCGGCTCGGGCTGGAGGTGGTGACGCTCAACGGCTTCCCCTATCGCGGCTTTCACGACGAGGTCGTGAAATACCGGGTCTACTTCCCGGACTGGACATCACGCGAGCGGGCGCGTTACACGCTCGATCTGGCAGAGATCCTTGCCCGCCTGCTGCCGGACGACGTCAGCGAGGGCACGATCTCGACCCTCCCCCTCACCTGGCGCACCGAGTGGACGGCGGACAGCGCTGCGACGGCCATGGCGAACGTGGACGCCGTAGCGGAGGGGCTGCGCGTGCTCGCCGACCGTACCGGCAAGCTGATCCGGCTGGGGTTCGAACCCGAACCCGGCTGCGTCGTGGAGACCACCGCACAGGCGGCGCGGCTGCTGCGAGACGTGGACCGCGACCACCTCGGCGTCTGCCTGGACGCCTGCCACCTGGCAGTGGGCTTCGAACCGGCCGCGAACGCCGCAGAACTGAGGCTTCCGATCGTGAAATTCCAGGCATCCTGCGCGCTGGAGTCGCCACCGGGCAGCCAGGCGGCGCTGGTCGCGTTCGACGAGAATCGCTTCCTCCACCAGACCCGCGCGGCGTCCGGAGCCGTGGACGACCTGGACGCGGCCCTGGCCGGCGCCCTGCCCACCGAGGAGACCTGGCGGGTGCACTTCCACATGCCGCTGCACACCACACCGCCGCCGCCCCTCACCACCACCGCGCCCTACCTCAAGGAGCTGCTGCGCGCCCTGCTCGGCGGCGGTTCCCCCCTGACCCGGCACGTCGAGGTGGAGACCTACACCTGGAACGTACTGCCCGCAACGCCGGTGGACCTCGCCGAGGGCATCGCCGCCGAACTCGACTGGACGCGCCGGGAACTGGCCATACTCGGACTCAAGGAGCTGTGATGCCGCCCCTGGTCGTGATCAACGTGGTGGGCCTGACCCCACGACTGCTGGCCCACATGCCGGGCGTCGCGAAGGTCGGCGCAGCCGCGGCGCTGCGGCCCGTCCTGCCCGCCGTCACCTGCTCCATGCAGGCCACCCTGCTGACCGGCGCCATGCCGCGCGACCACGGCATCGTCGGCAACGGCTGGTACTTCAGAGACCTCGGCGAGGTGCTTCTCTGGCGCCAGCACAACGCGCTCATCCAGGGCGGCCAACTCTGGGACGCCGTGCCCGGCCTGCGCACCGCCAACGTCTGCTGGTGGTACGCCATGGGAGCCGCCAGCGACCTGCTCGTCACGCCGCGCCCGATCTATCACGCCGACGGCCGCAAGTCACCCGACTGCTACACCCGGCCACCCTCACTGCATGACGACCTCGAAAGCCGCTTCGGCCCGTTCCCCCTGTTCAGCTACTGGGGACCGAACGCCGGCATCGCCTCCTCCCGGTGGATCGTGGCCGCGGCCCGCCACATCCTGCACGAGGAGCGGCCCGACCTGCTCATGGTCTACGTCCCGCACCTCGACTACGACCTGCAGCGGTACGGCCCGGACGGGCCGGAGGCCGTCAGGGCGGCCCAGGCGGTGGACGCCGCCCTGGCTCCTCTCCTGGCCGAGGACGCCACCGTGGTGGTGCTGTCGGAGTACGGCATCACCAACGCCACGACGCCCGTCGACATCAACCGGGCGCTGCGCTCGGCCGGGCTGCTTGAGGTCCACACCCAGGCTGGAATGGAGTACCTCGACCCGTGGACGTCGCGCGCCTTCGCGGTGGCCGACCACCAGATCGCCCACGTGTACGTGCGTGACCCCGCCGACCTGCGTCGGGCCCGCGACGTGATCGCCGACCTGGCCGGCGTGGACGAGGTCCTCGACCAGGCGGGGAAGGCCAAGTACGGGCTTGACCACGAACGCGCGGGCGAACTCGTCGCGGTCGCCGAGCCGCACGCGTGGTTCACCTACTACTACTGGTTCTCCGACGACCGGGCGCCCGACTTCGCCCGGCTCGTGGACATCCACCGCAAACCCGGCTACGACCCCGCCGAGCTGTTCATGGATCCCGCCGACCCGCTCGTGAAAGTCCGCGCGGGCCTGGCGCTGGCCCGCAAGCGGCTCGGCTTCCGCTACACGATGCCGGTGGTGCCGCTCGATCCGGCCCCGGTGCGCGGAAGCCACGGTCGCCTCCCTGACGATCCCAGCGACGGACCCGTACTACTCGGCCCCTTTGATCGAGATGCCTACGACGCCACCGAGGTCGAGGGTTTGCTGACGGCGGTCATCCGGGGTGGCGGGCTCCCGCGCTGATAAGGGCGACGCGCGGGCGAAGGCCGGCCTCTTCCGGCGCCAGCACTTCACCGGATGGGTGAGGTGTGCGTGTTCGGGATGAGCGCCGCCGCCGCATCGTGGTCAGCCCCACCGCGGCGGAACCGGAACGGCAGCGGGATGAGATGTCCACGTTCGCCCAGCGGTTCGCCCTCCCCGGTACCGGCTGAACACCAACGTGTTCGTGCCGGAGGTGCTCTCGGGCCGACTCGGACTCGACCTGTCCGGGCGGACCGGCGCGGATCGGGTGCTGGAGACGAACGCGGAGATCGCGACGAGGCTCTACATCACCACCTCGACCGTCGAGTATCACCTCACCAAGGATTTCAGGAAGCTCCGCCTCACCTCTCGACGGCAGTTGCACCAGTTGACCAAGGACGACGAGCACGGCACCCGCAGGCTGCACCTGGCCGGTGTCACCGCCAACCCGGCCGGGACATGGGTGGCCCAACAGGCCCGGAATCTGGCCATGGAGCTGGGCGGCACAGTCACGCAGCCGATCACTGACCTGGCTGACTTCCGCTCCATCCAGCGGCAACCGATCCTCGATGGCCTGATCAACCAGTACCACCGGGCGGCCTGAACCTGCAGGTCACCGACGAGAATCCTATTTTCGAGCGCTACAACCTCCTACTTCCTGCCGTTCAACTACGTTGCCGGTCAACGGCGACCTATCAGGACGCAGGGCGAGACATTCCCCTGGTTCTTGGACATGGGTTCATGTCGGGGCCACCACCCTGGCGAGGACAACCCCGATTGATCACCACACGGTCGACCGAACACGCGTTCCCTCGATCGGCCGACCGTGCCTGCTGGGCGTACGGAAGCCCGAGGCTGAGAGACCTCAGGTCATCACGACGCCGCCGTCGACCGCGATGGTCTGGCCGGTGATGTTCACGGCCTGCTCGCTCATCAGGAAGGATACGATCGCGGCGATGTCGTCCGTAGTTTGCGGCCGCTTCATCGGGACCAGCGCATCGACGAACCCTGCGAAGATCTTCTCCGGCGTCGAACCGGCATACGCCGGATCGCTCTCCAGAAGCCACTCGCTGGTCTTCCGCCACATGTCGGTCCAGATCAGCCCCGGCATCACGGCATTGGCCCGTACACCAGTGACGGCCCCCGCCCTGGCCACGGCATGGGTCAGCTCGATCACCGCAGCCTTCGACGGACCGTAGTCGGCGAGCATGTCCATGCCGAGCCGAGCGGCGATCGAGGCGACATTGACTATCGCCCCGGGCCGTCCGGCACGGCGGCGCAGGAATTCCTGACAGCTGAGGAACGTTCCTCGGGTGTTCACCGCGAATGTGCGGTCCCACTGTTCGTCCGTCAGCTCAGGAAATGGGACGAACAGTCCGATCCCGGCAACGTTGGCCAATGCCGTGACCTCACCGAGCCGCTCCTCGGCGGTCGTGAACGCCGCCCGCACGGACTCTCGATCGCGCACGTCACACCTGGTGTGGGCGACGGTCGTCGACGAGGGCCACTTCGGCCGGGCTGCCCAGCGGCTGTACGTGAGCGCACCCTCGCTGAGCCAGCAGGTGCGGAAGCTGGAACGCACGCTTGGCGTGGAGTTGATCGACCGCTCGGCGCACCCGCTGCGCCCGACCGAGGCGGGGAGACGGTTCCTCGTCGAAGCGCGTGAGGCGCTCGCCGCGTCCGACCGTGCGGTATCCGCCGTTGCCGCCTACCAGCGCGGCCTCACCGGCTGCCTGCGGCTTGGGTTCATGACCGCCGCCGCCGCCGGCCCGCACAGCCGCCGGCTGCTCGACGAGTTGCACAGACGGATCCCGACATCATCAATCCGGCTTGTCGAACTGCCCTGGCCACAACAGGCATCCGCGGTTCGCTCAGGCCATGTGGACGCCGCCCTTGTGCGTCCGCCGATAGCGGACACGACCGGCCTGCGGTTCGACGTCGTGCTTCACGAGCCACGTGTGGTGGCGCTGCCGGTGGCGCACCGACTGGCCGGCCGAGCGACCGTCTCGCTCGCCGAGCTGGATGGGGAACCACACGTCACCGACGACGAGGCGGACGAGCAGTGGGTGCGGTGGTGGGCGTGTGATCCGCGACCGAGCGGTGTGCCTGTCCGTTACGGGCCGTCCGTGCACACGATGGATGAGTTGCTGGAGGTTGTCGCCGCAGGGCTCGCCATCTCGATCACCGGAGGCTTCGTCAGTCACAGCCGCTGGCATCCCGATGTCGTGTTCGTGCCGGTCATGGACGTCGAACCCTGCCCGCTGTCCCTGTTTACCCGTTCGTCCGATGATTCCGCCCTGGTCACGGCGCTACGACGAGCCGCACACGCGATTGGCACCGAATCCGTCACCCCGGAGTGGGCCTGACCCGGGATCGAAGCCGGCTACCCCTAGAGGGCGCCGGCCTGGCGTGCCGCGTGGACGGCGGCGGTGCGGTTGTGCACGCCGAGCTTGCTCATGGCCGTGCGCATGTAGGCCTTGACGGTCTGCGGGCTCAGCCCCAGTCGCGCGGCGATCTCCACGTTGGAGGCGCCCACCGCGGCCAGGCTCAGCACGTCGCGTTCGCGCTGGGCCAGCGTGATGGTGGCGGGCACCCGCACGCCGGGGCCGACCAAGGCCCGGTGGATCCGGGCCAGTCGCGCGAGCAGAGCGGGGTCGGTGATGCTCCGTACGACATCGGCCAGCTCGGCGATCGCGGCGTGGGCGGAGCCGGGATGAGGCTCCTCGGTGCCAGGTCGCAACAGGTCCTCGACATCCTGTTGCATCTGGGCCGCCACCACGCCGGCGCTGTTCAGCGCCCGATCCCCGATCGGCTGGGGGTCGCGCACCGCGCCGTACATCACGCTGTGGACGACGCCGCGCACGACCACCGGCACGGCGAAGACCGAGGTGATGCGCTCCTCCTCCACCACGATGCGGTCGTAGTCGTGCGTGATGGTCGTGGTTGTCGCGTAGTCGTTGACCCGGCGAGGGGATCCCTCGTGCAGCACGGAGCCGCCAAGGCCGCGGCCGGTGTCCACGGCGAGACCTCTGAGCGAGTCGCCAAGGGTACCGACGAGACGGCTCAGGACGAGTTGCCGCCTGGTGGCTGCGGGCCTGGTGTATCCGCCGAAGACGACAGGCACGCCGGTCACCCGCTGGAGCCGCCGAAGCCGCTCCGGGAGTAGTTTGTCGATCGCGGTGCGCACCTCGACGTCATCGTCCACGGACCCTCCCAGCGGTCGAGACCGGCCGCCGTACGTCGTTCTCCGAGGCGGCGAGCCGTGTAAGGGAAGCAGGATACGACACAGGTCAGGGCATGGACACTCCCGCTCGGGAATGGCGCGCGACCGTGTCCTGCGGAGTCACGGTAGAGGGCAGCCGGCTACCCCCTCAAGGGGGTATTGCGCGGCTCGGGTGTGTCGCACGCTCATGAGGTCCGCCAACAACGGCACCTCGAGCACCGTGAGGCGGCGTCAGCCTGCTAACGAGAGGAGATACGCGGTGAACGTGACCGACGCCTACCGTGCGAGCCGGGATCAGTTGCTGTCGCTGCGTGGCGAGCATGCCCGGGCGGTGGCCGAGTTCCGCTGGCCGGAGCTGGGCGAGCGGTTCAACTGGGCGGTGGACTGGTTCAACGCGATCGCGCGGGACAACGACCGTCCGGCGCTGGTGCTGCTGGAGGAGGACGGGACCGCGACACAGCGCAGTTTCGCGGAGCTGGCGCGGGCCTCGGACCGGCTGGCGGCCTGGCTGGCCGCGCACGGCGTACGCAAGGGCGACCCGGTGGTTCTCATGCTCGGCAACCAGGTCGAGCTGTGGGAGTGCATGCTCGCGGTGATGAAGCTGGGGGCGGTGATCATGCCGACCACCCCCGCGGCCGGCCCGGCGGACCTGGTCGATCGGATCGGCCGGGGCGGGGCGGGGCACGTGATCTGCAACGCCGCCGACGTGGGCAGGTTCGCCCACGTCCCCGGGGACTACACCCGGATCAGCGTAGGTGCGGCCGAGGGGTGGGCCGATCTGCGGGGCGCCGCCGCTCTGGAGCACGCGCCGGTGGGGCATCCGGGCACGGCGCCGGGCGATCCGCTGCTGTTGTACTTCACCTCGGGAACCACCTCACGGCCCAAGCTGGTCGAGCACACCCAGGTCTCCTACCCGGTGGGGCACGTGTCGACGATGTACTGGTTGGGGTTGCGGCCCGGGGATGTGCACCTGAACATCTCCTCGCCGGGGTGGGCCAAGCACGCTTGGTCGTCTTTCTTCGCCCCGTGGATCGCTGAGGCCACGATCCTCGTCTACACCTACCGCCGTTTCGACGCCGCCGCGCTGCTGAGGCGGCTCCGCGAGCTGGAGGTCACCTCGTTCTGCGCGCCGCCGACGGTGTGGCGGATGCTGATCAAGGCCGAGCTGGGCGAGCGCCCGGTCGCGCTGCGGGAGGCCGTGGCCGCTGGGGAGCCGCTCAACCCCGAGGTGATCGAGCAGGTCCGGCGTGCGTGGGGGCTGACAGTCCGAGATGGTTTCGGGCAGACCGAGACGACCGCGCAGGTGGGCAACACCCCCGGCTCGCCGGTACGTCCCGGCTCGATGGGGCGCCCACTGCCCGGTGTCCCGGTGGTCCTGGTCGACCCGGTCACCGGCCGCCAGGTCAGCGGGGTCGGGGAGGGGGAGATCTGCCTGGACCTCTCGCGCAGGCCGCTGCCGTTGATGACCGGCTACCAGGACGACATCGAGCGCGATGCCGAGGCGATGGCCGGGGGCTACTACCACACCGGGGACGTGGCCGCCGTCGACGACGAGGGGTACATCACCTACATCGGGCGTACCGACGACGTCTTCAAGGCCAGCGACTACAAGATCAGCCCGTTCGAGCTGGAGTCGGTACTGATCGAGCACCCGGCGGTGGCCGAGGCGGCCGTGGTCCCCGCCCCCGACCCGGTACGGCTGGCCGTGCCCAAGGCCTACATCGCCCTGACCCCGGGCCATGCGCCGACGAGGGAGACGGCGCTGTCGATCCTGCGCTACGCCCGCGAGCGCCTGGCCCCCTACCAGCGAATCCGCCGGATCGAGTTCCACGAGCTGCCCAAGACCATCTCCGGCAAGATCCGCCGGGTCGAGCTGCGCGCACGGGAGAACGAGTCGGCGGGGCAGGGCAACGGCGCCGAGTGGCGCGAGGACCAGTTTCCCGAACTCGGCCCAACGCGCCGAGTGTGAGTATCGATACCACCGAGAGCGCGAGACCCGGCTGGCAGGCGATGGGCGGGCCCTGAGCTTGTCGTTTAACCTGCGCGTTGTTGTCGAGCAATGAGGGTTTTGTCGCGTTTGACGGTTTTCCCGACGTCGTGATGCCGGGCGGGCCTGCGGTTGGTCGAGCCAGAAGGACGCCCGGGACCGGGCGTGGAGGGTTTCGGTGCACGGGCCGGCAACCGGGAGGCTGTCGCGTAACTCCCAGCCCCGGGCGGTCAAGAGGTGTTCTTGGCGTGGAGAAAGAGCTTGTTCAGGTTGTGGACGGCTCCCAGGAGTTTGATCTCGGTGTCCACGCCGGCGGTGCCTCGGTAGTTGAGGTGGCGTCCGAATCGTTGGAAGAGCTGAGCGAAGCCGGGTTCGAGCAGGGCACTATCCCGGTCGCGCCGTTCGGGGCGCAGCCGGCGGGAACGGCGGTCGGGTGAGCGAGGTGCTTCACGTCAACCGGCTGTGACGGAGCCCGAAGCCGCCTGTCCGGTGGTTGGCCACCCGGCCGGCGGCGTCGCGGCTGCCTGGCCGTGGCGACCATCCCCTCCGGGGGACGCCGGGATCAGGTGGGCGGCGAGATTCTCCTGAACGGCGGTGAGCACGGCGAACTGCGCCGGGCCGAGGGTGCTCTCGTCGTGCTCGCCGGTGATCTCGTGGAAGTCCGCCCCACTGTCGGAGAGGGCGTCCGCTCGGTCGAGGCCGGGAAGGGCGGCGAGCACGAAATCGGTGTAGTCGCGCGCGAGCCGGTCGAGTTCAGCCGGATCGTGCCCGCCGTCCGCGAGGGCTGCGAAGCGGTGTGACAGTTCCACATAGCGGGACAGGTTCGGGGCGGTGGTCAAGGTCTCGTACATGGTCGTGAGCTGCGCGGTCGTCGCGGCGGGGTCGTCGGCCAGGGCGATCACGAGAAGGAGGTCCTCTTTGTCGCGGTTCAGGACCGCAGCGGGTAGCCCGGCCGCCTCAAGCGTGGCGAGGGCAGCGCCGAGCCTGGCGGGCAGTTCGGGGTCTCGGTTGTCCCGCAGCAGCTGATCGAGCACAGACCGTTTGCGGGCGATGAGCGCCGCCTGCTCGTCGAGTTCGGAACGCAGTTCGCCGATGGCCTCGCGCAAGCCGGCCGCCTGCCCGTCGAGAAGATCCCTGATCCGGCTCAGCGAGAGACCGAGGTCGCGCATGCCGCGGATGCGCTGCAGGCGGATAAGCGCGCCCGCACCGTAGAGGCGGTACCCGTTGGCGGCGCGTTCGGGCTCGGGCAGGAGCCCTTTGCGGTGGTAGAGACGGATCGCCTTGGGAGTGGTCCCGCAGTGCCGGGCGAGGTCACCGATCGTCAGCATGTCCGGCGGTCCTTTCTTGCGGGGCGGATGCTCCCTCGTCGAGCTTGCGGAACGTGGCCGTCGTCGCGATGAGCGCGGTCGCGGTCACCCAGAGCAGCCCCAGGGTAAGCGAGGCAGTGGTGAGGGTGAAGAGATCGATGATCATTCCCGTGACGAAGACGGCGACGGGGCCGGCGAGTGAGGAGGACATGTTCTGCACGCTGAAGACACGGCCGCGGGCATGCTCGGGAATCGCCTCCTGGGTGATCACGCCGAGCACGGAGTTGAGGACGCCCATCCCGGCGCCCGTGACGACCGAGCCGAGCAGGATGACCGGGTAGGAGGCCAAGGTGGCGAGGATCAGGACGCCGGCGGCGAGGGTGACGAGGGCGCCCGTCGCCCAGAGCCTGCGACGGGTGTCGCCACCGGTCGCCGCGTACAGTCCCGCACCGGCGATCATGCCGACGGCGATCGCGACGAGGACCGTGCCGAGCAGACCGGGCGTGCCCGCCTGGGTGAAGTAAACGGGCATGACGATGCCCTGGAAGGAGGCGAGAACGACGGCGCACGCGGTGATGAACAGGGTCACCGTCACCAGCCGGCGGCTCCCTCCGATGACGGCGAATCCCGCACGCAACTCGCCGAAGACGTCCCGGAGCCCGTCGAGCCGGCGCAGCCCGGCCGGTCTCGCACCGACCTCGCGCGGAAGCAGGGCGCCGCAGATCGCCGAGACGAGGGAGATCACCGCGATGCCCCACAGCACCGCCACCGGTGGCGCGACCGACATCGCGAGCCCGGCGGCACCGGGCCCGATGATGATCATCGAGGCGCCGATGCCCTCGCGAAGGCCCATCACCCGTTCCAGGCCGGTACCGCTCAAGCGGGCGACCTCGGACACCATCGCCTCTCTGGCCGTCATCCCCGGGATGTCCGCCAGGGCGCCGAGGACGCCCAGAAGGCCGAACCAGCCGAGGTTCAGGCCCCAGAGCAGGTCGACGAGCGGAAGCGCGGCCACCGCGAGAGCCGACAGCACATCGCCGACGATCGCGGACGTCCGCCGGCTGACCCTGTCGACGACGAGGCCGCCCACGAGCCCTCCGGCCACGATGGGCAACGCGGCCACGAGCGACACCGTGCCCGCGGCGCTCACGCTGCCCAGGCGTTCCAGCGCCAGCAACGGCAGCGCGATGGCGATCAGCGAGTTACCCAGCAGCGACAAGGCTTCCGCGGTGAGGTAGAGGAAGAGGATCCGGTTCACACGGTCAGCGTCCACCCCTGTCCCAGGGACAAGGTCAACCGGCGCGGACGCGCACCTTGCCCTTGCGTGCCGACAGCCCGCGCGTGACGCACGCCGACGACGTCGCCGCGCTGCCGGCCGACCTGCAGATATCGAGCTTGACAAGTTCCGAACGGCGCGTAGCCCGGTGAACGTCGGCGGCCGACCTTGGGCTTCTATGCTTCGCCGGGGAGGTGGACGATGGTTTCGGTGCCGTCGTCCCAGCGCCACGGCACGCGGTGGCCCTGCAGATGCACGCCGCCGATCCACCGGTCGATGCCGTTGAGGGCGATCTGGTCGGCCTCTCCGGCCAGCACCCGCGCCCCGGTGTCGGTCAGGCACACACCCGTCGTCCGCTCCACGGGGCGGCCAGGCGGGTCGAGACGGAGCAGCGGGTGTGGCCCCGCTGCCATCCGGTCCATCCGGCTGAAGCACGTGATGTCCCCCATGTACGGCCGCGTCTCCCGCGCCCCGGCCCTCACGAAGGCCATCCCGGCATCGGACGCGCCGTCGGCGACGGCGGCCAGCACCCGCCGCTCGGTCAGCGACAGACCGTCCCGCGTCGCCGGATACTCCCGGCTGAGCCGGTCGAATGCCTCGCCCAGGAAGCGCAGCTCGCCCAGCCGCGCGGAGGCGATGGAGCCCAGGCCCTCGGGAGTGGGCGCGCGGAAGGCCGCCCACGCGCGGACGGCCAGCTCGAGCGCCGCCGGGGTCAGCCGCGCACACGCGTTCGTGTGCGGCAGCTCACGCAACTGCTCGGCGGTCAGCTCCCCGAGGCCGCCGAAGCGGGCGATGCCCGCGTGTTCACCTATGCAGATCAAAGTGATGCGCTCGGAGGGAACGCCCAGATCAGCCAGGCGGGCGAGGATCTCGGCGATCTGCAACTGGTCGTACAGGTCCGCCTCGAACCACAGCACGTACTCCCCGTCGCGGTTGGCCCCCAGGGCCCGGTCCCGCTCGGTGAACTGGCGCATCACCTCGGCGCGCTCGACGCTCTGGTAGCCGGTGAGGTGGTCGACCCTGATCCGGCGCAGCTGGGCCGGCGCCACCTCGGGCACCGGCCCCTCGTGTAGGGGATCGCGCCAGTAGACCACGCGCCGCGCGAGCCCGGTCCCTGGCACGTCGGTGGCGTCGCCGTTGCTGATGTGGAGCGCCTCGGGCATCCAGTCGACCGGGAAGTCGTCCGGCGTCGTCCCCGGGTGCTTGGCGAGGAGCCTGCTGCGGGCGGTCGCGTACGACTCGCCGGTCTTGGCCATCCGGGCGCGCACGTGCCGTTTGAAGCCGGCCTGCTTGGTCATGATCGTCTCCCGCGTCCCGTCCGCGGATCCCCCAGCAATCGCTGCGGCGGGCGCACGATCGACGAACGGTGCCTCGGCCGAGAGGTGGGCCTCCCTTTGCCTCCGTCGAGTGACCCGGCTGGGGCGGGTCTTCGGAGGTTGGGCGCGGACGGTCGCCACCTCTCAAGATACTCGGCGGCCGACACGTCGCGCGACCCCGCCCGCCCAGCGCTGACCAAGAACGTTCGCCGGGTCCGAGGTCAGGCTGTTCTACACCTGCGAGACCACGGCCGGGCGATGCGACTGGTTGGAGTGGCATCCGCTCTAGCCCCCGCGGGCCGACGCGGTGGCGAAGACGCGGAAGACGAGGCGGCCGGGTGGCGGAGTCCAGCACACCGGACCCACTCCGCCTCGTCAGAACTCCTGCTCACCAGCTATAACGCAACTTTTCCTGGAGCATGCCGCGCCGGGTCAGCGGCTGGCGAGTTCCGAGAAGATCTCCACCAGTTCAGGCCGGTCGAACGGGCCGACATGGGGTGCCGCGACGCTTCGCACGTCGGTCGGGTTGTTCGGAGTGAGGCGGTCGGCCTCTTTGATGAATCGGTCCTGCAGCGCTGGCGGGATAAGCCGGTCGAGGGTGAGACGCACGTACGTCCGGGGAATCCGGCCCCAGGTGTGTGCCTCGCCCCGGGCTTCGGCCAGGGGAATGCCGGCGGTCTCGTCCGGTTCGAGCATGTTGAGCAGCCGACTGACCCCTTCGTCGGTGAAATCTCCGGCAAGGGCACCCTTGACGCCTTGGAACACCGCCGGGTCGGCCGAGCGCCAGTTGAGCCGGCTCACCCCCAGGACCGCTGGATCGGCGACCATGGCCGCGGTCACTTGGGGGAGCAGGCTGTCACTGTTCTCCGGCGTTTCGAGATAAGCGGCCAGGTTCGGCAGGTCCACGCAGCAGTACGCCGCGACGTAGACAACCCGTTCGAGCAGTTCGGGGATGGCGTTGCCGACTCTGCTCACGGTGACGCCGCCCTGGCTCATGCCGACCAGGATCACGGGCCCGTGGCGGCGGGCGCGGCGCACCACGTCCACAACGCGCTCGACATAGTCGTCGATGGTGATCTTGGCGAGCGGCGAAGGTTCGGTTGCCAGTGCCTCGAGGTCCTGCGGGGCCTGGTACGAACGGGGGTAGAACGCCTCGCGGCCGTGTCCCGGAAGGTCGACGGCCACGCACCGGTGCCCGCGCAGGGCGAGCTCGCTGGTCAGCCCCGAAGCCCAGGCCGACGAGGAGTTGGTGCCGTGGATGAACACCAGGGTCGGCGGTCGCCGATCGGCGTCGCGGTTCGTTGTCATTGATGTTCTCTCCTTTTGTCTGTTGGACGGGTGGTGTGAGTTGGCGGTCAACGGTGCGGTGGGCGCCACATCGGCCACAGGGGCGGGCTGTCCGCCACGCGAACCGGCTCGCCGAGATCCTCGAATCCGTGCCGCTGGTAGAGGGCGCGACTCCGGGACGAACTCGCCTCCAGATACGCGGCGAGCCCGTCGGCGTCCGCTCGCTCCAGCCGGTGCCGCAGCATCGCCGAGCCGAGTCCGGTGCCCTGCCGCCCGCTGATCACCCCCATGCAGGGGAGGTAGAGGTGCGGTTCGCGATCGGGGTGCCGTGGGGCCAGTGCCTGGCCCAGGGCCAGCAATCGTGCACCGTTCTCACCGAAGGCCGTCTCCTGGCCCGCCTCGGGCGCGTCCGGGTGCTCCGCATAGGGCGTCTGACCTGCGGCCAGCGTCAGCCATACCGAGGCGCCCTCGCGACGGCCGGCCAGGTACGCCTCGGCGGCGGGATGGGTGAGCAGGGGGCGGTAGAAGTGCGCCTGGAGACGACCTCGTTGGCCCATCTCGGGGAAGAGCCAACAGACCAGTGGATCGTTCATGAACGCCTCGGTCAGGACGTCCAACACCGCCTGCTGGTCTGCGTCATCCGCTCGCCACACGGATGCGTACGGCGTATCAACTGTCATGGGTACAGCGTATTGAAACGGTCCCGGAAGTGAATATATCTCGAGAATTTAGCGAGTTAAAGTGAACTAGTACTGAGAGAGATTGAACTAGTACACTCTTGGCGGATAGCAACCTCACCAAGAGATCGGGGACTCTATGCCGTCGTCAACGCCGCGACCGGAACCGCCATACCGGCAGATCGTCACGGAGATCCGTGCCCGGATCCTGACCGGCGACCTGCGGCCCGGCGACCGGGTGCCTTCCATCCGGGAGATCGCCCAGCGATGCGGGGTCGCGGTCGCGACCGCGACCAGAGTGATGGCCACTCTCCGCGACGAAGGGCTGGTCGAAACGAAGGTCGGCGCCGGCACGGTGGTCAGCCCCCTGGGCCAGAAGCAGCCGGCCGGCCTGACCACTCCCCTGAGACCGCGGCGAGCCGACGTCCCCAAGCAGGCACTGAACCGGAAGCAGGCTCTCCGCACCGCCATCGCGATCGCCGACGCCGAGGGACTCGACGCCGTATCCATGCGGCGACTCGCTTCCGAGCTCGGCGTCGGTCCGATGTCGCTGTACCGGCACGTGACGAACAAGGACGAACTGGTGACGCAGATGGCCGACAAGGTCTTCGGCGAACTGGAGCTCCCCATCCCGGGGCCGGAGGGGTGGCGAGCCAAGCTCGAACTGATCTCCCGCCGGCAATGGGAGCTGTGCCGGCGACACCTCTGGCTGCCCAGGGCCATCTCGTTCACGCGACCGTTGCTGGTGCCCAACATGATGGCGCACACCGAGTGGACCCTGCGCGCACTCGACGGGCTTGGACTGCCCATGACGACACGGATTCGCGAGGCGCTCACGCTGCACGCACTGGTCCACACCGTTGCGCTGTCCACGGCGGATGAGATCGAAGCCGAGCAGGAGACCGGTATGACGCTCGACCGGTGGTGGCTGACACAGCGAAAGCGGGCCGACGAACTCCTCCGCTCCGGACGATTTCCGCTGCTGGCCGCGGTTTCCGAGGAAACGGTGTCGGACGTGGACGGATTGTTCGAGTACAGCCTTGCACGCCATCTCGACGGTTTCGCCGCCCTGGTGGAGGATCAGGCCCGAACGCGCCCGTAGTCGGCGTGATGTGGGTTGGGCATCCCAGCGGTAGCGGGGTCTTGCTCGGCGGATGGGTGCGCGGACGGTGACGAACGCGCCGCCAGCGCGCACTGCTCGGCCGCCACTATCCGCCGTCGCCTCAGGGAATGGGCCGCCCTGGGCCTGGCCCAGAAGCTGCACGCGATCACTGCGGCCGACGCCGATCGCGCGCAGCTGCAGGGAGAAGAGCACGCGGTCCCCGGCCACCGCCGCCCGGCGATCACTCCAGGTCGCCGTCTCCGGCCCAGTGGGTCGTGCTCCATATGGCGCCACACTGGCAGCGCGTCAGCTCGACCAGCTCGCTCTTTTCGTTCATGGTCAGGCCGTGGTCGAGACGGACGTGAACGTGTGCACTCATGACGGATCGACTTCCGATTGATCATTCGATGCCCCGGCCGGACGACGGGCGGAAACCAGCCGGCGACATGGGCCGGACCGGGAGCTTTTCGTACTGTCTACCCGAAGTAAGGACCGGTCGATGCGGTTCCCACGATGTTTTACCCGAGGTCAAGGCATCACCCGAGCGGGAGGCACAGGCAGGGCAGGGCCCACGCCACGGCAAAGGAAGTGGTACGGCGAGCCTTGGGCCGACTCGCCGGCCGCGCGTTGTGCACCCCTGCCGGAATGTCGATCCTGAGGTGTCGCCCCGCCACGACAAGATCGCCGAGTCCTGCAAGGCCGTCGTTGTAAAAGTAATTTATTTTCCCTTTGGCGTGCACGGATCGTGCAGCGGGGAGGCCCCACATGGACAGACCGGCTGCCGATCGTCTGAGGGGCGGCGGGTGCGTCCCGGGTCAGAGATGTGCGGGTGATGGGGATGGCGAAGGAGTCCGGCAGGGCCGAACAGCCGAGGAGCGCGCACCGCGGCTTCACGGAGAACCCCGGCGGGGGCTACGTCACCACGTTGCGCGGGCTGGAGATACTGAACAACTCGCTGCTGAACAAGGGAACGGCGTTCAGCGAGCAGGAGCGCGCGGAGCTGGGCCTGGAGGGGCTGCTCCCCTCGGCTGTCGAGACACTCGACGAGCAGGCGCGCCGCGCGTACGCGCAGTACCGGGCACAACCGACCGGCCTGCGCAAGAACGTCTACCTGTCGGCACTGCAGGACCGTGACGAGGTGCTCTTCTACCGGCTCCTGGCCGATCACCTGCGGGAGATGCTGCCGATCGTGTACGACCCGACGATCGCGCAGGCGATCAGGACCTACAGCCACGAGTACCGTCGGCCGCGGGGCGTCTACCTGTCCGTCGACGACGTGGACGGCATCGAGCGGGCTTTCCAGAACCTCGGCATGGGAGCCGACGACGTCGACCTGATCGTCGCCTCCGACGCGGAGGAGATCCTGGGCATCGGGGACTGGGGGGTGGGCGGCGGGGCCGGCATCGCCGTCGGCAAGCTGGCCGTCTACACCGCCGCCGCCGGGATCGACCCCGCCCGGGTCATCCCCGTCGCGCTCGACGTCGGCACCGACAACGAGGGGTTGCTCAACGACCCGTTCTACGTGGGCAACCGGCACTCGCGGGTGCGGGGGGAACGCTACGACAACTTCATCGACGCCTACGTCTCGGCGGCCACCCGCCTGTTCCCCGGCGCGATGCTGCACTGGGAGGATTTCGGGCCGTCCAACGCCCGGCGCATCCTGGAGAGGTACATCGGCCGGATCCCCACCTTCAACGACGACATGCAGGGCACCGGCGCGATCGTGCTCGCGGCCATGCTGGGCGCCGTCCGCGTCTCCGGTACACCGATGCGCGAGCAGCGGATCGTCGTCTTCGGCGCCGGCACGGCCGGCATCGGGATCGCCGATCAGTTGCGTGACGCGATGGTCCGCGACGGCCTGGACCGCCAGACGGCCACCCGCCGGATCTGGGCGGTCGACAAGCAGGGCCTGCTGATCGACGACATGTCAGACCTGCGCGACTTCCAGACCCCCTACGCCCGGCCGGCCTCCGAGGTCGCCGACTGGAGCGGGGAGAGGGACGAGATCGACCTCGACGAGGTCGTCGGCCGCGTCAAGCCGACCATGCTGCTCGGCACCTCCACCAAGCACGGCGCCTTCACCGAAAAGATCGTTCGAGCCATGGCCGCCGGTGTCGACAGGCCGATCATCTTCCCGATCTCCAACCCGACCGAGCGGATCGAGGCGATGCCGGCCGACCTGATCCGGTGGACCGACGGCCACGCCCTGATCGCCACCGGCATCCCGATCGCCCCCATCACCCACCACGGTGTCACCTACGTCATCGCCCAGGCCAACAACGCCCTGCTCTACCCGGGGCTGGGACTGGGCGTGGTCGTGTCGCGAGCGCGGCGGGTCAGCGACGGCATGCTCCAGGCAGCCGCCGAGGCGGTCGGCGGCATGGTGGACGTCTCGACCCCGGGCGCCTCCCTGCTGCCCCAGGTGGACAACCTGAGAGAGGTCTCGGCCACGGTCGCGGTCGCGGTCGCGGAGCAGGCGGCCAAGGAGGACCTGGCCCGCGCCGACCTGCGGGACACCATCCAGCAGGTCCAGAACGCGATGTGGCAGCCGCGGTACCGACCGGTTCGGGGGACATGACGATGGCCGGTCAGCACCGGGAGGAGGAGGCCGCGCCGCGGATCCTGGACCTGCCGATCGGCCTGGAGGCCTCCGGCACCCGTACCGAGAGCGACTCGACCGGCGAGATCCAGGTGCCGGCCGACCACTACTGGGGCGCGCAGACCCAGCGGTCGCTGATCCACTTCGCCATCGGCGACGACCTGATGCCCAAGGCCGTCTACCACGCCTACGGTTTCGTCAAGAAGGCCGCGGCGATCGTCAACGGCCGCGCCGGCCGGCTGCCCCGCTGGAAGGCCGACCTGATCAGCCGGGTCTCCGACGAGATCGTCCACGGTGACCTGGACAGCGAGTTCCCGCTGTACGTCTGGCAGACCGGCTCCGGCACGCAGTCGAACATGAACGTCAACGAGGTGATCTCCAACCGGGCTCTCCAGCTCATCGGCCGTCCGCTCGGCGGCAAGGATCCCGTGCATCCGAACGACCACGTGAACATGGGACAGTCGTCCAACGACACGTTCGTCACCGCCATGCACATCGCCGCGGTGCGGGCGATCGACGGCCGGTTGCTGCCGGCGCTGACGCGGCTGCGCGACGCCACCGCGGCCAAGAGCCTCCAGTGGGAGCACGTGGTCAAGATCGGCCGCACCCATCTGGAGGATGCCACCCCGCTGACGGTCGGCCAGGAGTGGTCGGGCTACCTCGCCCAGATCCAGGACGCCGCCGACCACCTCGAACACACCCTCACCGGGCTGTACCGGCTGGCGATCGGCGGCACGGCGGTCGGCACCGGGCTGAACGCGCCACCGGGGTTCGGGGACGAGGTCGCCGCCCAGATCGCCGATCTCACCGGCTACCCCTTCGTCAGCGCCCCCAACAAGTTCGCCGCCCAGGCCTCGTGCGACGCGCTGGTCCGGGTCTCGGCGGCGTTGCGCGCCCTGGCGGTGTCGCTGTTCAAGTTCGCCAACGACATGCGCTGGCTGGGATCGGGGCCCCGGGCCGGCCTGCACGAGCTGATCCTGCCGTCCAACGAACCGGGGTCCTCGATCATGCCGGGCAAGGTCAATCCGACCCAGGCGGAGGCGATGCTGATGGTCGCCATCCAGGTGGTCGGCAACGACAGCGCGGTCTCGATGGCGGGCGCGGAGGGCAACTTCGAGCTCAACGCCTTCCGCCCTGTCATCATCGACAACGTCCTGCACTCGGTACGGATCCTGTCCGACATGATGGACCACTTCCGCGTCTACCTCATCGAGGGCGTTCAACTCGACACCGACAGGCTGAAGGACGACGTCGACCGGTCCGTGATGATGGTGACCGCGCTCAGCCCGATCATCGGCTATGACGAGGCCGCGCGGATCGCCCACCGAGCGCTCGACGAGGACCTCACGCTCAAGGAGGCCGCTCTCAAGTCCGGCGTCAGCCAGGCCCTCTACGACAAGGTCGTCGATCCCGAACGCCTCACCCGGCCCGGTGTGGCCGCCTCAGGTGACGGCACGCCTCCCTGAGGCGGCGGGTCCTCGGTCGTTCGAAACGCGGTCGCCGCCCAGGCTGTCACGGAGGACTCCCCCCGGCGGCCGTGCCGGATGATGCGGTGAGCGGGCGTTCCCTGAGCAGCAGCGCCAGCACCAGGCCCGCCCCGAACACCACCGCCAGCCACAGGAACATCGGCACCAGCCCGTCGGCGTAGGCCCCGGCGACGAGCGCGCGGGAGGCTGGAGGCAGCGCGGCGGCGGCCTCGGGCGTCAGGCGGTGCGGGTCACCGGCCCCGCCGAGCACGGGGCCGAGCCCCGCGGCGACCCGGTTGGCGAACACCGAGCCGATCACCGCCGCCCCGACGGTCACGCCGATCTCCCTTACGAAGACGACCGTCGAGGTGGCGGTGCCGACCGAGGACTGGGGAACCGCGATCTGCACCGCGGTGATCGAGACCTGCATGAAGCAGCCGACCCCGAGGCCGAGCAGCACGAGGTAGGCGGCCAGCAGCCACGAGGGCGTCTGCGTGGTCATCGACCCGAGCAGCAGCATCGAGGCGGCCGCGAGGGCGGTGCCGACGATCGGGTAGATCTTGTAGCGCCCGAACCTGCTGATCAGGAGACCGGTGCCGATGTTCGCCGCGAGCAGGCCGAGCGTCAGCGGCACCAGGAACAGGCCCGCCGCGGTGGCACCCATCGAGTACACCATCTGGACATACGACGGCACGTAGCTGACCACGCTGAACAGTCCGGCGCCGACCACGAGGCTCAGTCCGCCGGCGACCAAGACCGTGCGGTCGGCGAGGAGGCCGAGCGGGATGAGCGGGTCGGCCGCACGGCGCTCGGCGAGCACGAACAGGAACGTTCCCACCAGTGTGAACGCGCCCAGGCCCAGGATCGTCGGGGACGTCCAGCCGTGGAGCGTGCCGCCCCAGGTGCCGATCAGGACGAGCGCGGTCGTCGTGACGGCCATCAGCGCGGTGCCCGTCACGTCGAGGGGGGCCGACAGCCGCCGCTTCGGCAGCCGCAGCGAGGTGGCGGCGAGGACGAGCGCCACGATGCCCAGCGGCAGGTTGATCCAGAAGATCCAGCGCCATCCGGCGCCGTCGGTGAGCGTCCCGCCGATGAGCGGGCTGACCACCGTGGCGACGCCGAAGACCGAGCCCAGCGGGCCGAGGAACCTGCCCCGGTCGCGCGGCGGGACCAGGTCGGCGACCACGGCCTGCGACAGGATCATCAGTCCCGCGGCGCCGAGCCCCTGCAGGGCGCGGGCCAGGACGAGCTGGACGATGTCCTGGGCCGCGCCGCACAGTGCCGACGCCACCAGGAAGACGACGATCGACCCGAGCAGCAGCGACTTGCGCCCCAGGGCGTCGCCGAGCTTCCCGAAGACCGGCATCGCGACCGCCGTGGCGAGCGCGTAGGCCGCCACGACCCACGACATGTGTTCCAGGCCGCCGAGCTCTCCGACGATGGCGGGCAGGGCCGTGGCGACGATCGTCTGGTCCAGCGCGGACAGGAAGGTGACCAGCAGCAGGGCGACGAAGACCCTCCCGAGCCGGGGAGCGGGGGCTGGAGGCGAGGCCGAGACAGGGGACTCGGACAGGGACGGGGAAGAGGGAAGGGCCTCGGACCGCACGGAGGTGCCGGGCATGACAGGGGGATGATCCACGAGAGACTTCTCCGCGGGTCTCCGCTCGCGCTGTGCGGCGGTGACGGCGGCAGGAGGCGCGGCACGGGACATGATCGTCCCGGGCCGACGGGCGGCGATGTCAACACCGCGCCCCGTCGTCCTGACAAGTGTCCCATGCCCCCTTCCGCAACATCCGCCCCGGGTGCGCCTTCCGCCGCCGTGCCGCGGACGGGCGCGGTTCCGTGCCGGAGCCGGAACCACACCGGAACCGTCCCGCGTCGCGACCCCGATTCGGCGGCCCGTACGGGAAGACCTTCCGCGCCGGGGAAGGCCCCTCCCGCGAGGTGGTGGCCGCTGTGGCCGCCGCGACGGGAACGGGCCTCGCGCGTCAGGTCACCGGTCTCGGTCGTTTCCACGATTCGTGTCCCCGGATTTCACAAAACAGAGCCAGTCAACTGAGAAACACTTTGTTTGTTAATTCTATGTTTCTGAAAACTTCGAGTGTGCCGGGCGTTCGTCACCCCGACGGCGGGCGCCCCCCTCCGCGCCACCATTCCCGCACCATGAATTTGACCTGGAAAAACAGACTTCCGCCCTCTGGCGACAGCGTCCGCCTCCCCCGCGCGGGTGACCCGGCATCCACCTGGAGAGTGACGCCCAGCGGGCGAACGGATGATGACCATGTCGTTAGATGTCACGTTGTCCCGTTAGATGTCCCACTTCTTCGTTTCCAGGGGAACAGTTGTGTTGAACACCAGGACAGGCTCGGTAAACGAGCTGACCGTGGCCGAGTTTCTCCTTGAGCAGCTCGACACCCTAGGGGTGGACGCGGTTTTCGGCATTCCCGGCGGAAACATCTCCGCGTTCATTCAGGCTCTGCGAGAACATCCGAAAATCAAATTCATCATCGCCTCTCACGAGGGCGGAGCCGCCTTTATGGCGGACGGGTACGCGCGATCGACGGGAAAGCTGGGCGTGTGCCTGGTCACCGCGGGCCCTGGCGCCCTCAACGCACTGACCGGGGTCGCCTCCGCTCACCGCGACCAGGTTCCGCTGCTGGTGGTGGGCGGTCAGGTCCGGACGGATCTCTTCGGCCTCAGGGCGCTCCAGGACAGCAGCGACCTCGGCACCAACATGACCGCGATGTACTCCCACGTCTCCGGGTTCTCCACCGGCCTGAGCGACCCGGGCTCCTTTCCCCGCATCCTCTCCCAGGCGATCAACGTCGCGACCGGCCCCCGTCCCTGCGCCGTGTACCTGTCGGTTCCCGCGGACATCGCCCGGATGCCGGTCGGGGACGAGAAGGCCGCCACGATGGTCCGGCGGCCCGGCATGGAACTCGACCCCGCCGAGGCGCGGCGCGTCCTCGGGGCGCTCTCGCAGGCACGACGCCCCCTGATCTTCCTGGGGAACGGAGCGCGGCAGGCGCTGCGCTCGAACCAGTCGGCATTCCGGGAAATCGTCCACACGCTGGGGGTTCACGTCGTGACCAGCGTGCGCGCCAAGGGCATCTTCCCCGAGAGCGACGACCACTGCCTCGGCGTGCTGGGGACGGCGGGCACCGAGCGGGCGGCGGGCTACGCCGCGGCGGGGGTCGACGCCCTCCTGGTGATCGGCAGCGGCCTGGGGGAATGGGCGACCAGGAGCTTCGACCGCAAACTCGCGGCCGTCTCGTCGTACTTCCACGTCGACCTGGATCCCACGGTCTTCGGTCAGTTCCTCAAGGGCGGCGAGCACATTCAGGCCGACGCGGAGGTCTTCCTGCGTGGTCTGCGCCGTGAGCTGCCCGGGCTGGGCGAGGTGAAGCGGGCACCCACGCTCTCGCCCCCCTCCTCGCGGCCGGCGCCGGTGCCGCTCCCCCGCGACAGCGGAACGGGCGTGTCGCCGGTGGCGGTGATGCTCGCCCTCAACGACCTGCTCACCGGTCAGGACGACCTGTACATCGACATGGGCAACTGCACGGCATGGGCCACGCACCATCTGGTGATCGACCCGCCGACCCGCATCTTCTACCCGTGCGGCCTGTCGTCGATGGGCTGGTCGTGCGGCGCGACCGTCGGCGGGAAGATCGGTGACGGCGGCCGTGTCGCGACCGCGCTCGTGGGCGACGGCGCGTTCCTGATGAACGGCAACGAGGTCAGGACCGCCGCCAAGAACCGGGTGGGCGCGATCTTCGTCGTCCTCGACGACGGCTACCTGGGAATGGTCAACCACGGGGAGCACGCGCAGAACGGTGGACGTTTCTCCCTGAAGGACGACTTCTACGGCCTGGGGGTGGTGGATCTCGCCCAGTTCTCCCGCGCGCTCGGCGCCGACGCCTACGTCGTCGAGGAGGCCGAAGCCCTGCGGGAGGCGATGGGCGAGGCCAGGTCGGCGGCGGCCAGGTGGTCGCGGCCCCAGGTGGTCGTGGTCAAGACCGACTACCGGGTGAGTCCCCCCTACGGTGAGCGGTTCACCGCGGTGGCGGGGGACGCGTGATGGCCGGGGAGGCGCGTGCCGGCATCGGCATCGCGGGACTGGGATCGGCCCTGCCGCCGACGGTCGCGGAGGCGGTCTCCACCGGGAGCGGGCCCTCGGCCGAGAGCGGGCTGTTCAGCGGGGCCCGCAGCCGCCGGGTCCTGGCGGGCGGCGAGGCGATCGAGGATCTCGCGGTGTCGGCGTGCCGCGGGGCCCTGGAGGAGGCCGGTGTCCGCGCGGACGAGATCGACAGCCTGTACGGATACATAACGGTGTCCGAGTTCCTGAGCCCGAACGGGCTGTTCCGCGTGCACCGTGACCTGGGACTGGGGAGCCACGCGCTCGTGGTGCCGATCAACTGCGAGTTCGGCACCTTCGTCATGGCGCTCGCGCTCTCCTGGGAGTCCATGCGGGCCGGGCGTTTCACCCACGCGCTGGTGAGCGTCGGGGCGAGCTGGAGCCGTCACGTGGACGCCCGCAACCCGCACGCGGGGATGATTGGGGACGGCGCGGGCGCGGCCGTGCTCCGCCGGTCGGAACGGATGGTGATCGTCGACTGGATCCACGAGACGCGCAGCGCCGAGTACGGCGCGATGACGATGGCCGTCCGCCGGGACGCCGATGACGCTGTCCGGCCCGTCTACCGCATCGAGCCCGACGCGGGGGTGGGGGCGTTCCGGTCCACGGGGATGGACGGGCCGCCGGACCTGATCCGGAAGCTGCTCGGGCGTCACGGGATCGACGCCGGGGAGGTGACCGTGATCGGCCACCAGGCCTCCGACGTTCTACTGGAGCACTGGCGGGATCGCCTGCGTCCGGCCCGCTACCACGACACGCTGAGCGACTACGGCAACCTCACCGTCGCCTCCGCGGCGGTGACGCTCGTCGCCGCCGCCGACGTCATCGACACGCCGTACCTGGTCTTGTTCGGCGTGGGGATCGGCTCCTACCAGATCGCGCTGTTGATCAGGAGATGAGAGACGGCAGGGCGCCGCGTGGCGCCTCGAAGGCCACCCCGGCCGGTCTTCGCCGGCGCCCGAGTCGTCGCCCCGGTCACAGGACGGGGTGATCCGACCGGCAAGGCGCGAGAGCCCCCGGGGGTCGACGTCCGAGGAGGCGCCGGCCGGGAGGAAACGATCCCGGCCACGCCGCAAGCTCCGACGTCAACACGCCGTGGTCGGCAGAAGCTCGTCCGGCTGCCCGAGTATGAGGACCTCACGGGTGAACGCCATCCGGTACGTGCCGATGAAGACGTGCTCGTCGGGCAGCAGGATGCCCTTTTTGGCCTGGAGCAGCGCCATATGGTCGGACACCGGGTTGTCGACGGCCAGTTCGGCGATGCCGTCGTAGGCGGGGGCCTCATAGGGTGACCAGCCGCGGAAGTCGGCGGCCAGGCCGACGTTGGTCGTGTAGCGGACGAGCGTGTCGCCGAGAACGTCCCGGACGAGGGGCATGTGCCGCTCGCGCCAGTGGGCCGCCGTCTGCGCCGGGGTCATGTCGGGCCGGCGTGCCAGCATGAACAGCACCTTGACGCCGCGGTGGGCACGCGCCCTGTCGACGTGGACCTGCTGGTCGGTGGCCATGTGCTGAAAGGTACCCATGAAGTCTCGCTCGCCGTCGCGCAGTCGGCCGGACGCCTCGGCGACCAGAGCGGCGAGCTCGGCCGGGTCGTCGACGTCGTACCAGCCTTCGGCGACGCCGTCCCAGGCGGGAGCCTCATCCGGGGCCCAGCCGGAGTAGTCGGCAGGCATCCCGACATTGCACGCGTAGCGCAATAACCGTTTGCCATACGCCTGCACCACCTTCGGGGCGTGCACCCGCGTCCAGTAGTCGACGGCTTCCTCGTGGGTCTGGTCGAGACGTCGGTTCCACAGCGTGAACAGCTTGATCACATCGCACTCCTGTCGGTGTTCGCCGGCGGGGACGGCATGGGTGGTCTGGGTACTTCCCGGTACCGGGAAGGTCGCGAGGCGCCGGGCGGGTGAGAACCGAGACACGCGGGCGGCGACCGGCTCGACCGGTCGCCGCCGGCACGTGCTCACGACCGGTGCGTCCGCTCCCCCGTGAGCCGTTCGCGCAGCCGGAACTTCTGCACCTTGCCCGACGCCGTGAGCGGCAACGCCTCGACGACGGACCACTGCTTCGGGACCTTGTGGCGAGCGAGCCTGGCCAGGCAGTACTCGCGCAACCCCGCCACGTCCGGCGTACGACCGGGCGCCGGGCGGACGAAGGCGGCGACCTGCTCGCCCCACGTGTCGTCCGGCACCCCGACGACGGCGACGTCGGCCACGTCGGGATGCTGGAAGATGACGTTCTCGATCTCGCGGGGGTAGATGTTCTCGCCACCCCGGATGATCATTTCCTTGAGGCGTCCCTCGATGCGGCAGTAGCCGCGCTCGTCCATACTGGCCAGGTCGCCGGTGTGCAGCCAGCCGTCGGCGTCGATGGCCGACATGGTGGCTACGGCGTCGTCGAAGTAACCCGTCATGACGTGATACCCGCGGGTGCACAGCTCTCCGACGGTGTTGACGGGGAGGGTCGTGCCGTCGGAGGGATCGACGATGCGCACCTCGGTGTGGGGCAGGGGCCGGCCGAGGGTCTCCATCCGGTCCTGCCGGCCGTCCTCGGACGAGGTCGCGGTGATGACCGGCGACGCCTCCGTCTGGGCGAAGAGGACGCTGACGACCGCGGGGGTCCGGGTCTCGATACGCCGGACGAGTTCGGGCGGTACCACGGCCCCCCCGGAGATCACCCGGGCCAGCCTGGACAGGTCCGTACGGGCGAACTCCGGGTGGTCCAGCATCCCGATGAGCATGGTGGGCACGCCGATGAGCGTGTCCGCGGTCTCGGACTCGACGAGATGCAGCATGAGCGCCGGGTCGAAGGCGGACGGGAGCACGAGCGTCCCGCGAACGGCGAGTGCGCCGAGCACGCTCACCACGCAGCCCGCGGTGTGGAACAGCGGCATCGGGCTCACCTGCACCCCGCCGGGGGTGAGCCGGCATCGCTCGGCGTAGAGGCGGGCGTTGTTGACGATCCCGCGATGGTGCAGGACCGCGCCCTTCGGGGTCCCGGTGGTTCCCGAGGTGTACTGCACCTGCGCGGCGCTGCCCGGGTCGACCTGGGGAAGCGGGGTGTCCGGCCGCCCCACCGGCAGGAACCGGTCCCAGTCCGCGAAGCTGACGACCTCCCGCAGGACGGGCAGGTCCGGACGTACCCTCGCCAGGGTCCCGGCGAGGTCGGAGCCACGGTAGCCGGGAATCAGGAACACCCCGGCCGCCCGGGACTGCCTGAGGACGTGACGCAGTTCCTCCGCGCGCAGCGCCGGGTTGACGGTGACGATGGTGACGCCGGCGAGCGCGGCACCGTACTCAAGGAGCACCCACTCGGGCCGGTTGTCGGCCCAGACGGCGACTCGCTCGCCGGGCTCGAAACGGGTGAGCAGCCCGTGAGCGACGGCCTCCGCCTGCTCAAGCAGTTGTGCGAACGTCCACCGGCGGCGTCGTGCCGCGTCGGGTACGCCCTCGACGAGGGCGACGGAGCCGGGGCTGTCCTGCGCCGCGGCGCGAAGCGCGGCGCCGACGGTGAGGTCGGCGAGCGGCGACGTCACCTCGGCGGACCACCAGGATCGGGTCAGCGGCCTCGGCTCTCCCGCCTCGCCGGCCGGGTGCGCGTACGGTGTGGGAGTCATCGCGGAATCTCCATCTGAGTCTGGCGGGCCTGTTCGGAGGCCGGGGTGGTGGGGGTTCGTGGCCGCCATCGCCACGGCCGTGGTGGTGTGGGGTCTCGCGCGTCAGGAGGCGAGCGACTCGATCAACCCGGCGACCGTGGCCGGCATGACGCGTACCGCGTCGTGCGGGCCGGCCAGTTCGTAGTAGTCCCAGTCCGGCGAGTCGCGCGCCGCGATCGCGTACGGCTCCACGATCCCCAGAGGGCGGGCGTTGCAGTAGACGAAGGTACGGCGGGCGGTCGGCTCGGCCGGTGCTCGTACCGGTTCCTCCATCGTGCCGATGGGGTGCGAGGTCAGCCGCCGCGCGATCGCGGCGGCGCGCTCGCCGGACCAGCCGGTGGTGTCCTCGACGGGGAACATGGGCGGGATGAGTGAGGGGGTGCCCGCGGCCCCGGCCAACGCCCGGGCGGCCGTGGTGAAGTCCGGGCCCAGCAGGTCACCCACGGACTGGCCGTCCTGGGGTACGAAGGCATCCAGATACACCAGTTCGGCCAGCCGATCGCCCCGCTCGGCCGCGACGCCGGTGATGACCATTCCTCCGTAGGAGTGGCCGACCAGTACGACATCGTCCAGCCCGTGCTCGTCGATGACGCGAACGACATCGGCGACGTGCGTCGACATGTCGGTCTGGGCTGTGGCCTCGCCCGCCCGCTCGGCCAGGCCGGTCAGCGTCGGCGCGTGGACGGCGGCGCCCGCTTTCCGCAGCCTCGCCGCGACGTCGTCCCAGTGCCAGCCGCCGTGCCAGCCGCCGTGTACGAGCACGCAGGTGCGAAGGGTCATGTGAACCTCCTGAGATGGCCGCGGCCGTGGCTTCGACCAGCGAGGGCCGGCCGCCCGGGGGCGCGGCGGGTAAGGTGGGCCCACTATCACTCGAACAGTGCTCGTGTGTCAATATCACTGTTCTAGAAGCACGATCACCATTCCCGACCGACGACCGGGTGACCCCAACGGCTCGATCCCTCGACCTGGGCTACCCGGCGACGCCGCTTCCACGGAGGCACCGGTCTGCTCGGTGATCTCGAAACGGCGGGAGCCTCCGCTTGTTCGATCAGCAAGGAGCGGCGACGCTCCCCCATCGCAGAAAAGGAGTCCGATGAACACCCTGGCCACCCCTGACGACCGCGCATCCCTTCTCGACCACGATCGGCGTTTCTTCGACACCCTGGTCGCCGGCGACGCGGCCCGCCTGAGCGAACTGCTGGCGGACGACTTCATCCTGGTCAGCGTCAATGACGGCGCGGCGGTGCCCGGCTCCGTCCTGCTGGACGCGGTGTCGTCGGGAGCCGTCCGGTTCCCGGCCGTCCAGTCCTTTCCCGACGAGGCCGTCGTGCGCCGGATCGGCGATGTCGGCATCGTCGTCGGGCGGACCGGGATGAACTTCACCAACCCCGACGGCAGCACGTTCACCGGCGGCAGCAGGTACACCCATGTCTTCGTCGCCGACTCCGGCACCGGATGGCGCCTCGTCTCCGCCCAAGGGACGGAGATCAAGGCCGGGGCCTGACCTCGTCCCGTCTCCGTGCTCTCCTGGCCGCCCCGGTACGGAGACGGGACCCGAGTCGCCCCCGGCAGATGCCGCCACGACATGATCGCCGAAGACCGGATCGAGTGATAGTACACTGCTCGTGTGTCACGAGCAGAGTTCGAACCAGAGCGGCGCCGGTCGGATTCGGCCCGTGCCAAAGGCCGGCTGACGTTCACACGCATGGACGTGATCAGGGCCGGCACCCGGCTTCTCGACACGGAGGGTGTCGAGAAGCTGTCCATGCGCAAGCTCGCCAACACCCTGGGCACCGGCTCGTCGACGCTCTACTGGCATGTCAGGGACAAGGACGAGCTGCTGCTGCTCATCCTCGACGAGACCCTCCATGGAGTCACCGTTCCCGCCTTCGGCACCTGGGATGTCCGGCTGCTCGAGACCCTCGCCCGTTGTCACGAGGCGCTGCTGCCGCGCCCCGCGCTCGTCGACGTGCTCTGGCGTGCGGCCTGGGAACTCGGGCCCGAGACCTTGAGGGTGGCGGACGCCCTCATCGGACTCGTCGCGGAGAGCGGCCTGCCGGATGACGAGGTGGGCGACTCCTACATGGCGCTCATCACCTTGCTGTTCGGGTTCGTGGCGGGCGAGCGCACCTCGCCGGGAAATCCCCGCTACAGCGAGACCCGGGCGGAGGGGGAGACCGCGGGTTCCGGGCCGCCGTACCCCAACCTGATGCGATACGCACCGGGTACGGGTGTGGAGACGATGACGCGCCAGTTCCGCTACGCCGTCGAGCGATTCATCGCGGGAATCAAGCTCCGCGTGGCCGAGCACGAGCAGGCGACCGGCGCCCCTCGGAGCTCGTGACGAGACCGGGCACTCGATCGGGCCGGGCCGACGGGCTGCGCCGGCGACAACGCGGCCCGTCGGCCTCGCGCCGGGTCCCCGTCAGCCGGTGGCCGCGGGCCGGTCGGGGTCGTTGGACCACTGCGACCACGACCCGGCGTACAGGGCCGCGTGGACCCCGATCCGCTCCAGCGCGAAGACGGTGTGGGCGGCGGTCACCCCCGAACCGCAGTAGACACCGACCGCCGTGCCCTCCTTCACCCCGAGGGCGCCGAAGCGGGCGGCGAGTGCCTCCTCGTCGAGGAAGGTCGCATCCGGCGTCAGGTTCTCCCCGGTGGGGGCGTTGACCGCGCCGGGGATGTGGCCGGCGCGCGGATCGACCGGCTCGGTGTGGCCGAGGTAGCGCTCGGCCGCCCGCGCGTCGAGCAGCACGCCGGTGCCGGCGAGTTCGGCCGCGGCGTCGGCGTCGAGGACGGGCAGGGCACCGGAGGTCAGCGTCACGTTTCCCGGTTCGGGCCGGACCTCGCCGGTCTCCACCGGATGGCCCGCCTCCGTCCAGCCCCGCAGGCCGCCGTCGAGCAGCCGCACCGAGGACACCCCCGCCCAGCGCAGCAGCCACCACGCGCGCGCCGCGGACAGGCCGCCACCGGCGTCGTACGCGACGACCTCGTCACCGTCGTCCAGCCCCCAGCGGCGGGCGGCGCGCTGGAGCGTGTCCAGGTCCGGCAGCGGGTGCCGCCCCTCCGCGGGAGAGGGCGGGGCCGCCAGTTCGGTGTCCAGGTCGACGAAGACGGCCCCTGGCAGGTGGCCTTCGAGATAGGCGCGGTGGCCGTGCGGGTCACCGAGCTGCCAGCGAACGTCGAGAAGCCGGACGCGCGCTCCTGACCCGAGCCGTTCGGCCAGCTCGTCCGCACCGATCAGTCCGGTCGGGCTCTCACTCATCAAATACCTCCAGCGTGCAGACCCCGTCCTGCAGGGCGGGGAGGATGTCAACGTTTCGTCCTTCTGACATTCGAATACGGCGTGGCTCAGACCTTGCGGCCGGTCTCCTGAATTTGGCCGGGATTTTGGAACCAGTGGGTCACCCAGGCGTCGGGGTCACCGGCGAGTTCGCGAATATGGCCGGGCAGCGTCCCCCCGGCGATGTCGGCCAGTGTCACCGATTCGAGAATGGATCTGAGGGTGGCCCGCATGGCGATCCACACGATCTGCAACCCCTCCGAGGGCGGGCCGTACTCGATGTCCTGAGGACATTCTCCGCGAATGACGGTGAGCGGCCCGTTGAGGGCGCGGATGACGTCGGCGATGACGACCTGGTCGGCGGGGAGGCGGAGCCGGTGCCCGCCTCCGGTGCCGCGCTGGCTGGTGATGAACCCGGTGCGCCGAAGCTCCGCCATGATCGCTTCGAGGAACTTGTGCGGGATCTCCTGCCCCTGCGCGAGTTCCTCGGAGCTGACCGGGCGGTCCGCGTGCGCCGCGAGCTGTGTGAGGGCGCGCAGGGCGTAGTCGGTCTTGGCCGAGATTCGCACCTGGGCCTCAGTGGGCCAGGTCGCACGCGGGCGGCTGCGCCTGCGGGTGTTCAGGCATCCGTGGCCGCGCCGTCATGGGGGTGTGTCGCAAAGCCCTGTTCCTTCCATGCGCTGAACCCGCCAAGAATATGGGTGACGTTGGTGTACCCCAACTCCGCGAGCTTCTGAACGACCGGCCCCGAACCGCGCTCCGACGAGCAGAAGACGACGATCTCCCGGCCGGGATCGGCGGCGTCGGCCAGCAGTTCCGGGGATTCCCGGTCGAAACTCCTCAGGACGTCGACCTTCTCCACGGCGACGGCCGTGGGCAGCAGGCCGTGTTCGGCGCGCGCCTCGGGGCGGCGTACGTCGACGAAGAGCGCGCCGGCGGCGAGCTTCCCGGCGGCCTGTTCGGGGTCGATGAAAAGGTCCTCGGGCGAGACGGTCATGGTCTTCCTCTCAGTGAAGTGGCGACGGGGTGTCGAGGGACAGGTCGAAGTGGGAACGCAGGGTGGTGCCCTCATAGCCGGCGCGCACCAGGCCGCGTTCCCGCAGGATCGGCACGACGTGCTCGACGAAGGACTCGATGCCACCGGGGGCGATCGGCATCATCAGGTTGAAGCCGTCGGCCGCCTCGTTCTCGAACCAGTACTGGAGCTGGTCGGCCACCTGCTCGCCGCTGCCGATGAGCGCCCACATGCCCAGCGGGGCGAGGCCACCGAGGCGACCGGCGAGCCGGCCGAGGGTGAGGCCCTCGTCGACGGCCATGGTACGCAGCTCGACGAAGCCGGTGACCGAGCCGTTGAAGTCCTCCGGGGCGGGGAGCAGGTGGAGTGGGACGGCGTCGTCGGGTGAGTAGCCGGACAGGTCGATGCCGAGCATGGCGCCGAGGGCGGTGAGGGCGCCGGGGTTGGTCACCAACCGGGACTCGATCTCCCGCACCAGCCGCCTGGCCTCGGCCTCGGTGGCCGCGACGTAGGGCACCACGCCGGGCAGGACCCTGATCGAGTGCGGGTCCCTGCCCAGCTCGGCGGCCCGCGTCTTGATGGAGCGGTAGACACCTCGCGTCTCGTCGATCGACATGGAGCGGGCGTAGACGGCGTCGGCGTGCGCGGCGGCCAGCTCGATCCCGGCGGGCGAGGCCCCGGCCTGCACGATCGGGGGACGTCCCTGCGGCGAGGGCGGCACGGTCAGCGGCCCGGCCACCGAGAAGTGCTCGCCGACGTGGTCGATCGGGGTGATGCCGCCGGGACGGATCATGGTGCCGGCCTCGCGGTCGGCCAGGATCGCGTCCGGCGCCCAGCTGCCCCACAGCCGCTCCAGCACCTGGACGAACTCCCGGGCGCGGGCGTAGCGGTCGGCGTGCGGGATGTGCCGCTCCCTGCCGTGGTTGCGGGCGACGTGGTCACCCGCGGAGGTGACGAGGTTGACCCCGGCCCTGCCCTTGCTGATCAGATCGAGGGAGGCGACCTGGCGGGCGACGGTGTACGGGTCGCTGTAGCTGGTGGAGACGGTGGGGATCAGGCCGATGTGGGTGGTACGGGTGGCGATGGCCGACAGCAGGGTCAGCGGTTCGAAGGGGGTGTTGGCCAGGGCGTCGTTCGGGTCGCCGCGCAGCGCCGGGGTGTCGGCGATGAAAATCGAGTCGAACCCGCCGCGCTCGGCGGTCTGGCAGAGCCGCACGTAGTACTCGACGTCCAGGGCCTGGTCGGTCCGGCTGTCGGGGTGACGCCAGGCGGAGGTGTGGTGGCCGACGCCGCTGAGGTTGAAGTTCAGCGACATCGTACGGCGGGGCGGGGTCACGTCCAGGTGCCTTTCTCGTTCAGTCCGAGGGCGGCGCGGCCGACGGCGTCGATCACGACGTCCTCGTTGGGCGGGTTGAACAGGGCGACGCGCAGGTCACGGAAGTGGCGTCCCAGCGGGGAGGTGTTCCAGACGGAGGCTCCGCCGACCAGGCGGCAGGCGTGGTCGACGGCGTCCGAGGCGTGCCGGTGGACCAGGAGCTTGGTGGCGGTGGCCTGAACGACGTCGGCGGGTTCCGGGACACCCTCGCACCGGTGCAGGGCGTCCTCCAGCAGCAGGCGCGCCTGGAGCAGGGCCAGCTCGATACGCGCGGCGTGCTCCTGGGTGCGGGGCTGCTCGGCGCGGCTGCCCGGACGGCCGTCGCCTCGGGGACCGGTGGCGAACGCGAGGGCCACCTCGCGGGCCGCCTCGGCGATGCCCAGGTGGATCGAGGCCAGCAGCAGCGCCCACCAGGCGCCGAAGGTACGGGTGATCTCCGGGGCCACCTCGGGGTCGTACGCCTCTGCGACGGCGTCCGCGGGGACGGTGACGCCGTCGAGGATGACGTCGTGCGAGGCCGATCCGCGCATGCCGAAGGTGTCCCAGGTCGGCTCGATCCGCACACCGTCCGCGTCGGCCGGGACGACGAAGGTGCGCGCCACGGGCTCGGCGGCGGTGTCGTCGTCGACCGTGGCCGACACCAGCAGGTGATCCAGCGCGATGCTGCCGGTGACGTAGCGCTTGTGGCCGCTCAGCAGCCACGACCCGTCGTCCCCGCGAGAGGCGCGGGTCTGGACCGCGCCGCCCCGGCTGGGGGCGCCGCTCAGCCGCTCGCTGCTGGCGAAGTTGACCAGGCCGTCGGTGGCGGCGAGGGTCCGGCCCAGCTCGGCGGCTCCCCGGCCGGGGACGTGCGGCGAGAGCAGACGCGTGCCGTGGATGTAGTGCATGGTCAGGACCAGCGCGGCCGAGGCGTCGGCGGCGGCGAGGGTCCGGATCACCCGGCCGGCCTGGGGCAGGGTGGCGCCCCCGCCTCCGTACGCGGCCGGGATGACGAAGGAGGGCAGGCCCGCCGCCCTGAGGTCGGCGAAGGTCTCCGCGTGCGGCCGGTCCTCCCCCGCGACCCGGGCGGAGATCGCCGGAACCAGTTCCTGCAGCGCGGCGAGGACCTGCCGTTCGGTACGCGCGCCGGTCAGCGGGCTCACCATCGGGGGCTCGCGTCCGCGCCGGGCTTCAGCTGTCCGGGTACCGCCATGAGGAGTTCCTTCGTGTAGGAGTGGTGCGGGTTGTCGAAGACGTGCTCGGCCGGACCGCTCTCGACCACGGAGCCGGCGCGCAGGATCGTGACCTCGTGCGAGATCTGGCGGACGACCGCCAGATCGTGGGAGATGAACAGGTAGCTCAGCCCCAGCCGCACCTGCAGCTCGACCAGCAGCCGCAGGATCTGGTCCTGCACGGAGACGTCCAGCGCCGAGACGGGCTCGTCGAGGACCATCAGCTCGGGGCGGAGCGCCAGCGCCCTGGCGATGGCCACTCGCTGCCGCTGTCCGCCGGACAGCTCGGTGGCGTGCCGGTCGAGAACCGACGAGGGCAGCGCGACCTGGTCGACGAGCTCGGCGGCCCGGCGGCGCCGGGCGGCGCGGTCCCCCTCGCCGAACGCGTCCAGCGGCTCGTCGATGAGCGCCGCGACCGAGAGCCTCGGGTCCAGGGAGGCGAACGGGTTCTGGTAGACGGGCTGGAAGCGCCGCCGCAGCGGACGCAGCGTCCTGCGGGTGGCCGTGGTGATGTCCACCCCGTCGAACAGGACCCGTCCCCGGGTGGGGGTCTCCAGCCGCAGCGCCATCCGCGCGGTGGTGGACTTGCCGGAGCCCGACTCTCCGACCAGGCCGACCGTGCGGCCCCGGCCGACGACGAGGTCCACGTCGCTGACCGCGACGGTCACCGAGGCGGCGTGTTTGAACTCCTTGGTGACACCCCTGAGCTCCAGCAGCGGCGCCGGTACGGTCCCGCTTTCCGGCGTCTTCTCCGTGTCGGTCTCCGTGTCGGTCTCCATGTCGCTCTCCGGGCGCGGACGCGATTCCGGGTATGCCTCCGGGTCCGGCCCGGCCTCGGGGCGTGATCGCGACTCCAGACGCGGCCCCGGGCGCGGCTTCGAGCGCGCCTCCGGGTCCGGCCCGGCCTCCGGATGCGAGCGCGCCTCCAGAGGCGACTCCGGGGCCGCCTCCGCCTCGGGACGCGGTCCGTGAACCGTCCGACCCGGTGACGAGGCGGCGATCAGTGTCGGCCCGGCCAGGGTGGGGACCGCGCCGAGCAGGCGGCGGGTGTAGGCGTGCCGGGGGTCGCCGAGAATCCGCTCGGTCGGCCCCTCCTCCACGACCTGTCCCTCCCGCATGACCACGATCCGGTCCGCCCGGTCGGCGGCCACCCCGAGGTCGTGGGTGATCAGCAGCACGGCGGTGCCGTTCGCCGAGGTCAGACGCTGGATGTGGTCCAGGATGCGGCGCTGGACGGTGACGTCGAGCGCGCTGGTCGGCTCGTCGGCGATGACCAGCCGGGGCGCGCAGGCCAGCGCGATGCCGATCAGCACCCGCTGGCGCATGCCGCCCGACAGCTCGTGCGGGTAGCGGCGGGCGTAGTCGGCGGGGTGCGGCAGCCCGGCCTCCTCCAGGATCGTCTCGACCAGCCCCCGGACGTTCCTCCGGGTGGCCCGGCCGTGCAGCAGCAGCACATCGGCCACCTGGTGCCCGATGCGCCGTACCGGGTTGAGCGCGACCGCCGGGTCCTGGGGGATGAACCCGATCTCGGCGCCGCGCAGGTGGCGCATCGCGCGGTCCGGCCAGCCGGTGATGTCCTGTCCGCCGAAGTGGACCTGTCCCGCGCTGATCCGCCCGGTGGCGGGTAGCAGCCCGTTGACGGCGTGCGCGGTGGAGGACTTGCCCGAGCCGGACTCGCCCACCAGTGCCACCACCTCTCCCCGGTCCACCCGCAGGCTGACGCCGCGTACCGCGTCCGTCTCGTACCGGTCACCACCGCGCCGGGCCGGCCCGTACCCGACCCGCAGGCCGGTCAGGCGCAGCAGGGGCTGTGTACTCATCGGTCGTCTCCCCTGCCGGTGTCCAGGGCGCGGGCTACCCGGTTGGTCGCCAGCATGGTCGCCACGATCACCGCGCCGGGCAGGGTGGTCAGCCACCAGGCGCTCACCAGGTAGTTGCGCCCCTCGGAGACCAGCGACCCCCACTCGGGAGCGGGCGGCGGCGCGCCGAAGCCGAGGAAACTCAGCGAGGAGACCGCCAGGATGGCCGTACCGAACTCCAGGGCGGCCATCACCAGCACCGAGCCCACGGCGTGCGGCAGCACATGGCGGATGAGGGATCTCCACCGGCCGACGCCCAGTGCCTCGGCCGCCTCGACGAACACCTGGGTGCGGGCACGCAGCACGTCGGCCCGCATCACCCGGGCGAAACCGGCCACCGCCGCCACACCGACCGCGACCGCCACGTTCAGCGTGCCGAAACCCAGCACGGTGACCACGGCCAGCGAGAGCAGCAGCCCCGGAATCGACAGCAGTACGTCGACGCAGCGCATGACGGCGTCGTCGAACCGGCCGCCCACGTACCCCGAGAGCAGTCCCAGGGACGACCCGACCAGGAATCCGACCAGCACCGCCAGGGCGGTCGCGGTCAGCGAGAGCGAGGACCCGTGCACGACCCGGGAGAACAGGTCGCGCCCGAGGTGGTCGGTGCCGAACCAGTAGGTGCCGTTCGGGGGCAGCAGCTTGTCCTTCGGCGAGCCGACCAGCGGGTCGAAGGGGGCGAAGATCCCGGGTACCAGCGCCCAGGCCAGCACCAGCGCCAGGAACAGCACGGAGAGCACCAGCCCGGGGCGCCGCACGACCGCGCGGACCCCGCCGGCGCCACGGCGCGGCCGGTCGGGTCCGGGAGCGGAGACAGGGCCGGGTCCGAGACCGGAGCCGGGGTCAGGCGGGAGGCTCGGCGCCTCGGGTCCGGATGGCCCCTGCGGCGCGGGACCGCCGGGGAGGGCCGTGGCGGGATCGGACACGCTCAACTCCTTCACGTGGCCGCTCGCGACGGCCGGATGCGCGGATCGAGCAGCGGGTAGACGGCGTCGACCACCAGGTTCACCACCACGAAGACGAGGGCCGACAGCACGACCAGGCCCTGGATCATCGGGATGTCCTGCGCGGCGACGGCCTGCTCGACCAGGCGGCCCACCCCCAGCCGGGAGAAGACCGTCTCGACCACGATCGCCCCGGCCAGCATGTTGCCGACCGTCATGCCGACCAGGGTGAGGCTCGGCAGGCTCGCGTGACGCAGCACGTCGACGAAGAGGATGCGCAGCCTGGAGGCGCCCTTGGCGGTGGCGGTGACCACGAACGCCTCGTCCCAGGTCTGGCGGAGGCTCTTGATCAGGACCTGGGCGATGATCGCCGCGGTGGGCAGGGCCAGCGTCACCGCGGGCAGCACCACCGAGGCGAAACCCCGGTTGCCGATCGCGGGAAACCAGCCGAGCCGGAACGAGAAGACCTGCAGCAGGATCAGCCCCGCCCAGAACGACGGGATCGACACCAGCAGCGGGGGCAGCGACAGCAGCAGCCGTCGCAGCCGTCCCCCGCGCAGGTAGCCGGTGAGCAGGGCCAGGCTCCCGCCGAGCAGCACGGCGATGGCGAAGGCCAGCGCGGCCAGGCCCAGGGTCTCCGGCAGCGCCTGGCCGATCAGCTCGGTGACCGGCAGCCGCTGGGGAATGGAGGTTCCGAAGTCGCCCTGGACGAACCGCCACAGCGCGATGCCGTACTGGACGTAGAACGGCTCGTCGACGTGGTACTCGGCGCGCAGCGCGGCCACCGCCCCGGGATCGAGCTCGCCCATGGACCCGGTGGAGGCGAGCATGATCTCCACCGGGTCGCTGGGCAGCAGGTAGAGGATCACGAAGCCGGCGGTGAAGGCCGCCCAGAGCACGAAGGCACCCTGGGCCGCGCGGCGCAGCAGGTAGCGGGCCATGGTCAGCCGGCCAGCCAGGTGTCGTGGAAGAAGTGCGCGGCGTAGGTGTCGAGGACGTAGCCCTTGACCTTCGGGGAGACCGCGACGACCTTGGTCTGCTCGCGCAGCGGGATCCAGTGGCCGTGGTCGATGACGTACTTCTGCAGGTCGTCCGCGGCCTTCGTGCGGGCCTCGGGGGTGGCCGCCTCGTTCAGCGCGTCGGCGACGGCCTCCAGTTCGGGCTGCTCGGCGTTGAGCAGCGCGGAGTTGCTCTTCTTGAACAGTCCGGCGAGGAAGTCGATGTCCTTGCTGGCGCCCGAGCCGGTGAGGAAGTCGTAGTCGGCCTTGGAGATGTCCTTGAGCATCGCGGCGTTGTCGGCGGGGGTGTTGGCCTTGATCTCGACCTTCACCCCGATCCTGGCGAGCTGCTGCTGGGCGAGCTCCAGTTCCTGCTGGGTGGCGCCGAAGAAGTTGCCGATGATGTAGGTGATCTTCGGCTCCAGGCGTACGCCGTCCTTCTCCCTGACCCCGTCGGCGCCCGGCTTCCAGCCCGCCTCGTCAAGGATCTTCTTGGCGCCCTCGGGGTCGTAGGCGAGGTCGGCGCCGAAGTCCTTCCACCCGGCGGTGCCGGAGGAGACGATGCTGGTCGGGGCCTTGTAGATCTCCGGGTAGAGGGTCTCGGTGATCTCCTTGCGGTCGGTGCCCTTGAGGATGGCCCGCCTGACCGCGTCGTCGGAGCCCAGCGGGCTGTACGGGTTGGGGCGCATGCCCGGGACCAGGTTGGGCACCACCTTCGAGACGATCGTCTGCCCGGCCGAGCGGAGCTGTGGCAGGTCGGTGATCGGGATGTCGTCGCTGATGTCGAACTGGCCGCTGACCAGGCCGCCGACCCGCACCCCCGACTCGGGCACCGCCTCGAAGACGATGCCCTCCAGGTACGACGGCCCCTGGTGCGCCACCACGCCCTCGGCGCCCCAGTTGTAGTCCGCGCGGCGCTTGAGGGTGATGGACTTGTCTTTGACGATCTGGTCGAAGACGAAGGGGCCGGTGCCGACCAGCTTGCCCGCGCAGCGCTCCTCGGTGGTCGTGGCCAGCGTGGACGCCGACAGGATCGCCAGGTAGGGGTCGCTGGCGTTGCGCAGGAAGCCCAGTTCCGGCAGCTTGAAGTTCAGTTTGACGGTCAGGGGGTCGACCACCTCGGCGCCGGAGAAGCTGTTGAGCGCGTTCAGCGTCAGGGTGTCGGTCTTGCCCTCGCCGACCAGCTCGGCGAGCGTGCTGAAGTTGTCGGCGACCACCTTGGCGTCCAGGGGGGTGCCGTCGCTGAAGGTCACGCCCTCGCGCAGGTGGAAGGTGAAGGCGGTGTAGTCGTCGTTCACCTCCCACTTCGTGGCCAGCCGAGGGATGATCTCGCCCGTCTTCGGGTCCTGGTCGGTGAGGGTGTCCAGGATCTGGTGGGTGACCGTGCTGTTGCGGCCGCCGGTGAGCGAGACGTCCAGGCACGGCTGGAAGCTGGAGACCGCGATGGTCAGCTTGCCGCCCTGCACCGGCGCGCCGGTGTCGGCGCCGCTCGCGCCCGCGGTGGCCTCACCGCCCGAGGAGCAGCCGACGGCCAGCAGCGCGAGCGCGGCCCCTGCGGCTGCCGCCCGGACGGGGAAAGTCGAGAACAACGGATATCCGAACATGAGAAACCCTTGTCAAAAGGACGACCTGGGAAGGTCGGTGCGGGAGAGAGGCCGAGGTCAGAACAGTGACCGGTCGGAGGACCGGACAGAGGTCTGGTCGGGGATCAGGGCGAGGGCGTGGGCGAACTGGCGGCAGACCGCCGCGACGCGGGACTCGCTCGCGCCGGTGAGGCCGACCCCGCAGGAGTGCCGGACGATGTCGGTGTCGAGCACGAACGCCCCCGGCCCCACCTGCGGACAGCCCAGCGCGCTCAGCACCGGCCGCAACGTGTAGTCGACGGCCAGCAGGTGCGCCCGGCTGCCGCCGTTGGCCAGCGGCAGCGCGACCTTGCCCGCCAGCGCGCCCGGCGGCAGCACGTCCAGGAAGGTCTTGAGCAGCCCCGAGTAGGACGCCTGGAAGATCGGGGTGGCCACCACGACCCCGTCCGCCTGCTCGATCAACTCGATCGCGGAACGGATCTGCGGATCGGCGGAGTCCCCGGCGATCAGCGCCGCGGGTGGCAGGTCCGCCGGGCTGATCAGCACCGTGGTGTGGCCCTCCAACTCCAGCCGCTCGGCGACGTTCTCGACGAGGGCCGCGGTGGCGGAACCCGGGGCCGGGCCGCCGATCACTGCTACGACAAGGGCCATGCGAAAGATCTCCTACGGCGTGCTCGCCAGACGGATGGAGAAAGAGACGAGGTGCCCCCGCGACGTCGCGGTCAGGGCGAGTGAGGACGGCTGACCGGCGGGGCCGTCGTTGACGCTCGGTGATGGATGGCCTCAGCGACAGATGGCGCCGTCGGTCCGTACGAAGTCGACGAACAGGCAGCGCACCAGATCGATCTCCGGCACGCGACGCCTGTTGTACGTGGTCAGTGCCGCGAACATAAAAACCATACTTCCATACCGGTTTAGTAGGTTTCAAGTCGTGGCCCGATCCGGATCCCCGGACGCCCGTGACGGAACGTGTCCACGAGACCCTCGCCGCCGAACGGCCCTCGCCGATCACCCCCGGGAGCGACCACCCTCCCCCGTCGAAGCCGGACTCACCCGGGCCGCCAAGCAGCGGCCGGTCAACCGTGGCACGAGCAGCCCCGGAGAACGGCGCGGGTTGACACCTCGGCAGGCGCTGGAAAGACTCCCGTCGGGGAGAGTGTGATCTTAAGGAAGGTCCACGGTGTCACTGCGCCAGTCATGGACAGCGGACCATGAACCACTGTGCCTGGGGTACTCGTCGGGCGGCGACCTGGCTCTGCCCATCGAGGAACTCAACCTCACGGTCCGTGCGTACAACCGCCTCAAGCGCGTTGGCCTCCACACCTACGGCGAACTGGTCGCCCTCGGCGAACGGGATCTGCTGGCCATCGAGGGCTTCGATTCCGAGCTGGCCGAAGAGGTCAAGCAGAGGCTTGCCGACGTCGGCCTGTCCCTGCGAGCCGCCCCACCCGACGGTGTCCGGGAGCACTCCGTCTTCATCCGGCACAGCTCTTGGGCGTCCGTCCACGCGGTGGCCTTCCACCCCGACGGCCACCTGCTGGCCACCGCCGGTTGGGACGACACGACACAGCTGTGGGACACCAGCACCGACCGGCCCGTCGGTATCCCGCTCACCGGCCACGCCGACACCACGCCCCTCCCGCCTGACAGCAACCACACGCGGCTGTGGGACACCGAAGCCAAGAGCACAGCACGGTTGTGGGACACCACCACCGGCCGGCCCGTCGGTATCCCGCTCACCGGCCACACCGACATCGTCCGGTCGGTGGCCTTCCATCCCGACGGCCACCTACTGGCCACCGCCGGTGCGGACGACGCGGCACGGCTGTGGGACACCACCACCGGCCAACCCGTCGGCACTCCCCTGTCCGGCCACATCAGATCTGTTCACACAGTGGCCTTCCATCCCGACGGCCACCTGCTGGCCACCGCGGGCTGGGATTACGGGGTACGGCTGTGGGAGGTCTCCACCTGCAGGCTCATCGCCCTGTTCACCGGCCACACCGACACCATCTGGTCGGCGGCCTTCCACCCCGCCGGCCACTACCTGGCCACCGCGAGCGAGGACGGCACCGTACGGTTGTGGGACGCCACCGGCCAGACCGTCGCCCTGTTCAATCACACCAAGCCGGTCCACACACTGGCCTTCCACCCCGACGGCCACCTGCTGGCCACAGCGGGCGAGGACGGCACCGTACTGCTCTGGGACACCACCACCGGAAAGCCCGTCGGCACCCCGCCGGCCGGCCATGGCGACTACATCTGGTCGGTGGCCTTCCACCCCGAGGGCCACCTGCTGGCCACCGGGGGCGCCGATCGCACGGCGCGGCTGTGGGACACCGCCACCGGCCGGCCCCTCGCCCTGTTCAGCGGCCACCTCGGAGTCGTCACCTCGGTGGCCTTCCACCCCGACGGCCGCCTGCTGGCCACCGCCGGCCACGACAGCGCGACACGACTGTGGGACATCTCAGCGCTACATCCGTGACCTGTCAGAGCGGAGCGTCGAAACACACCAGGCCCTGCCTGGCGGATCCTGCCGTGGCGAGGATCGGTCAGGTGGTGCCTCGCAAGGCGGAGGAGAGAACCGCGGTGGGGACAGGGCCTGAAGAGAACCCCACAGCCACGCCTCGCCCGGCGTGGAGGCGGCGGCCCCGCCGATTCAGGTTCGGGGCGGCTCTGCCGAGGGAAGACGTACACACCACGCCTGTCGAGGACCAGGTTTTGAGCGTATTCCTCGCTTGAGGAAGATCACCGAATGCTACGACTCCGGCTGGACGGCGGGAATGGCATACGTATCCATGGGAGTTTCATCGGAGCCTGAGGGATTCGCCGGGATCGCACACCATACCGTCCGACCGCCGGCCCCGAAGTCGCGAATGCCCCAGTTTCCTGATGAAAGCTGGTTGACGATGAAAAGCCCTCGTCCGTCTTCCGCATTCGCGGGATGAACAAAACCCAGCAACCCCACGACACGCCGACCTGACAAAGCACTACCGGTCCAGGTGCCATGCGCGAACGAAGCCCGCGTAGTCGACCGACAGGAGGGTGCACTCGTCGGGCGAGACGAAGAAGGCCGACACCTCCTCACCGTGGCCGACGAAGTGGTCGAGGAGTTCGCCGCTCGTGCGGGCGACGACGACGCGCCGCGCGCCGCGGTCCCACCCGATGACGCGGTCGGCACCGATCTCCTGGTACCAGCGGACGTTGCCGATCGGGTCGGGGAACTGACGGGTCCCCGGCTGGGCGGACGGGTTCTCCAGGTCGATCACCGCATAGCCGCCGGGGATCCGGTGCAGCACGCGGCGGCCGTCGTGCGGGTCCCGGCCGATGTCCCGGGGCAGTTCGTGGAGCAGGAGGCACCGCTCGGGATCGATCAGGAACGCCCGTTCCGGGCGGGAGTAGGTCTCCAGCACGATGTGCGGCCCGATCGCGGAGATCCTCGGCCAGTTGACCGGAGCGATGCTCAGGTCGATGAACGCCTCGTCGATCGCAAAGTGCTGGGGGTCCGTCGTCTCACGGGTGTTCAGATCGATTCGCAGCAGGGGGAAACCGGGCCGGGGGTGGTAGTGGCCGTCGATCATGTAGGCGGTGTCGCCCGCGATCCGTGGCGGCCCCGGGGTCTGGGCGTGCCACACGAGCCGTCCTGTCGCCACCTCCCAGGCCCGCAGCGTGTCCCAGGTCGCGTGCCAGACGAGGTCGCCGCGGAAGAACAGCGTGGCCTGGCGGCCGACGAACCTGTCGAGAGCAGGGAAGTCCTCCAGGGCCACCCCCCGCATCCGGTCCGGCCGCTCGAAGTCGAGCCTGGCGAGCGTGCCCTCGCGGACGATCCAGTGCTCGCCGTCGCGGACGCCGTGCGCGACGCCTCTGGTCCACCGGGTGACCGTCGCGCCTCGTGGAGGTGCCAGGAGTCGGGGCTCGCCGAGCCGCTCGATCGCTCCGGTCGCGGTGTCGCAGCGGTGGACGACGCCGTCGCGTCCGCCGAGGGCCACCATGGCGCCCCGTTCGGCGACCGCGAGGGCGGTCACCGCCGCGTCGCGGTCGGGCTGGCGGCGGCTGCCCGTCCGCCTGAGGACTCCCGGGCTCGCGGACGCGAATGTCGGGACGCGGCTGAGCGAGGCCAGCACCTTCTCCTGGGAACGGTCGGCTACCGGTTCCACGTAGAAGACGGCGGCGTCGGCCTCCAGGTCCCAGACCTGAACGTCACAGCCGGTCTGCAGGACCGCCAGATGCCCGCGGTCCGGGCTGAACGCCAGCGGGCCCGCCCATGCGCTGGCCAGCTCCCGGTCCCGGTCTCTGGTCTGTCGCCCGCTCTTCGCGGAGACGCGCCGCAGCCACCAATTCCGGTTGTCGGCCTCCCACAGGTGATCGGGCTTCTCGGCGAAGCGCACCGACACCTGCCGGACGCCGTTCCTGCCCCTGCGGTCCCACGCGTGGAGTTCGACGCCGGTGCGGGCGTCGTGGACACGGACGCGGACGCGGTCCTTGACCACCACGAGGCGCCGCCCCGAGGGATGGACGTCGAAGTCGGTGGTCTCTCCGTCGGCGATCGGCGTCCATGTCGACTCTCCCAGCTCGCGGTCGAGCCGGGCGACGTGCGAGTCACCAGCCAGCCACACGTCGCGCGGCGTCACCGTGACGAAGTGCGCGGGATGGTCGAGCGCATGATCGGCTTCGACCTCCATGGCCGCGTTCCAGGCGATGACACGCCGCGCCGACACGCCCAGGATCCGCGGGCCGTCGGTCACCAGGTCCAGCACCGGGTCCTCCGAGCCGTCGCGCACCACGCGCACCGTGCTGGGGGATCCGATGTCCCAGGACTCGATCCGCCCGTCCTCGCGGGCCACGACCAGGAATCCGGTCTGCCCGAACGCCATCGCGGTGATTGCCGCAGCCATCCGCTCTTCCTTCCGGTGTCACGCGTGGGTCTGGATCTGCTCCCGCCGTGCCGCTTCGAGCGCGCGGGACCAGAGAGAAGCTAGAGGCCACGACTGGCGAGCGGCTTGTCGATCACTGGGAGGCCACGAGCCGGTGACGAGCTCGATGATGCAGGTCCGATGGAGAGCGGTCGTGCCTGCACAAACTCACCGCCCGTCTGGCGGCCACCTATGGCACGGTCGTGGTCGAGAGCCCCAACGTGTCCGGTATGCCGACCAACTGCTGACCGCTCGCTCATTCGCCCCCGGCCCCCGGGTTGTCGCGGCCGGCCGGGGTGTTCGGCGCCCAATCGATGGCGCGGGACAGCTCGGCCAGACCGGTCAGGTAGTGGCCGCACCAGGCGGGCAACAGGCCCTACCAGCCTTCCTCGCGGCTCACAAGCGTTTTCCAAGCATGATCACGCACTCTGCCGACAGGACATCACGTGTTCGGGACGCGATTCTCACCGGAGTCGTCTTTCGTCTAGCACGTGCTTCTTCACGAAGGGCAGAAAGAAAATGAGAACTCGTCGTCTGGCCGCAGCGGTGCTGATAGCCGGTGGACTCGCCGGTGGCACCATGGTCGGCCCCGCCGCAGCCGCCACCACGGCGGCGGCCTCCGCGCAGGCCGCCCCATCCTGGCACCTCGCGGGCCACTACCAGTACAGAAACGACTGCACCAAAACCGGTTTCAAAGCCATTACCAATGGCGGCATCGTCCAGGCTTACAGGTGCGATCTCGAGGGCTCTCTCTTCGCCCTTTACCTCTACTACTAAAATAGTCTGAGTAAACGTCGGCTCGGGACGGATCTCTCCGTGAGTCCGTTCCGAGCCGACCGTGCAGGCCGCCCGTGTTGGCAGGCCGACTCAAGAACACCATCGGCCGGGCCCGATATCGGAGTGCGGGGTCGATCCTGATCGCCTAGCGTGACCGGGATGAGAGACCGACCGGAAGACGTCGATGAGGGCGAGTTGTCGCGGGTCCTGGACAAGTGGGGAATCGGCGCCGCCTCGCTGGCGTATGCACCGGTCGGCTTCGGCGACCATCACTGGATCGCGGCCGATGACAGGGGACGAAAGTGGTTCGTCACCGTCGCCGATCTGGAGCTCAAGAACGGACAGGGTTCGCAGGCCGCCCTGCGAGGCCTGCGCAAGGCCATGGACACCGCGGCGGCCCTGCGTGACCAGGAGAAGCTGGACTTCGTGGTGGCGCCGCTGCGGGCCGCCGACGGCGAGACCGTCCACCGGCTCGGGCCCCGGTACGCCCTCAGCGTCTTCCCGTTCGTGGAGGGGGTTGCCGGAGACTTCGACCAACCGTTGACACCGCAGGAGCGCGGCGCCGTCCTGGACCTGCTCGCCGAGCTGCATCGGCAGACGCCTCCTGCCTCAACGCCGGTGCTTCACGCGGAGCTTTCGATGCGCGGCCTCCTGGAGAAGGCCCTCGAAGGAGTCATCTCTTGGGCGGGCGGGCCGTTCGCCGAGCCTGCCAGGACCCTGCTCTCCGGCCGCGCCCCCGGTCTGCGGCAGCGGCTGGAGGAGTTCGACCGGCTGGTCAAGGAGCTCAAGGAAAGCCACAGAGCACCCGTCGTCACCCACGGTGAGCCGCACCCGGGCAACCTCCTGCGGCTGGAAGACCGTTACCTGATGGTCGACTGGGACACGGTGGGTCTCGCATCGCCCGAACGCGACCTGTGGTCGGTCGTGCGGGAGCCAGAAGACCTGGCACGGTACGCGAAGGCCGGCGGTCGGATGCCCGACGCCTCGGCCCTCACGCTCTACCGGCTCCGCTGGGATCTTGAAGAGGTGTCCATATACGTTGACTGGTTCCGCGCACCACATGACCGTTCCCTCGACATGGAACAGGCATGGGACGGGCTGGTGGGTGCCGTGGAACGCCTCACTGACAAGGCACCGGAAAAACGCCAGACGCTGCGGTAGCCGCCGATCGGCGCTCAGGAAGGCGCCGACCGAGCGCCGTCGGAGCCGGAGCCAGTGGCCACACGGCACCGTCAGCGGCCGGCTCGTTCTCGACGCCGGGCAGGTCCCGCCGGCCTTGCCCGGCCTCGTTGCCGCCTGATCGCGACGAGGCGGGCCGCGACGGGCTGCCCGAGGAGGATGCCGAGGAGGGTCAGCATCAGCCCGCAGAGCTGTTGCGCGGTGAGCACCTCTCCGGCGATCGTCGTGCCGAGCAGCACCCCGGTCACCGGGTTCAGCAACCCGACGAGTCCCACCGTTCCCGCCGACAGATGCCGCAGTCCCGCGAACCAGGCGACGAAGGCGAGAGCCGTCGCGATGACGCTGAGATAACCGAACCCGAGGATCTCGGGTCCGTCCAGGCTCGGCGGCGGGCCCTCCACCGCGACGGCGAAGGGCAGCAGGACGACGCCCCCGGCGATGAGCTGCCACGAGGTCGACGACAGCACGTCGACCTCGTGGCTCCACCTCTTGGCCAGCACGAAGCCGAACGACGACATCACCATGGCCGCGACGGACGCGAGCACGCCCAGGGGGTCGACGGCGGCCGCGCCGGTGAACAGCATGAGGCAGACACCCGCGATGCCGACGCCGGCTCCGGTCAGGTGCAGGACCTTCGGGCGCTCCGAGAGCAGTGACCAGGCCAGCAGCATCATCACGACGGGCGACGTCGCCATGATCGTCGAGGCGACGCTCGTCGGAAGCAGCTGGGCCGCCAGGTAGACGAGCGCGAAGAACGCGCTCATGTTGATGGTGCCGAGGAGCAGGGATTTCCACCACCACGCCCCCCGAGGAAGCTTCCTGCCGATGAGGAGAAGCAGCAGTCCCGCGGGCAGCGCCCTGATGACCGCCCCGTACAGGGGGTAGCCGGGCGGGAGGAACTGGTGGGTGACGAAGTAGGTCGTCCCCCACGCGATCGGCGCCATCGCCGTGACCAATGCCCAGCGAAAATTAACTTCCATGGAAGACAATATAGCTTCCTTGGAAGCTATACTCCAGACATGAGCGAACCTCTGGATCATGTAGCCCGCATCCAGCAGGAATGGGCTCGCGAGCGGCCGGACCTGGACGTGAGCCCGCAGGGTGTGATCGGGCGCCTGCATCGCCTGGCCGGACACCTCACCGAACAGCTCTGTGTCGTCTACCGGCGGTACGGGCTCGGGGAGGGAGAGTTCGACGTCCTCGCCACCCTGCGACGCGGTGGCGCACCGTTCGAGCGCGCCCCCGGAGAGCTGGCCGCCTTCACCATGGTCACCACCGGCGCGATGACCAAACGCATCGACCGGCTCGAACGTGACGGGCTGGTCACCCGTCGCCCGAGCGAGAGCGACGGCCGCGGCCGGGTGGTCGCGCTCACCGCCGCGGGCAAGGAGCTGATCGACCGGGCGTTCACCGAGCACATGCGCAACGAACGCCGCCTCCTCGACGAGCTGACCCCCGAAGAGGCCGCGCAGCTCGAATCACTCCTCGCCGCCTGGCTGGCCCGCTTCGAAACGCCGCTCCGGACGGATACCTGAGCCGCTCGCGGACGGACGAGAGCAGGCCCCCGCTCGAAGAGCGAGGGCCCGGTCGTGGTCTGAGCCGGTCAGACGGGGAGGTGGACGTGACGGGTGGCGCCCGGCTCCGTACTCGTCAGCGCAGGTAGAGACGGAGCAGGTCCTCCTCGGTCTCCCGGCGCACGATCGCCCTGGCGGCCCCATCGCGGACGGCGACCACCGGGGGCCGCGTCACATGGTTGTAGTTGCTCGCCATCGACCGCTGGTAGGCCCCCGAGGCGGGGATCGCCAGCAGATCGCCGGGCCGTACGTCGGCGGGCAGCGGCAGGTCTCGGACGAGCACGTCGCCGCTCTCGCAGTGCTTGCCGACCACGGTGACCTCACGCAGCGGGGCGTCCGAGGAGCGGGAGGCCAGGAGCGCGGTGTAGGCGGCGCCGTACATGGCGGGGCGCGGATTGTCGCTCATCCCGCCGTCCACGCTGACATAGGTGTTGACGCCGGGGATCTCCTTGACCGTACCCACCTCGTAGAGGGCGACGGCGGTGGGTCCGGCGATCGAGCGGCCCGGCTCGACGGCGAGCCGCACCCGGGCGGGTACGGCCTCACGCAGCGCCGCGACCACCTCGGCCGGGCGTGGCGGGACCGGGTCGCCGGGCCGGTAGACGATGCCCAGGCCGCCGCCGAGGTCGAGCTTGGGGATCGTCACGCCGTGCTCAAGCTCGCAGGCCAGCAGGAAGCCGGCCATCCGGCGGGCGGCCAGGGTGAAGCCGCCCAGATCGGTGATCTGCGAGCCGATGTGCGAGTGCAGCCCGGTCAGCTCCAGTGAGGTGGTGGCCAGGACCCGGCGGACCGCCTCGGCCGCCAGTCCGGCACTGAGCGAGAACCCGAACTTCGAGTCGTCGCCCCCGGTGGCGATGAACTCGTGGGTGTGCGCCTCCACCCCGGGGGTGACCCGGATCATCACGCGCTGCCGTACCCCCGCCTCGTCCGCGAGGGCGGCCAGGCGCTCGATCTCGGTGAAGGAGTCCACGACCACGCAGCCGACGCCCCAGGTGACGGCGCGGCGCAGCTCGGCGACCGACTTGTTGTTGCCGTGGAAGACCACCCGCGCGGGGTCCATGCCCCCGGCCAGGGCCACGGCCAGCTCGCCCCCGGTGCACACGTCGAGGCAGAGTCCGGCCGCCTCCAGCCAGCGCACCACCTCGGGGCAGAGGAAGGCCTTGCCGCCGTAGTGCACCTCCCCGTCGGGGAGCGCCTCCCGCCACTCCGCGCAGCGGCCCTGGAACTCCTCCTCGTCGAGGATGTAGGCGGGCGTGCCGAACTCGGCGGCGAGCTCCCGCACGCCGATCCCGCCGATGCGGAGTTCCCCGCCGGTCCATGCCGCAGTGCGCGGCCAGCCGTTCTCCATCACCAAGGTCATGGTGTCGAAGGTAGAGAGTGATGGCTTTTGTCCGGTCTTAGCGGCGAAGTTTTCGATGCCAAGGCTCGCAAGCATTCACGTGTGTTGGGGCCGTTACCTCCCGTCGACACCATAAGCTCAACTATTCGCAAACTAGGAGATTTCGTGACAAAGCGCCTGTATTCGGTCATCGCTGTCGCGCTGGCGGTGTCGGCATTCGCCGGCGGCTGCGGGCGCTCGTCGTCGGGAACCGACGCCGGCGCGGGCGCCGCCTCGGCGGCCGGCAAGACCGCCAAGGACCTGGTGCCCGAGGCCGTCCGCAAGACGGGCGAGCTCCGGATGGCGACCTCGGAGGGCTATCCGCCGATGGAGATGTACAAGCCGGGCACCCAAGAGCTCACCGGCGTCGACCCGGACCTCGCCGAGGCGATCGCGGCCAAGCTCGGCCTGAAGGTCAAGGTGACCAACGCAGCCTTCGACGGCCTGATCCCGGGTCTGCAGGCGGGCCGCTGGGACGTGGTGATGTCCTCGATGAGCGACACCGAGGAGCGCCGCGCGGCCGTCGACTTCGTCGACTACTTCAACGCCGGCGGGGCCATCATGGTCAAGAAGGGCAACCCCGAGGGCATCAAGACCCTTGAGGACCTGTGCGGCCGTACCGTCGTGCTGGCCAAGGGCAGCTCGAACCTCGCGATCGGGCAGCGGCAGGACGAGAAGTGCGCCAAGAAGATGCAGATCATGCAGAGTGAGGACGCGCCGACCGGCCTGCTGAGCATCGACTCCGGCCGCGCGGTCGCCACCATCGTCGACTCGCCCGTCGCGGCGATGTACGCCAAGGAGACCGGCAAGTACGACGTGCTGCCCGAGCAGTACGACGCCGGTCCCTGGGGCATCGCGATCGACCGGCGCAACACCGCGCTGCGCGACGCCGTGGCCAAGGCGATGCAGGAACTGACCGCCGACGGCGGTTACCAGGCGGTCCTGGAGAAGTACGGCGTCGCGAGCAACGCCGTGCCCGAGGTGACGGTCAACACCAAGCCATGGAAGTGACCGGAACCGCCGCGGGCACCGAGAATCCGCACCTGCCGATCGACGCGCTCCGCCCGCCGCGGCCCGGCCGGTGGATCATGGCGACGGTCGCCGGATTCGTCCTGGTCTGGCTGGCCTACACGATCATCGTCAACGAGAACCTGCACTGGGACGTCATCGCCGCGTACCTGATGGACGGCAGGGTCCTCGGCGGCCTGTGGGTCACGATCCAGCTCACCGTGCTGTCGATGGTGATCGGCCTGGCGCTGGGCATCCTCGCCGCGGTGATGCAGCTGTCCGGCAGCCCCGTGCTGCGGGGCGCCTCCGCGCTCTACACCTGGTTCTTCCGCGGCACCCCGCTGCTGGTCCAGCTCATCTTCTGGTTCAACATCGGGCTGGTCTTCCCCTCCTTCGGCATCGGCGTGCCGTTCGACGGCCCCAAGCTGATCGAGTGGCAGGCCAACGAGCTGATCACGCCCTTCACCGCGGCCCTGCTCGGTCTGGCGATCAACGAGGGCGCCTACATGGCCGAGATCGTCCGGGCGGGCATCCGCTCGGTGGACCCCGGCCAGCGCGAGGCGGCCGAGGCGCTCGGCATGTCACACCGGCAGGTGCTTCGCCGGGTGGTGCTTCCCCAGGCGATGCGGGTGATCATCCCGCCCACCGGCAACCAGTTCATCTCGATGCTCAAGACCACCTCGATGGTCTCGGTCATCGCCGGGGCCGAGCTGCTGACCGTCTCCCAGCGCATCTACCTCGGCAACTTCGAGGTGATCGCGCTGCTCGTCGTGGCCTCCATCTGGTACATCGTGCTCACCACCATCGCCAGCGTCGGCCAGCACTTCATCGAGAAGCGGTTCGAGCGCGGCCACCACACGCTGCAGGTCAGGGTCCGCCGCAACCTGCGGCCGTTCAGCAGGGGGAACGTCTGATGACCGAGCCCATGGTGAGCATCCGCTCGGTGCGCAAGTGCTTCGGCTCCGTCGAGGTGCTCAAGGGCATCAGCCTGGACGTGCCCGTAGGCGGCGTGGTCTGCGTCGTCGGCCCGTCCGGGTCCGGCAAGTCGACACTGCTGCGCTGCGTCAACCGGCTGGAGACCATCGACTCCGGCCGCATCCGGGTGGACGGCGACCTGATCGGCTACGCCGAACAGGGCGACCGGCTCCACCATCTGAGCCCCGCCCGGCTCTGCCGCCAGCGGCAGGACATCGGCATGGTGTTCCAGCGCTTCCACCTCTTCCCGCACCGCACGGCACTGGAGAACGTCATGGAGGGCCCGGTGGTCGTCAAGGGCGTCTCCAAGGGGGACGCCAGAAGAAGGGCGCTGGAACTGCTGGAACGAGTGGGCCTGGCGGACCGCGCGGACCACTACCCCGCCCAGCTCTCCGGCGGCCAGCAGCAGCGCGTGGCGATCGCCCGCAGTCTGGCCATGGACCCCAAGCTCATGCTCTTCGACGAGCCGACCAGCGCGCTCGACCCCGAACTGGTCCAGGAGGTGCTCGCGGTCATGCGGGACCTGGCCGTCAGCGGGATGACGATGATGGTCGTGACCCACGAGATGAGCTTCGCCCGCGAGGTCGGCGACAACCTGGTCTTCATCGACGGCGGGGTGATCGTCGAGCAGGGCCATCCCCGCGACGTGCTCGCCAACCCACGCCACGAACGCTTCCGCACCTTCCTCGGGCAGGTCCTGTGATCCCCCACTTCGATCTGCTGCTCCGAGGCGGCCTGGTGGTCGACGGTACGGCGGCGCCCGATGCCGCCCGCTCCGCCGACGTCGGTGTCCTCGCCGGTCGCCTCACGCTGCTGCCTCCGGGAGCCCCGGCCGGCTCCCGCCACACCGAGGACGTGACCGGCCTCGTCGTCGCCCCCGGCTTCATCGACGTGCACACCCACTCCGACGGCGTCACCCTGATCGACGGGGAAGTGGGCGGCGACATGGTCCAGGCCGCCGTCCTGCAGGGTGTCACCACGGAGATCTGCGGCAACTGCGGCTCCAGTCTCTTCCCCGCCCTGCCGGAACGGCTGGCCGCGATGCGCGCGGAGAGCCGGGTCTACTTCGGTGGCGATGTCGGGATGTACGAGGGCTTCGCCGAGTTCGCCGCCGCGCATGCGGCCGTGCCCCGCGCCAACCACCTCGCCTCCCTCGTCGGGCACGGCACGCTCCGCGCCGGAGTGATCGGCCCCGTCGATCGGGCCGCCACCCCCGGCGAGCTGGAGACCATGTGCGCGCTGCTCGACCGGGCGCTCTCGGCGGGCGCGGCCGGGCTCTCCAGCGGGCTCATCTACACCCCCGGCACCTACGCGAGCACCGACGAGGTCGTCGCGCTGGCCGCCGTCGCGGCCGGGCACGGCAAGCCGTACGTCACCCACCTGCGCGATGAGATGTCACGCGTGGAGGAGGCTCTGGAGGAGGCCGTCGAGATCGCGCGCAGGAGCGGCGCCCCGCTGCACGTCTCCCACCACAAGACGGCGGGCAAGTACGCCTGGGGACGCACCGAGCGCACCCTGCCCAGAATCGCCGGGCTGCGGGCCGAGGGCATGGACGTGACCTGCGACGTCTATCCCTACACCGCGGGAAGCACGGCGCTGGGCGCGATGCTCCCGCCCTGGGCCTCGGACGGTGGGGTGTCCGCGCTGATGGCGCGGCTGGCCGACCCCGGCCAGCGCGATCGGATGCGCCGAGCCATCGCCGAGGGCGTCCCCGGCTGGGAGAACACCGTCGGCAACGGCGGCTGGGACCGCATCTCGATCGCCTGTGCGCCACGCCACCCCGAGACGGAGGGGCACACGATCGCCGAACTGGCCGCCACCCGCGGCCAGGACCCCCTCGACGTGGCCGCCGCCCTGCTCGTCGCCGAGCGGGGCGAGGTCACGATCATCAGCCACTCCATGATCGAGGACGATGTGCGGCGGGTGCTGGCCGCGCCGTACTCGATGATCGGCTCCGACGGCGTGCCCAAGCCCGGCGGCCGTCCCCACCCGCGCTGGGCGGGGACGTTCCCCCGCGTGCTCGGGCACTACACCCGGGAGCTGGGACTGCTCGACCTGGAGACGGCGGTGCACAAGATGACCGGCATGGCCGCGGCCAGGTTCGGGCTGGCAGGGCGCGGCGTGATCAGTGACGGCGCCCATGCCGACCTGGTCGTCTTCGACCCCGGCTCGATCGCCGACGGCGCCACCTTCGCCGCGCCGCTGGTCCCGCCGACGGGAGTCCACTCGGTGATCGTCGCCGGTGAGCGCGTGGTCCGCGACGGTGCCGAGACCGGCGCCCGGCCGGGGACGGTGCTGGCCACGTGATCGACGGTGACGGTGACCTCGGGAAGGACGACGGGTTCCGGGAGGATGAGGCGATGACAGAGTTCGACCTGCCGGGTGAGAGCGGCGCCGCCGCGGTGATCTCCAGGGTGGCCGTGTCGGTGCCGGGGCTGATCTCCGTCCACGAGGACGCCGAGCTGCCCCTCGCCAGCGTCGGCAAGCTGCTGCTGCTCGCCGTGGTGGCACGGGGGATCACCGAGGGGGAGCTCGATCCCGCCGAGATCGTGGAGCTGCGGGAGGATGACCGCTGCGGGGGTTCCGGTCTCCTCGGCGTCCTGTCCGGCCGCCGCTGGGCGATCGGGGACCTCGCCGTGCTCACCGCGTCGGTGAGCGACAACACCGCGACCAACGCGCTGCTGCGCCGGCTCGGCCTGGACCGGGTCGCCGAGGGCGCCGCCGCGCTCGGCTTCGCGCGGACGCGGATCCTCGACCGGATCCGCGAGCCGCGCCTGCCCTCGCACCCGCCGACCTTCGCCGTCGGTACGGCGGGCGAGCTCGCCCGGTTCGCGGCCGGGCTCGACGGCCGCCGGGAGTGGACCCGGCTCCTGCTGGGCTGGATGGCCTGCAACACCGACCGGAGCCTGGTTCCCGCCCTGCTGCCGAGCGAGCCGGAGGAGCGGGAGATCCCCGGCTCCGTTCCCGCCGGGACGGTGTGGGTGGCGAACAAGACCGGCACCGACGTCGGGGTGCGGGCCGATGTGGGTGTGATGATCGGCTCCGGGCGCCGGATCGGCTACGCCGTGCTGGCCAACGGTCCCGCCGGCGGCGAGCACGCCCTGGTGGGGCGTGCCCGCCAGGCCGGCCTGGCCATCGGCCGCCTGGCCGGCCTGCCTCCCGACCGCTGACCCGGGACACGCCGGTCGGCCATGCCGGCGTGTCCCCCGGCACCTCGGCAGGGCCTGCTCCATCCGCACGTCGTATCCGGCGCCGTTGTGGCGAGAACGTCGTCGATGTTCCCGCCCCGATCGGCGGGCCGGAGTATCGGCCCGCCGAGGAGTCAGCGCAGGGCGTTGCGGATCTGGGCCGAGGCGTCGCGCAGGTAGTCGATGAAGGAGCGCAGCGCCGGGTTGGGATTGGTCGGACGGGTGGCGGCGCCGATCCTGCGATAGAGGCGGGGCCCGTCCAACCTGCACACCTGGATGCCCGAGGCCCCCTGCGCGCCGAGGCTGGGCACCAGCGCCACCCCCAGTCCGGCCCTGACCAGTCCGAGCGTGACCTCGTAGTGGTCGCTACGGCAACGGATCATCGGGCTGAACCCCTCCAGCGCGCTGGCACGCTCCAGCACCGAGACCGGGGTGTCGGTGCCGTACGTGGTGATCCACGGCTCGCCGGCCAGGTCGGCGAGCCGTACCCGCTGCCGCTGCCCCGCCGGATGGCCCGGCGGCACGACCAGAAGCTGCGGCTCGTCGAACAGGTGGGTGACCTCGACCCCCTCCGGCGGCTTCCAGGGATCGAGCGCGTGCTCGAAGACGACCAGGACGTCCAGCGCGCCACGCTCCAGGTCGGGCAGGAGCTCGTGCGGCTGGCCGAGCACCAGGTCGAGCTCCACGGCGGGGTGGCGGGCGGTGAAGGTCGACAGCGCCAGCGGCAGCAGCCGGTATCCCGCGGAGGCGAAGAAACCGATCCGCAGTTGCCCGGCGTCGGCCCTGGCCTGCGCCAGCAGATCCTTCTCCGCCGCCTCGATGATGTCGAGCACTTCCTGCGCCCGGGTCGCGAGCCGCCGCCCGGCCGCGGTCAGCCGCAGGCTCTGCGCGCCCCGCTCGACCAGGCCCACACCGGCCTCCTCCTCCAGTTTGGAGAGCTGGTGGGACACCGCGGAGGGCGAGAGCCGCAGGGTACGGGCGGCTCCCGCGATGCTCCCCGTCCTGAAGATCTCCAGAAGCACCCGCAGGCGTTGGCTGCTCAGCACCGTTCCAGTATCGGCACCGGCGAAGCGGCCGGACGGCCGGGGTCCTCGGATGGCTTGTCAGCCGTCCAGACGGACGGTGACGGTGACGCGACCCGCTTCGTCACGTCTGGCGACCGCATGCCCGGTGCGATCGATCCCATCCAGCTGCAGCGATATCGGACCACCCTCGGCCAAGAAGTTGCGCCACCACATCTTGGCGTCGGGGAACTGAACACCGATCGTGACGGTGTCGGCCGTGCGCCGGAAGGCGACGGGTGTGCTGAAGGTGCGTCCCGAGCGGCGTCCCGTATAGGTGACGACCGTGAGGCGTCCGCTGATCAGCCGGCCCCATCGAGGAGAGGAGCGCAACGTCAGGACACAGGTGTTGAAACGGCCGATCGCTCGCTTCGGAAGCGGTCCCTGATATCGCACAGAACCTCCATCACCACGGATATCTCTTGTCGGCCAGCGTAACCGGATAAGTGGAGAGCCCCATCCGTTTGGCCTAAAGTGGGAAACATGAGCGCTGAGGCATCTCATATGCCGGCCGTCCCCGACGCGGCCGTGGGGTTACGCGCCGACGCGCGGCAGAACCGCGACCGCATCGTCGAGGTCGCCCGCGAACTGTTCGCCGACCGCGGACTCGACGTGCCGATGGCCGCGATCGCCCGGCATGCCCAGGTGGGGATCGCGACGCTCTACCGCCGTTTCCCCACCAAGGAATCCCTGGTCACCGAGGTATTCGCCGATCAGTTCGAGGCATGCGTGTCGGTCGTCGACGACGCGCTGGCCGATCCGGACTCGTGGCGCGGATTCTGCGCGGCCATCGAGAAGGTTTGCACCATGCAGGCCGTCGACCGTGGCTTCAGCGCGGCCTTCGTCGCGGCGTTCCCCGACGCGGTCGACATCGAGCAGGTACGCGACCGCGCCATACAGGGCTTCGCCGAGCTAACGCGACGCGCCAAGGCGATCGGGCGGCTACGCGCCGACTTCGCGCAGGACGACCTCGCCCTACTACTCATGGCCAACGGCGGCGTCATCACCGAATCCCCCGAAGCGGCCCTGGCCGCGTCCCGGCGGCTCGTCGCCTACCTGCTCAGCGCCTTCCGCGCCGAACAGGCCGAGCCCCTCCCGCCACCCGCCCCGCTCAACCTGCGTGACGTCCTGAACTGAGAATCCGAACCTGGAGCGGCCGCCAGTGGATGGTCACCGGAGTCGGCGTTGAGAATCGCTCTGTGCCGTACCGGCCCCGCTGTGTTCCGTGCCGGATCAGGCGGCGCGGCCGGCCTTGAGTGAGGCCGCGGTGTCGACTACGCGGCGGGCCTGGTAACGGGCCGCCTGCAAGGCCACCTCGCTGGGTGGGCCATCGCCGGCCACGTGGGAGGTGCCGTAGGGATTGCCCGACTGGAACTGGATCGGGTCGGTGTAGCCGGGGGGCACGATGATGCCGCCCCAGTGGTAGAACGTGTTCCCCAGCGCCAGGAGGGTGGATTCCTGTCCGCCGTGGGCGGTGTTGGAGGCGGTGAAAGCCGAGTACACCTTGTCCGCGAGCCTGCCTTGGTACCACAGGCCACCGGTGGTGTCGATGAACGCCCTGAGCTGGCCGGCCGGGTTGCCGAAGCGGGTGGGGGTACCGAACAGCACCGCGTCGGCCCAGTCCAGGTCGTCGAGGCCGGCCTCGGCGATATCGGCGGTGTCCTGGAGGTGCTGGGCCCAGTCCGGCCTGGCGCTGATCGCCTCCGGTGGGGCCAGTTCGGCGACCTTGCGCAGTCGCACGTGTGCGCCCGCCTTTTCCGCGCCCTCGGCGGCGGCCTGCGCCAAGGCGTGCACGGTGCCTGTGGCACTGTAGTAAATGATCGCGACGTTCACGGGTTCCATGATCGGTTTCCTTCCTTCGCGTTCGGTTCATCGGTACGACGACACAACCCTTCGGAATGTGAGGCGATTCGCCGGCCTCACAGTTCGGTGCGCTGTCTCGTCGAACCGGTGAGGGAAGATGCGACCAAGGAAAGTCGGGGACACCGTGACCACCCCATCCGAGCCAGGAGACGGCCGGCTCGATCCGGGCCTGAGCGCGATCATGAGCGAGCGGCGTCAGCTGACCAATCTCGCCTACCGGCTCCTCGGCTCCCTGGCCGATGCCGAGGATGTCGTCCAGGAGACCTACGCCCGCTGGTACGCCATGTCCCGGCAGCAGCAGGAAGGCATCGAATCCCCCGGCGCCTGGCTGACCAGGGTCGCCGGTCGCATCTGCCTCGACCTGCTCGGCTCGGCACGGGCCCGGCGCGAGAGCTACGTGGGCGAATGGATTCCGGAGCCGCTGCCCGAGCGTACGGAGTGGATCAGCGGGCGGTGCGGCGGCACCACGACCGACCCGGCCGACCGGGTCACCCTGGATGAGTCGGTCAACATGGCCTTCCTCGTCGTGCTCGAATCGATGACCCCGGCCGAGCGGGTCGCGTTCATCCTGCACGATGTCTTCCGCTACTCCTTCGCCGAAGTGGCCGAGATCGTCAGCCGTACCCCGGCGGCCTGCCGCCAGCTGGCCTCCTCGGCCCGCCGTCGCATTCGCGCGTCGCGGGCTCCCGCGGCTCCGGCGGCCCAGCAGGCCGGCATCGTCAGAGCCTTCAAGCAGGCATGGGCGGCCAAGGACATCGACGCCCTCATCGGCCTTCTCGACCCCGACGCCACGGCGACCGGCGACAGTGGCGGACTCGTCAGCGCCGAACTCCGCCCGATCGAAGGCGCCGAGCAGATCGCGCGCTTCTTCGCCGATCGGAGCAGTGCGGTCCCCAAGGCGACGATCCTGGAGTGTACGGTCAACGGTCAGCCCGGTCTGGTGGCCCGGCTGGACGGCGTCACCGTGTCGGTGCTGGCGTTCGACGTCGCAGGCGACCGGATCAAGCACATCTGGGCAGTACTCAACCCCGACAAGCTCCGGCCTTGGACGACGGGCTGACACGCGCCTTCGCACCATCAGGCCCGCCCGCTGTTTCGAACGCGGCGGCCTGGCCGCCGCGTTCGTCACCGTCCGCGCACTCATCCGCCGAGCAGGACCCCGCTGCCGCCGGGACACCCGACCCACATCACGCCGACTCCGGTGACCGTCTACCGGCGGCCGCTCTCAAAACAGGCCCTACCAGCTGAGATCGCTTCCAGGACGAGGACGGCCCGCACGATCGCAGTGCTGATCGGCCGTCCTGACCGGGTTCCGGTGACCCGGTCAGGACGGGCCGATCAGTGTTCCTTGTCGTCGCTGAGCAGGAAGCCGGGCCGGGAACGATCCCAGCCCGGCACGTTCAGCGCGTTGAGCGCCGAGACGATGCGTTTCTCCTCGTAGACGAAGTGCGTCTCCATCAGCGCGGCGAGACCGTCCAGCTCGCTGCGCACCACGGCCGGATCCGTCTCCTGGTCCAGGCCGCCGACGAGCGCCTCCAGCCTCCTGAGGGAGTCCTCCACCAGCCGGTGGTCGCGACGCAGTTCGTCCAGCACCGGGCGCAGTTCGGGAAACCGCTCGGCGAGCTCGGGGAACGCGCCGTCGTCCTCACCGGTGTGGTGCCGGTTCAGGGCGGAACAGAAGGTCAGGCAGTGGGCCCGCAGTTCGCGGGGGCGCGCGCCGCCGTCGAGGTAGGCCTCGACGTTCTCGCGGAGTGCGGCGAGCTCCTCACGGAGCCAGAGATGTACTTCGATCAGTTGGTTGCCGAACGCCATCAGGCGTCCATCGGGTGTTTCCAAGGTCGTCCAGTGTTCCGGCGCCTCCATGCCCTCGGCGATCTCTTTGCCGGGTGCACCGCGACGCTGGCACAGAACCTCATCATCATCGCGACGATCGGTCAACCCGCACTCGCACCGGCCGGAGAAAGGGCGACCCACCCCGTTACGCTCCCACGGTGAGGGGATGCCGGTGCGATCCACGCACAAGATCGCGTTCATGACGGAGACGGATCTCCGTGTCCGGCGAGACCAACGATCTCGTCGGCCCAGCGATCCAGCAGGATCGGGTCGTGACTGATCGCCAGCACTCCCGCCCCGGTACGCTCCCGGTAGGCGTTCACCACCCCGACCAGGTGTGCCTGCGTGGAGGCGTCCAGCATGGTGGTCATCTCATCGCAGATCAGGTAGCGGGGTTCCAAGGTCAGTGCCCTGGCCACGCAGGCCCGCTGCAACTGCCCGTCGGAGACCTCGTGCGGCCATCGGGTGAGCAGGTCGCCGGTCAGACCTGTCTCCCTGGCCAGTTCGGTGACGCGCCCCTCATCCGGCCGGCCGTTCGCGGTCAGCGGCTCGCCGATCACTTCGGCGAGTTTGAGGCGCGGGTCCACCGAGAGCCTGGGCTGCTGGTAGATCAGGGCCACTCGGGTGCGCAGGTCGCGGGCCGCGCGCTGCCGCCAGCGCGTCACGATCGTGCCGTCCACGGTGAGCGTGCCCGACGCCGGACGCAGCATCAGCGCCATGACCCTGGCCAGCGTCGACTTCCCGCAGCCGCTCGGCCCGGCCAGGCCGGTCACCTTACCGGGCATGATCGTCAGGGACGTCTCGTCCAGCGCGGTGTGCCTGCCGTACCTGACGGTGATTCCGGACGCTTCAAGCATGCCTGTCCTCCAGGGCGTGGTGGCAGGCCACGCCGCCGTCCATCGGTGGCGGCACGGCGCACCGCTCGGTTTCGTGGCCGCAGCGCGACCGGAACGCACACCCTTCGGGCAGCCGGGTCAGCTCGGGCGGCAGGCCGGGGATGGGGACGAACGCCCGATCCGGCTGGGCCGCCACCAGCCCCGCCGTGTACGGATGGCGGGGGCGCCCGAGTACCTCGGCCACCGGCCCCACCTCGACCAGGCGGCTGGCGTACATCACCGCGAGGTCGTCGGCGACCCGCTCGGCGGCGCGCAGGTCGTGCGTGATCAGGAGTACCGCACGTCCCTCGTCGCACAACTCGCGCAGCGTCGCCATCGCCCGGTCCACCAGCGGCCGGTCCAGCCCGCTGGTCGGCTCGTCGGCCAGCACCAGCCACGGGTCGCCTGCCAGCGCGATCGCGTTCGCCACGCGCTGGGCCATGCCGCCCGACAGCTCGTGCGGGTAGCGGTCCAGCTCCTGCGGGCGCAGGCCGTACCGCGCCGCCAGGTCATCGGCCGTGGCGTGCGAGCCGAGCTCGCGCATGGCCTCCTGGAGTTGCGCCCGTGCCGTACGCACCGGCGTGAGGTGGGTGGCCGGGCTCTGCGGGATGAGCCCGATCGCCCGCCCGCGCACCCGCCTGGCCAGTACGGCCTGCGAGGCGCCGAGGAGTTCCACCGGCTCCTCGCCGTGCTCCAGCCATGCCTGGCCGGAGACGGTCGCGTTGTCCGGCAGCAGGCCGAGCAGCGCGTGCGCGAGCACCGACTTGCCGCACCCGGACTCACCCACCAGGGCCAGGCAGCTACCCGGCCGTACCTCGAAGGTCGCCTCGCTGACCGCCTGCACCAGCGCACCGGGGATGCGGAAGCTGACGCTCAGCCCCTGAACCCGTAGCCGTCCGCGGCCGGTCACAGTTCCGGTCACAGTTCCAGCTCCGATCTCCAGCGAGGGTTGCGGCGGTCACGCCAGTGCTGGGCCAGCACCGACACCGCCAGCGTGGGCACCAGGATGAACAGGCCGGGCATCAGGCTCGACCACCAGTCGCCGGTGAGCAACGAGCGCTGCCCATCGTTGATCATGTTGCCGAGTGAGGCCAGGTGCGGCGGGAGTCCCAGGCCGAGGAAGCTCAGCGCGGTCTCGTGCCAGATCGCGTGGGGCATCATCAGCACCGTCGCCAGCATCAGGTGGGGGAAAAGGTGCGGCAGTAGATGGCGGCGGACCACCCGCATCCTGGTCGAGCCTCCGGAGATCGCCGCCTCCACGAACGGGCGCGAGCGCAGCGAGAGCACCTCGGAGCGTACGATCCGCGCCGCCGTGGTCCAGTGCGTCACACCTACGGAGACCACCACGGCGGCGGCGCTCGGCGCGAACAGCGCGACGATGAAGATGCCGAACAGCAGGTGCGGCAGGGCGTTGAAGCCGTCCACCACCCGCATGAGAAGGCGGTCGGGCAGTCCTCCCAGACTGCCGGCCGCCAGGCCCATGAGTCCGCCGATCACCATGCTGACCAGCGCGGCCACCAGGCCCACCAGGAAGGAGACGCGCAGGCCGTAGATCGACCGGATCAGCACGTCCCGCCCGACCTCGTCGGTGCCGAGGGGGTGTGCGAAAGAGGGGGGCTGCCCGGCCGCGCGCAGGTCCACCAGGCTCTGGTCGAGTTGCACGACAGGCGGCACCAGGAGTACGGCGAGCGCCAGCAGCACCAGGGTGCCGGCCGCGAACCTCACCGGCATTCAGCCCACCCCCAAAGTGCGCACCCGCGGATCGGCCACGGTGTAGGCGATGTCGGCAAGCAGGTTGCCGACCAGCACCGCCGCCGTGCCCAGCAGCGTGAGCGCCGCCAGCAGCGGGAAGTCCACGGCCAGCGCCGCCTGTACCGAGGCCGCGGCGACGCCGGGCCAGGAGAAGATCGTCTCGACCAGGATCGCGCCGGTGACCAGTTCCGGCATCCGAGCGCCGAGCAGGGTGAGAAAGGGCAGCAGCGCCGACCTCAGCGCGTGCCGCACGATCACGGTTCGCTCGCGCAGGCCGCGGGCGCGCGCGCCGATCACGAAGTCCTCCCGCAGCACCCCGATGACCGACTCCCGCACGTAGAGCACCAGCCACGACGACTGGGAGATCGCCAGCACCGCGACCGGCAGGACCATGTGCGCGGCCACATCAGCGGGGCTGATCGTGGTCGACGCCGCGTCGGTCAGGCCCCCCGCCGGCAGCCAGCCCAACTGGACCGCGAAGACCCAGATGGCCAGCAGCCCCAGCCAGAACACCGGGGCGGCCTCGTTGGCGAACGCGCCGCCGGTGATCGCCCGGTCCACCCAGGAGCCGCGCCGCCAGGCGGCGAGGGTACCCACCACCAGGCTGCCGACGAACATCAGCACCAGCGCCGAGCCGGTGGCCAGCAGGGTCCAGCCCAGCCGCTCGCCGATGATCTCGCCGACCGGCCGATGCAAGGAGCGCGACTCGCCCAGCTCACCGCTGACCAGGTTGCCGAACCAGGTGGCGTACTGCTCGAGGACCGGCCGGTCCAGGCCCCAGTTCTGCCTGATCGACTCGACCACCTCAGGAGAGGTGACCAGCGCGCGTTCGCCGAGGTACTGCCTGACCGGGTCGAAGGGGGAGGCCTGGGCCAGCGCGAACATGCCGATCGTAACGGCCACCAGCAGTGGCACCGCGAAGACCACCCGCCAGGCGATCATCTTGAGTACCGCTCTCACGCGGCCGGCTTCCAGGTGTGGATGCCGGCGAACAGGCCTCCGGTGGCGTGCTCGTGGCCGTCCACGCCCGGCACGATCCCTTCGTACCTGCCGCGGATCACGTACACGTGCTTGAGGAAGACCAGGTACGAATAGACCTCGTCGTCCCTGATGACCTTCTGGAAGTCGGCGTAGATCCGCTCGCGCTCCGCCTGCTCTCCCGAGGCCCTGCCCTGCTCCAGCAGCCTGTCGGCCTCGGGGTTGTCGTAGCGGCCCGGGTTGAAGAAGCCCTGGCCCTTGAAGTCGGAGTGAAACAGCTCGTAGTTGACGTAGTCGGGGTCATACGGGCTGCCGAACCCCATGACCGCCGCATCCCTGTCCAGTCGCGCTTCGATCGCGTCCCAGTCCAGGCCGATCGGCTCGACCCGCAGACCGATCCTCTTGGCGTCGGAGGCGGCGGCCAGCGCGAGTTCCTTGCGCAGCGAGTCGCCCGCCGGATACATCAGGGTGAACTCGGCACTCCTGCCGTCCTTCTCCCTGATACCGTCCTTCCCCATGATCCAGCCCGCCTCGTCAAGCAGCTTGCCGGCGGCTTCGGGATCGGTGTCACCGGTCACTTCGGGGTTGTGCCATCTGGTATCGGGCGAGACCGGCCCGTAGGCGGGAACACCCGCGCCGGCCAGGATCGTGTCGACCATCGCCTGCCGGTCGAGGGCCAGGCTGAACGCCTTGCGTACGGCCCGGTCGCCGGTCACCGGCTGGGTCATCGGGAACATGATCGCGCGATAGTCGGCGCTCGGTACGTCATACACGGTCACGTCCTGCCGGCCGCGTAGGCCGACGGCGGCCTTCGGCGGCAGCACGGTGGCGTCGAACTCGCCTGCCCGAACCCGGGTCGCGCGCACATTGTCGTCGGGGGCGAAGGCGAGCACCAACCTGGAGATCGCCGGAGCGCCGCCCCAGTACTCCTTGTTCGCCTCCAGCACGATCTTGTCTCCGGGCGTCCAGGAGACGAACCGGTAGGGGCCGCTGCCGACCGGCTTGGTCTTCTCCATCGTGCCCATGGGCACGATGCCGAGCGTGCTGCGCTGCACGAACGGCGCATAGGGATACCGAAGACTGAACACCACGGTCCGCGCGTCGGGAGCCGCCACATCCTTGATCGCCGAATAGTCGCTCCTGATCGTGGAGTTGTTGGCGGGATCGAGCAGCGCCTCGTAGGTGTACTCCACGTCCTTGCTGGTCAGCGGCTTGCCGTCGTGGAACTTCAGCCCTTCCTTCAGAGTGAAGGTGACGGTCGTCCCGTCCTTGGAGACGGTGGGCGGCTCAGCGGCGAGCGCGGGCTTGATCGTCAGGTCGGGTGCCCGGCTCATCAACCCGTCGAAGATCAACGATCCCCCGTCGGGAGAGAACCCGAGCACCGGGCTCAAATTGTCGAATTCCGAGCTCAGCCCGATGACGAACGTGTCATCCGGCGGGTCGGCCGGCCCCTGCGGGGCGGAACAGGCCGCACCGGCCAGAGCGAGGACGACGCACAGCGTGGCGGACTTCTGGAGAAGTTTTGTCACAAGAGAAGTTCTATCAGTTGCATATTACTTGCAATAACTTGGGATGAACCCCCCATGGAGATCACGTTGCATCTGTCCCCACGACGCGCCGTGGCGGCGAGGATGGCGGAGATCGGCCCCGGTGATCCGCGCCGACGAGAGCCTCAGCGTCGCATCCTGGCCGCGATGGGACGACAGGGACGGCGCCTATACGATCAACGAACGGAAGGGCACCCACCAGGCACCCGACCACCGTGACATCAAGTGTCTCCAAGAAAGGATGGGCGCGGAATTGAAGATCGCAGTCGATGACCTCTCCGGTCCGGAGATCGCCGGATTCCTTGACGAGCACGTCCAGGAGATGCGGTCCATCACTCCGCTGGAGAGCAAGCACGCCCTCGACCTGGAGAGCCTGCGCAGGCCCGAGATCACGTTCTGGTCGGTCATGGACGGTGACAGCCTGGTCGGCTGCGGCGCGATCAAGAGGCTGGACGCGGACCACGCGGAGGTCAAGTCGATGCGCACCAGGCCGACGCGCAAGCGGAGCGGAATCGCGTCCCTCCTTCTGGAGCACATCGTCACCGAGGCCAAGCGCATGGGATTCACCAGGCTGAGCCTCGAGACCGGGGCGGCCGAGTTCTTCCTGCCGGCCCGGAAGCTGTACGAGAAGTTCGGGTTCGAGTACTGCGACCCGTTCGCGGACTACAAACCCGACCCGAACAGCGCGTTCATGACAAGAGTGCTCTGAGGACCTGTACGGCCCGTCAACCACCTCAACGCCGCCGTGAGAACGTTCAGCCTTCTCGGGTGGTGAACAGCTCCTGGATCCCGGCGCTGCCGCCTTGCTGGAGCCAGGAGGAGAAGTCCAGCAGGCCGGGGTGGCGTTGGCGCAGCGCCGCGATGTCGGCCCGCCACAGGCCTCGCCCGTCGGCGAAGGCGCGTGCGGTGTCCTCGCCCAATCCGGCGCTCTCGATGGCGACCTGCCGATAGGTGATCTCGCGGCCGATGCTCCGGCTGATGAGCTCCACGGCCTGGAGAGATGTCAGTTCGTCGCCGGCGAGCTCGACGGCCTGCCCGAGGTAGTCGTCCGGGTGGGCGAAGGCGAGGGCGGCGAAGGCGCCGATGTCGGTGACCGCGATGAGTTGCACCGGCGTGTCGGGGGCGAAGAGGTGGACGAGCTCGTGTCCGTCGATCCCGCCGAGGGGCAGGCCGGGAATGGCGTGGTTCTCCATGAACCGGACGGGCCGCAGGATCGTGGCGGGCAGGCCGAGCTTCTGGATGTGCTGCTCGATGCGCCATTTGCTCTCCCAGTACGGGATGCCGGTCCCGCGTTCCGCACCGCCGACCGAGGCGAACACCAGGTGCGAGACGCCGGCCGCGACGACGGCGTCGGCCAGGGCGATGCCGCGCCGGACCTCGCGGTCGGAGTCCTCGTCGTCGGGCGTGACACCGAAGACCCCGTACGCACCGGTTGCGGCCCTGGCCAGCGAGCCGGGGTCGTCAAGGTTCCCGATGTGCAGCTGGGCCCCCGCCGCCGCGAGCGCCTGGGCGGCGGGGGCGGCGGGGTCGCGGACCAGGGCTCGTACCGGCCGGCCGGCCGCCAGCAGGTGGGTGACGGCCGCGCCGCCCTGGCGGCCCGTGGCGCCGATCACGAGGACGGGCCTGTCCATGGTGTTCATCGGGATCCTTTCCTGGGCCCGGATGAGGGCCGATAAGCTGAGACTGCCTCAAGAAATATATTGAGACAGTCTCGATTTAGCAACCGAGGAAGACACCGTATGGCAAGCACCGACAGGCCAGGCCGGCGCCCCATGCGCGCCGATGCGCGCCGCAACTACGAACGGCTGCTCGCCGAGGCGGCGAACGCATTCGCCGAGCATGGCGTGGACGCCTCACTGGAGGACGTCGCCCGGCGCGCCGGCGTCGCGAACGGCACCCTGTATGCCCACTTCCCCACCCGGCAGGCCCTGCTGGAGACGCTGATGCGCGACCGCATGGAGGCGCTGTCCGGCACCGGCCGTGACCTGCTCGAGCAGACGTCCCCCGACCAGGCCCTGGTCGCCTGGACAAGGACGGCGATCGCGCACACCGCCACCTATCGGGGCCTCGCCGCGTCGCTGATGCACGCCATCGAGGATGAGACGTCCGAGCTGCACGCCGCATGCCGGTCGGTGCTCAGCGCGGGCGAGCAGCTCCTGGATCGCGCGCGGGCCTCGGGCGCGATACGCGCCGACGTCACGGCATCGGACCTGTACGCCCTGATCAACGCGGTGGCCTGGGCCGGAGAGCAGACCTCCGCCGCCCAGGGCGAGCGCCTGCTCACCTTCGCTCTGGACGGACTGCGCTCACCGAGCAGTAGCCGCGGCTGAGGCCGATCGGAGGGCCTGGCGCAGCGTTGTGGAACGAATGGCCGACCGGCGCCGTTCTGTGAATCCGGGCACCGGCCAGGGGTGCCCATGACGAGCATGTCGTTGGCCGCCGACCCACCGTCGGGACGCACCTTGTCGCCGTGGCGGCGCGGGAGCGTGTGGGTGTACGCGGGGTGGTTGGGCGACTGTGGCATGCCCGCGTAGAACGGGCGGCCCAGGTCGTACACGGTCACGCCGCCGCGTACCGCCTCCAACAGGGGTCGCGTACCGTCCCTCCCGGCGAGGTGGCCAGGGTGGTGGATGTGCTCACGTCGTCTCGTCTCTCCCGATGTCCGTCTGTCCCTGCGATCGACGCGTCACCGCGCCGTCGCGGATCAGGCGATGATCTTTCGTTCTCGTAGGTCGCCCAGGGTCGCGGGGTCACAGCCCAGCTCCTCGACGAGCACACGGTCCGTGTCGGCTCCCAGGTCACGGCCGGTGAACCGGATCCGGCCCGGTGTCCGCGACATCCGCCACATCACGTTGTGCATCAGCACGGAGCCGAGGTCGGCGTCGTCGACGGAGGTGAGCATCCCGGTCTCGCGGACGTGGGGATCCTCCACGAGGTCCCGGGCGTCGTAGACCGGGGCGACCGCGGCGCCCGCCGCGGTGAACTCCGCGACGACCTCCTCCCGGGTGCGCTCGGCGACCCAGTCGCCGAGCAGCCGGTCCAGCAGTTCCACGTGCCGGACCCGGCCCGCGCCGGTGGCGAACCAGGGCTCGTCGATCACCTCGGGGTGCCCGACCAGGCGCATCACCCGCTCGGCGATCGTCTGGGCACTGGTCGAGACCGCCACCCAGTGGCCGTCGGAGGTGAGATAGGTGTTGCGCGGCGCGTTGTTGGTGGAACGGTTGCCGTGCCGGTGCGCGATGGTCCCGAGCTGCTGGTAGACGGTCGGCGAGGGGCCGACGGCCGTCATGATGGGCTCCAGCAGGCTCATGTCGACGACCTGACCGCGCTTTTCCGGGTCACGCTCGCGGTCCCACAGCGCCATCATCGTCGCCGACGAGGCCGCGATGCCGCAGATGCTGTCGGCCAGCCCGAAGGCGGGCAGCGTGGGCGGTCCCTCGGCCTCGCCGGTCAGGTGGGCGAAGCCGCTCATCGCCTCGGCGAGCGTGCCGAATCCGGCCCGCCCCGCGTACGGCCCCGTCTGCCCGAAGCCGGTGATCCTGACGATGACCAGCCCGGGGTTGACCTCGTGCAGCCTGTCGGGGCCCAGCCCCCAGCGCTCCAGGGTGCCCGGCCGGAAGTTCTCGATGAGCACGTCGGTGCGTTCCATCAGCCGCAGGAAGAGCGAGGCCCCCTCGGGCGCGGACAGGCTGAGCCCGATCGTCTGCTTGTTTCGGGAGATCTCCTTCCACCACAGCGGGACACCGTCCTTGGACTCGCCGTGGCCGCGCATGCCGTCGCCCGCCGTCGGATGCTCGATCTTCACCACCTCGGCGCCGAAGTCGCCGAGGATCTGGGCGCACAGCGGCCCGGCCAGAATCGTCGAGGCGTCGACGACCCGCAGGCCCTCCAGTGGTCCGTCGCGCATGCTCACTCCCAGGTCAGAAAAGGTTTCGTCGATGTTCTTCCGGACGGGCGTCACCCGATGTCCCCCTGTTCCGGCCTGTTGTGCGAAAGCCGAGGTCGGCCGAGATGTCGGCGGCCGCGGTGGCCACCCACTCCCCCAGCAGTTCTCTGCGGCTGCGAATGAACATGTCCTGCGCCCCGCACAGTGACACCGATCCGACGACCTGCCCGGTCGCGCCGCGGAAGGCCGCCGCCACACTCGTCGCCCCCGACTGCCGCTCGCCGAAGCCGACCGCGTAGCCGAGGGTGCGGAAACGAAGCCCGCACCATCCGAGCGGTCAGCTCAGGTACACCCTGATCAGCCCGCGGCTCCAGCGATATCCGGACTCCTCGCTCGATCGGCGAACAGAGCGATCGTGGCAGCCTCGACTGTCCGTCATCAGCGGTTTGCGGATTTCCCAACGGAGTCCCTCAGGAGGGGGGCGTTGACTGGCGGACCGTCGAGCCGCGGCGCTCCTTGCGGATGTGCAGTTGGGCGGGGACCCGGGTGCGCAGCTCGGCGACGTGGCTGACGATGCCGACCGCGCGGCCGTTGTCGCGCAGGCCGTCGAGGATGTCGAGCACCCCGTCGAGGGTGTCCTCGTCCAGGGTGCCGAAGCCCTCGTCGACGAAGAGCGTGCCGATGTCGACTCCCCCGGCCTCGGCGGTGACCACGTCGGCCAGGCCGAGGGCCAGGGCCAGGGAGGTGATGAAGCTCTCGCCGCCCGACAGGGTCGCCGGGTCGCGGCCGACGCCGGTCCAGCTGTCCAGGATGTGCAGGCCGAGCCCGCCGCCGGACCTGCTCCGGTCGCCGGCGGAGCGGTCGCGGTTGTGCTCCAGCAGGTAGCGCCCGCCCGACATGTGGTCGAGCCGCTCGTTGGCCGAGGCGACCACCTGGCTGAGGCGCTCGCCGAGCACGTACGAGGAGAGCCGCATCCTCCACCGGTTGTCGGCGGAGTTCCCACCGGTCAGGGCGGCGAGCCGGTCGGCCAGGCGGTGCTGCTCGTCGGCGGGCCGCCAGCGTTCCAGGCAGGCGGCCAGCTCGGTGCGGAGGGCGGCCAGCCGGGCCAGCCGGCCCTCGGCCTGGCTCCGCTCGGAGAGCAGGCGGGCATGGGCGGCGTCGGCCGCGTCCCGCGCCTCGCGCAGGCCCAAGAGGTCGGGTTCCGGCTCGGCGGCGGCGGCGACCAGCTCGGGGTCGGCGAGCATCGCGGCGACCGCGGCGCTCTCCGTGGCGAGCTCGTGGAGACGGGCGGCCTTCTCCTCCCGGTCGGCGGGAGAGCGTACGGCCGCGCGGGCGTCGTCCAGCCCGAGGAAGCCCGCCTCGACGACGGCGCTCAGCGCCCGGTCGCGGGCGGTCACCAGCTCGGCGGCGCTGACCCGCTCGTCCCTGACCGCCTCGACGGCCTCCCTGAGCAGTTCCGCCTCGTCGGCCAGCCGGTCCAGCCTGACGGTCAGCGTCGGGTCCTGGCCGCGTGCCTCGTCGATGCGCCCGGCCAGCCGCTCGGCGTCGGCGCCGAGCCTTTCGACGTCCGTACGGCGGGCCGCCAGGTCGACGGCGAGTTCGCGCGAGCGTTCCCGGAGCCGCTCGGACTCGGCGGCGATCCCGGCCGCCTCCGCCGCCAGCGCCGACTCGGCCTCGGCCGACTCCCGGAGCGCGGCCAGCACCCCCTCCGCCTCGGCGAGCTCGCCCGTGGCGTCGGATACGGCCAGGTCGGTCCGGGCGCTCGCCTCCCGGTGGGCCGCGGTGACCTCGACGGCGTGGACGGCGGCGGCCAGGGCCGCGGAGAGACGCTCGGCCTCCACCGCCAGGCGGTCGCGGCGGGCCTGGACCGTGAGGTCGTCGCCCCGGGCCCCGTCCAGGCGGGCGGTCAGGCGCTCACGCTCGGCCTGCCATCCCGCCAGGCGGGCATGGCCTTCGGCGAGCCGCCGGGTGATCTCCTCGATCCGGGTTCTCGCGCCGTCCAGCTCGGCGGCGATCCGCTCCACCTCGGCGGCGAGGACGTCCTCGGCACCTGCCGTAGAGGTCAGCGCCTCCAGTTCCCGTTCGGCCTCGGCGAGGGTCTCCCCCGCCCGTTCCCCGGTCTCCTCCCCCGCGACGGCGAGGACCTCGTCGAGGCGGGAGAGCAGCACCGTGACCGTGGTCTCCGCGCCCCGGCGCCGTTCCTGGGCCGCCTCGTAGGCGCCCTGGGCCGCGCGCTCGTCCTCGGCGGTGTGCGCCTCGTCGGCCGGGGCGGCGGGAGCGGGGTGGTCGGGCGAACCGCACACCGCGCAGGGGTCGCCAGGGGTGAGCTTGGCGGCGAGCTCGGCGGCCATGCCCTCGATCCTGGACCGCTGGATGTCCTGGTAGCGGTCGCGGAGCGTCTGCGCGAGGTCGGTGGTCTCGACCTGAGCGGCGCGCGCGACCTCCAGCTCGGCGCTGAACGCCTCGCGGCGCCGTACCGCGGTGAGCACCGCGGTGGCGGCCTCGGCACGCGCCCGCGCAGCCGGAATTCCCGCCCCGGCGGCCCTGGCCTCGTTCAGCCGTACGGCCGCCTCCGCCGCCTCGGCGGGCAGCCCCTCCCGGCGCTCGCGGACCTCGGCCTCCTGCCGGGCCGCCTCCGCGAGCTCACCGTCAAGTGCGGCGATCAGCCCGTCGAGTTCGGCCAGCCGGGCCTCCTCGACCCGCAACCCCTCCAGCCCGGCCAGCTGTCGCCCGCACTCCCTCTCCCGGGCGGCGAGGACCTCACGGATCTCACCGGGTTCGACGGACGGGCCGGCGCCCTCGCGACGGGTCCCGAGCACGTCATGGGCCTCGCCCGGAAGCGTGTCACCGCTCCCGGCGGGAAGCCCAGCTCCGAGCGGGTCGTGGGCTTCGGGAGTGGCGAAGGCGTCGCGGATCCCTGGCGGGAGAGCGGCAAGCCCGGCGGCGAGGTCGGCGCGGGCCGCGGCCAGGCCGGCGGCGAGGCGGTCGCGCTGCTCGGCCGCCCGAAGGCGGGTGGCGGCGCCCTCGACCGCCGACTCGGCGGCGGGGATGCGGGCGGCGTCCAGACGGGCGGCGGTGAGACGCTCGTCCACCTCCCGCCGGAGCTCGGGGATGGCCTTCAGGCGGGAGTCGGCCACGGCCTGCGCGGCGGCCAGCTCGACGATCTCGCGAGCGGTCCGCTCCCGCTCCTGGACGATCTCCGCCAGGCGTGACTCCTCCGCGCGCAGCTCGCCCAAGCGGGTGATCTCGCTCCGGCGATCGCGTTCCAGCTCGACCAGGTGGCCGAGCAGGGCGTGACGGCGGTCCGCGTCGGCGTCCGCCCGGTCCCGGGCGTCGTCGCAGAGCGCGTCGGTACCCGTACGGTCGTGGACGACGTCGGAGGTGGCATCGAGGAGCGGGAGTGCGCGGGCGACGGCGTCGGCGGCCAGGCTTCGAGCCTTGGTCGCAGCCTCGGCGCGCTGCTCGGCGCCCTGGATCAGCGGCAGCACCCGGTCGGCGGTCGCCGCCTCCTCCAGGAGGGTCTCCAGGTCCGCCCGTTCCTCGGCGGTCTCCTCCAGCGCCCGGCTCCTGGTCAGCGCCTCGGCGTGGCGGCGGCGCCGGTCGGCCAGCGCGGTGCCACGTTCCAGGCTCTCGCGCGCCTGCCGTACGGCGGCCTCGCTACCAAGGCCCACACCGCTCAGCCGCGTGACCTCCCGTGCCGCGAGTTCCTCGACCGCGTGGGCCCATCCCAGTGGGTCATCCTCCACCGAGACCTCCGCCGAGACCTCCGCCGTGGCCTCCGCCGAGGTCTCGGCCAGCGCGGCCGAGAGCGCGGACCCCGCGGCTTCCTCAAGGCGTTTCACCGCGAAGTCGACCTCCTTGCGGAGGGCCTGCTGCTCGCGGAACGCCTCGGTGCGCCGGTCGACGAGCCAGGACTCGGCGGTGGCGTAGACCTTCACCGAGAAGAGGCGCTCCAGGACCTTGCGCCGGTCCTCTCCGTCCGCACGGAGGAACTTCGCGAAATCCCCCTGGGGCAACATCGCGACCTGGAGGAACTGCTCGGCGTTCATGCCGAGCAGGGTGCCGATGAACTCCCCCGCCTCGTCGACCCGGTTGGTCAGCCCCACCCACTCCCCCGAGGGGGCGAACTCCTGGAGCAGTGCCTTCTCGTTCTCCCTGGTCGTGCCGGTGCCCCTGAGCTTGGGGCGCTGCCAGCCGGGCGACCGGGTGATCTTCAGCCGGCGCCCCCTGATCGTGACCTCCAGTGCCACGCTGGGCCCACGTCCCGGGGGCGCGTGGTCGCAGCGCAGGCTCTTGGCGCTGTCGCGCCTGCCCGGAACCCTGCCGTACAGGGCGTAGCAGAGCGCGTCGAGCACCGTGGTCTTGCCCGCCCCCGTGGGGCCGTGGATCAGGAAGAGCCCCGCCTCGGCGAGGGCGTCGAAGTCGACCTGCTCCTCACCGGGGAAGGAGCCGAAGGCGGTGATCCACAGACGGTGCGGGCGCATCTACGCCATCGCCTCCTTCGCGCGGGAGGCCTCGACGGCCCTGTGCAGCAGTTCGGTCTCGGCGGGGTCGGCGGCCTCGCCGCGCACCTCGCGGACGAAGTCGAGGGCGACCTCGATCTCGGGGCGCCCGGCCACCCTGGGCCGGGTGACGGTCTCACCGACCCCGCCCTCGGGTTCGAAGGACAGCGCGAGCGTGTGCGGGAAGCGGGACCTGAGCCGCTCCATCGCGCCCTTGGGCCGGATCCGGTCGACGAGCGTCACCTGGAGCCAGTGGTCCTCGTGGCGGGCGTGCTCGGGTGCGGCCAGCAGGTCGTCGATGCGGCCGGTGAGCCGGCTGACCGGCCTGGGCACCGGAGCCTCGGCGAACTCCGCGCGCTCGTACCCGCCGGGGCCGATGTCGACCAGCCAGGACCCCTTCACCTGGCCGGCCTCGGAGAAGGAGTAGGCGATCGGGGAGCCGGAGTAGCGGACGGTCTCGCTCATCCGCTGGCGACCGTGCAGATGGCCGAGCGCCACGTAGTCGACACCGTCGAAGGCGGACACCGGGACGTGCGCGACGCCTCCCACGCTGATGTCGCGCTCGCTGTCACTGCCCCGTCCCCCGGTCACGAACGCGTGGGCGAGGACCACCGCCCGAGGTCCGCGCCGGGTGAGGTCGGCGCGGATCAGGGACATGGCGTGCCCGATCGCGGCGGTGTGGGTGCGCTCGGGCAGCTCCCAGGGGGCGCGCACCAGTTCGGGCTCCAGATAGGGGATGCCGTAGAAGGCGACGCCGTCGACGACGACCGGCTCGCCGACCCGCTCGGGGTCGGTGCGCAGGTGGACGCCTGCCGCGTCGATGAGGTGCGCGCCGAAGCCGAGACGGCGTGCCGAGTCGTGGTTACCGCTGATCAGCACGGTGCGCGCCCCGGTGTCGACCAGTCGCCGCAGCGCCTGGTTGCACAACTCGACCGCGTCGACCGAGGGCAGCGCCCGGTCGTAGACGTCACCGGAGACCGCGACCACGTCGATCCGCTCCGATCTGACGGTCTCGATCAGGTGGTCGACGAAGGCACCCTGGGCGGCCAGGAGACTCTCCCGGTGGAACGAGCGGCCCAGGTGCCAGTCCGATGTGTGCAGCACCCGCATGTCGCACGAAGCTAACAGGACTCAGCGACAAATGTGGCCACTCACATCACTCGGATCGCCCGTCCCGCTCAGGGTTTTCGTCCATGAGTACGCTTGAAGATCGGAGGGAACGATACCGGGAAACGACGATCACGGAGGCGAGTGACGATCGGGGATCGGATCGGTAACCAGGCCGGCCGTGGCGTTCTGAGCGTCGCCTCCGGCCTGATCCTCGTGGTTCTCGCGACGGTTGGCTACACCCTGCCGCCGCCGTTCGACCCGACCCCGCTGCGCGCCGATCCGGTCTTCCAGACCCTTCCTCCCCAGCCGCCGGACGAGGTCAGGCCGGTCGCCGCGACCAGGCAGATCACCACGCAGGACGTCACCGTCACGGCCGAGGACGGTACACCGCTCGAGGCGACGATCCGCGCGCCGGTCGCCCCCGGACGCCACCCGGCGCTGGTCTTCGTGCAGGGGGCCGGGCCCGGGGTCAGGGGAGAGTTCACGACCCAGGCCGAGTGGCTGGCCAGGGCCGGGATCGTCACCCTCGTCTACGACAAGCGGACCGTGGGCTACGACTTTCGCAACCGTGACTTCGGCCTGCTCGCCCGCGACGCCCTGCTCGTTCTGGAGGAGCTGCTCGTCCGCGACGACGTCGACCCGGCCAGAGCGGGGCTCTGGGGGGTGAGCGAGGGCAGCTGGGTGGTGCCCATCGCCGCCACCAGGAGCAGCGCCGTCGGGTTCACCGTGCTGGTGTCGGCACCCAACGTCTCCCCCATGCGGCAGGTGACCTGGGCACTGGGCGAGCAGCTCGAACGGCTGTACGCGCCCAGCGGGGTACGCGAGCTGCTCACCCGCGCCATGGGCGCCGTCGACATGAACTTCCTGCGCTACGACGGCCTGCCCGCGCTGCGCGGGATGCGGCAACCGGTCCTGGCCCTGTACGGCACGCGCGATCCCTCGATCCCGTTCGTGGAGAGCAGCATGGCGTTGACCGGCGCGCTCGCCGAGGGCGGCAACAGCGACTACACCATCCGCTACCTCGACCGCGCCGACCACGGCATGCGCGTGCACGGCGGCCCGTTCGCGCCCGGCTACCTGCAGACGCTGGCCAACTGGGTCCTGGGCCTGCCCGGCACGGCCAGACCCGCGGTGCGCATCGCCGGCGCCACGCCGATCCAGCGCCTGGAGGCCAGCGACGTTCCCGCGGCTCCCTGGTACGCCGGGGGGACCGTCATCGGGCTGACGCTCTGCCTGGCCGCGGTCGGCTACGTGGTCGGCCCGGTGGCCGAGATGGTGGTGCGGCTCCGCGGCCGGTCACCCGCCGCGGAGGCCAACGCCCGGATCTGGCCGCCGGTCCGGCGGCGGTTCCGCCGGATGGCGTGGACCGGGGCCGGGCTGCTCGTCTCGGTGGTGGCGTTCATCACGCTGCTCGTGCTGTTCTCGGTCAACCAGGCCGGGGCGTGGCCCGCGGTGCTCACCGGGTGGCTGGTCATCAGGATCCTGGCGCTGCTGATGCTGCTGCAGGAGGTCACGGGCGTGGCGGCCGTCGTCGCGGGGTTGCGGGAGGGCTGGGAGCCCTCCCGTCCGCAGAGTTTCGCGATCGCCGGGGTGCTCGGCGGCACCGCCCTGCTCCTGGTGGCCGCGGCCTACTACGGCCTGTTCGCCTTCCCCTGGTGATGTCCTGATCGCCGGCGCGGCATCTCTCGCATCCTGACCCGCCGGCGAGACCCGGAAGGTCAGGGACGGTCGAAATCACAGGATAAAGCCTCGTCAGCTTCCCGAGTTGTTCACCGACTTGTCGCCCGCGACCTGGTTTCGCCCCCCTACCATCTCCCTGCGGCGGTCAAGTCCGAGTCGAGCGCAAGGAAACGGGGAGCAATTGCGGGACAGATCAAAGCCGCCCGGCGTCGGTGCGGTCATCGGCTGGACGGCGCTGGCCGCCATCGCCCCGGGCGCCGCGCATCTGCGCGCCGGATGGCGAAGGACCGGGCTGGCGCTGCTGTGCGCGTACGCGGCGCTGCTGCTGGCCCTGCTCTGGGTCGCGCTCACCTCCGACCTCGGTGACCTCGCCGGGCAGTTGGTCTCCTCCTCCTGGCTGACCGGCGTCACGGTGGTCTCCCTGGCGCTCGGCGTCGCCTGGTTCGTCCTGGTCGTGCACTCGTTCGTGGTGATGAACCCCGGCACGCTGCCCGGTGCCGGGCAGGCGGTCGCCGGGGTCCTGGCGGGAACGCTCGCGGTGGCCGTACTGCTGCCGTTCGGCCTCCTCGGGCAGTACGCGGCGGTCTCGCAGTCGGCACTGGACGACGTCTTCAGTGCCCCGTCCACTTCACGCCCCACCGGCGGCGGGGGTGGCGAGGACGACCCGTGGGCGAGCCGCGACCGGGTGAACATCCTGCTGCTCGGCGGGGACTCCGACACCCACCGGGTGGGCGTGCGGACCGACAGCATCAACGTGGCCAGCGTGGACGTCAAAACCGGCAACACCGTGCTGCTGAGCCTGCCGCGCAACCTGGAGAACGTCCGCTTCGTCCCCGGCTCCCCCATGGCGAGGCGCTTCCCCGACGGATTCAGGCTCCCGGCCAACCCGGACGGCTCGCGCGAGGACCTGCTCTTCGCCGTCTGGGAGTACGCCGACGCGCACCCGGAGATCTTCGGGGGCCGCAAGAAGCAGGGAGCGAAGACGCTCATCGACACGGTCGGCTACACGCTGGGCCTGAAGATCGACTGGTATGCCCTGGCCAACATGTGGGGCTTCGCCCGGCTGATCGACGCGATCGGCGGGGTGACGGTGACCGTGCCCCAGGACGTGGTCTTCGGCAAGTACGACGAGGGCCTGGTCAAGGCGGGTACCCGCAAGCTGCGCGGCGCCGACGCGATGTGGTTCGCCCGCTCGCGCACCAACAGCGACGACTACACCCGGATGGGGCGCCAGCGGTGCGTGCTGGGCGCCCTGCTCTCCCAGGCGGACCCGGCGACCGTGCTGTCGCGGTTCAATCAGGTCGCGCTGGCCACCAAGGAACTGCTGCGGACCGATATCCCTCGCCCGATGCTGGAGCACCTGGTCCCGCTGGCGCTGAAGGTCAAGAACGCGAAGGTGACCAGCGTCCAGTTCGTCCCGCCGCTGATCAACACCGGCTACCCCGACTGGAGCAAGATCCGCACGGTCACCGCGAAGGCCCTGCACTCCTCGGCCGTCACCAGGCGTCCCCTCACCGCCACCGCGGCCCCCACGGCCACCCCCCAGGCCACGACCTCCCGCACGCCCCTCCCCAGGGCGAGCACCACGGCGAAGCCGGACCCGACCGCTCCCAAGGGCATCACCGAAGGCTGCGGCTGAGCAGGGCCGGCCGGGAACGTCGCGCTAGGCCGAGTACGACTCCTTGGCCAGGCGGCGGACGCGGGCCTCGTCGATGCGGTGGCCCAGGCCCGGCTGGGTGAGTGGCACGGCCACCACGCCGCCGGAGGCGCCGACCGGCGGGTCGACGATCTGCGCGCTGCGCGGCGGTTCGGCCACGTCGCAGGGCAGGGTGCAGCCGGGCAGGCTGGCGGCGGCGACGGTGGCCGCGCGGGCCAGCCCGGTGCCCCGGCCTCCGGCGCAGGCGATCTCCCATCCGGCGCGCACCGCACGATCGTGCACCCGCCGCACCTCGCGCAGGGAGCCCAGGGCCGATGGGCGGAGCAGCAGCGCCCTGCCCGCCCTCGCGGCGATCGCCTCGCCCAGTTCCGCGGCCGAGGCGACCTCGAGCAGGACCGGGGCGGCGACGCGCTGCTGCAGGTCGGCGTGGTCGGCCAGGCCGGCGGGACCGGCGAAGGGGCGTTCGATGGCGGAGAGCGTGTAGGCGTCCAGCGCCTCAAGGGCGGCGACGTCGCGGTAGGCGCCACGAGCGTCCACGCTGATGCCCAGCGCGGGGTACGCCTGGCGGACGGCGCGCAGCGGCTCGATGTCCCAGCCGGGATGGACGTCCAGGGTGACGTGGGCGTACCCGGCGCAGACATGCCGGTTCACCCGGGCGACCAGGCTCTCCAGGTTGCGGTCGGCGCCGATCCTGACGGTGGCCATGAGGGAGGTACGGGTACCGCCCAGCGCGTGGGCCAGCGGCACTCCGCGCATCCTCGCCCACAGGTCCCAGCAGGCCATGTCGGCGGCGGATCCGCCGGGGACGGCGCCGAGTTCGTCGGGGTGCTCCCAGTCGACGCCGATCAGCGCCTGCGCGAGCCCCTCCTCCAGCGCGACCCAGGTCTTGGGGTCGGCGTCGACGACCTCGCCCCACCCGGTCATGCCCCCGTAGTCGGTGAGCCGGACGAGGATGCTCTCCGGCCGCCTGCCGTACGGCAGGACCAGCCGGAACACCTCAAGCTCACGGACACGCGGCATGACCCCTCCTTGACCTCTCCGAACCCGGGAAATTCAAGCTCCTAAAACACGAATCCCGCCCGAAGGCGGGACTCCCCTCAACACCACCGGGAACGGCGTTCTTCCATGGTGCCACGGCGGCCCGCGAATGCCTCCCGCTTGTGAGGGTGGGTTTTGGTCCAGTTTTTCCGATATTTCCGGCGCTTTCGGCGTGGAGAGAACTCAGGTCGGGTAAGGGGGCGCCCCAGGAAGAGCTCAGCCCCGGACAGAGGCGTCGGCTCTGACCCGGGCGCCGACCAGGATTCCGGTGGTCGCCATCAACGCCGCCAGCCCGAAACAGAGCAGGTAGGCGACGGCCGAGGCGCCCAGTGCCGCCAGGAGCGCGCCGGCGACCGCGACGGAGACGACCGTGTACACCGACTCCGCGACTCCCAGCGACGCGCTGTTCTCCCCCTCCTCCCCCGGGGGTGACAACTCCAGGACGAGTACCGACAGCGTCGGGTACACGATGCCCATGCCGAGCCCCAGGACGATCTCCCCGAGGAAGGCGGTGGCGACCGGGACGACGGCGAAGACCGTCAGGCCCATCAGCACGAGTCCCGCGGCGATCAGCGCCGAGCCGCAGCGCAGCACCAGTGCCCGGTCGAAACTCCGGCGGCCCACGACCCACGAGCCGAACGACCAGCTCAGCGCGCCACCGGTCAGGGTGAGCCCGGCCATGGTCAGCGACAGGCCGCGCTCCTGGTTGAGCATCAGCGGCAGGAACGCCTCCCCGCCGATGGCCGCGCCCGCCGCGATGCCCCGCAGTGAGATCACCGAGGGCAGGCCCCTGGCCGCGCGCAGGGTTCCCTCGGGGAGCAGCCGGGGCAGCGCCGCGACCAGCGTGGCCAGACCGACGACGAGCAGGACGAACCCGGCGCCGCGCGCCGCGCCCCCGTACTGCATCAGTGCCGCGCCGACCGCGACGAGCACCGCCCAGCCCAGCCGTCGCGCGATCGAGGAGCGCGGACCGGTCTGCGGCCGGTCCGACATGGGCGCGGCGGCCAGCCCGCGCCAGAGCAGCAACATCGCGGGAAGGAGGAGCACCGTCACGCCGATGAAGACCCAGCGCCAGCCCGCGTACTCCACCACGAGGCCGGTGATCACCGGCCCGACCATGGAGGGCACCACCCAGGCCGTCGCGAAGATCGAGAACACCCGGGGGTGCGTCTCTGCCGGGTAGACCCGCGAGACCAGCACGTACATCGCGACCTGGAAGACGCCTCCGCCGAAGCCCTGCACGAAACGGCCCACGACGAACACGTCCATCGTCGGCGCCGCCCCGGCCACGACCAGCCCCGCGGCGAAGAGCGCCACGCCGGCCCAGAGCGGCGCCATCGGCCCCCTGACGTCGCCCCATCGCCCACCCAGCACCGTCGCGATCACCCCGGCCGCCATCGCCCCGCTGAACGCCAGCCCGTACAGCGCGTGACCGTCCAACTCGTCGGCCACGACCGGCATGGCGGTGGCCACCGCCAGGTACTCGAAGGCGACCAGGGAGATGAGCGCCACCATCCCGACGGTCAGGGCACGGTGCCGCGGGGCGAATATCCCGGCAGCACGCTTTTCGCCCGTCATGGTAATCATGGGCCGACGGTACGCCCGGCGCCCCGCCCCTGGCATCGGGCTTCCGTGTCAGTCCTTGGTCGTAGGACCGGCGTCTCGGATGTGCGAGACCAGACCTCCCAGCAGCAGGTCGAGCCCGAACTCGAACCGCTCCGTGCCGTTGGCGTCCATCAGGTCGTCGATCCGGGCGACGAGGTTGGGGAACCGGTCGGCGGGCAGGCCCCGGTAGAACGTGGCGATCTGGCCGAAGAACTCGCTCATGAACTCCCCCAGTTCCTTGCCGCTGCCGCGCTGCCGGTTGACATAGAGAGAGCCCTCGTAGGCGTCCGAGCAGACGTACAGGCCGAGACGGTCGATCATCATGGCGGCGGCCTTGGGCGGCACCCCGCCCGCGAGCATGATGGCCAGCTGTCCCTCGGCCACCCGCAGCCCGTTGGGGCCGGTCGGGATGGTGGCCAGGCCGACCTTGGCGATGTCGGCGTGGGCCCTGAACACCAGGAAGGCCTGCATGACCAGTTCCCTGATCTGCTCAAGCCAGCGCTCGGGATCGGGCTCGGGCACCCGGATCTCACTCATGACCTCGTCGTAGATCAGCTCAAGCAGTTCCTCCTTGTTCGCCACATGGGCGTAGAGCGAGGCGGGACCGGTGTCGAGCTCCTGGGCGACGCGGCGCATGCTCAGCGCGTCCAGCCCCTCGGCGTCGACGAGGCGCAGCCCGGTGGCGACGATGAGATCCCTGCTCAGGACGGTTCGCGGGGCACTCGCCTTGCGGGTCTTGCGCCACGGCGGGGCGGGGATCTCGGTCACCCGCCGATCCTATACCGCGACGAATCGCGTTCGCGAACACCGTACTTACCACGAACATCATTCGTTCAACGAACAATGTACTTGACGCAAACACTGTTCGCTTATAAAACCATGTTCGTACAAGACGAACGATGTTCGTCAGTCATTCGACCTCCGATCGGAGCCCCCCATGACCCATACGGTCGAGACCGGACCCTCACCCACCGGCGCGGAGCCGTACCGGTGGCGCTGGGTCGCCCTCTGCGTGGTCCTCACCGCCGAGGTGATGGACCTGATGGACGCGATGATCACAACCATCGCGGCGCCGTCCATCCAGAAGGACCTGGACGGTTCGTCGAGCATGATCCAGTGGCTCAGCGCCGGATACACCATGGCGATGGCCGTGGGTCTCATCACCGGGGGCCGCCTCGGCGACCTCTACGGGCGCAGGCGCATGTTCACCGTCGGCGCACTCGGCTTCACCCTGTGCTCGCTGCTCTGCGGGCTGGCCGTCTCACCGGAGATGCTGATCGTCGCGCGGGTGCTGCAGGGCCTGTCCGGCGCGGTGATGGTGCCGCAGGGCCTCGGCGTGATCAGGGAGGTCTTCCCGCCCAAGGAACTGGCCGCCGCGTTCGGCGCGTTCGGCCCGGTCATAGCGCTGTCCACGGTCGCCGGACCGGTCCTGTCGGGCTGGCTCGTCGACGGCGACTTCTTCGGCACCGGATGGCGCATGATCTTTCTGATCAACCTGCCGGTCGGCCTGTTCGCCCTGCTCGGCGGGCTACGCTATCTGCCCGCGTCACAGCCCTCAGGTGCCTCACGTCTGGATCTGACCGGGATGGGGCTCGTCTCGGCCGCCTCATTCCTACTGGTCTTCCCCCTGGTCCAGGGACGCGACCTCGACTGGCCCGGGTGGACCTTCGTGATGATGGCCGTCTCGATCCCGGTCTTCGCCCTCTTCTGCCTCCACCAGTCCCGCAAGGAGCTCGCCGGCGGCGCCCCGCTGGTCGTGATGAGCCTGTTCCGCAAGCGCGCCTTCGCCGGCGGCCTGGTCACCGGCCTCGTCTTCTTCACCGGGATGGTCGGCTTCTCCCTGGTGTTCGGGCTCTACACCCAGATCGCCCTGGGCTACGGCCCGCTGAAGGCGGGCCTCGCCGGCCTGCCGAACGCCATCGGCACGCTGGTCGGATTCATCCTCGTCAACGCCTCGGGGCTGGCCCGGAAGGTGGGCCGCAGACTGATCCACATCGGCACGGTCGTGATGGCCGGGGGCGTCACGGGGGTCGCCCTCACCCTGAACGTCGCGGGCATGGGCGTCACCCCCTGGCAGCTCGCCCCCGCCCTGCTGGTCACCGGTATCGGGATGAGCCTGATCATGGCACCGTTCTTCGACATCGTGCTGGCCGGGGTGGAGCCCCACGAGACCGGCTCGGCCTCCGGAACCCTCACCGCCGTCCAGCAACTCGGCGGCACGCTGGGCGCGGCCGCGATCGGGACGCTCTTCTTCGGCCTGCTCAAGCGGGACTGGAGCTTCGAGGACTCGATGCTCCTGACGATCTGGGTCTCGGTGGGCCTGCTCGTCGCCACCTTCGTCGCCGCCTTCCTGCTCCCCCTGCGAGCCCGGGACGAGCAGGACAGCGCGCACTGACCCGCGCCCATTCCCGTGGCCTGCCGGTATGCCATGGGAACGGGCGGCGGCACCCCCGCGGGGAGAACCGATCTCCCCGCGGGTACAGTGGCCGGTGGTGCGCCGGGAAGTCTGGTCGGCAGTGGCTGACCCGACCCCGAAAACGGAGCGCTGATGACCAAGACCCCGCCTGGCACGTCCCGCCTGCTCGGCCTGGGCTCGTGGCCCGAGGCCCGTCGCATCGCCGGCATCCTCCGCGAGGAGACCGTCGGCGGAGCGCTGCTGCTGGCCGGTGCGGTGGCCGCCATGATCTGGGCGAACTCCCCGTGGTCGGGCGCCTACGAGGCGCTGCGTGCCTTCAGGATCGGCCCGGCGGCGCTGCACCTGGACCTGAGCCTGGCGACCTGGGCCGCCGACGGGCTGCTGGCGATCTTCTTCTTCGTGGCCGGCCTGGAGCTGAAGCGCGAGTTCGTCGCCGGTGACCTGCGCCAGGTGCGGCGGGCCGCGGTGCCGGTCGCGGCCGCACTCGGCGGGGTGATCGTCCCGGCCGTGCTGTACCTGCTGCTCACCCTCGGCTCCGGTGCCGGTTCCGGCGCGGCGCGGGGCTGGGCGATCCCGACGGCCACCGACATCGCGTTCGCCCTGGCCGTGCTCGCGGTCATCGGCCGGTATCTCCCCACCGCGCTGCGCACCTTCCTGCTCACCCTGGCCGTGGTCGACGACCTGGTGGCCATCATCATCATCGCCCTCTTCTACACCGAGCACCTGTCGGTGCTGCCGCTGCTGGGCGCGCTGCTGCCACTGGCGGTCTTCGCCATGCTGGTACAGCGCCGGGTACGCGCCTGGTGGCTGCTGCTGCCACTGGCCGCCGCCACCTGGGCGCTGATGCACGCCTCGGGCGTACACGCCACCGTCGCCGGCGTGCTGCTGGCCTTCACCGTGCCGGTCCTGCGCGGCGAGCGCGCCGGTGGCCCGGAGGCCGGGCCCGGCCTGGCCGAGCACTTCGAACACCGCCTGCGGCCGATCTCGGCCGGGGTGGCCGTGCCGGTGTTCGCGTTCATGTCGGCCGGGGTGAGCCTCGGCGGCCTGAGCGGTCTGGCCGGCGCCCTGAGCGACCCGGTCGCGGTGGGCGTGGTCGTGGGCCTCGTGGCGGGCAAGCCCATTGGGATCATGCTCGCGACCTGGCTGGTGGCCCGCTTCACCCACGCCCACCTGGACGAGGGGCTGGCCTGGGTGGACGTGGCCGGGCTGGCCATCCTGGCCGGTATCGGATTCACCGTCTCCCTGCTCATCGGGGAGTTGGCCTTCGGCGCCGGCAGCGAGCGTGACGCCCACGTCAAGGTGGCGGTCCTGACCGGCTCCCTGGTCGCGGCGCTGGCCGCGACGGTGATCCTTCGCCTGCGCAACCGCGTCTACCGGCGCATCCACGAGGCCGAAACCGTCGACCGCGACCACGACGGCATCCCCGACGTCTACCAGAGACGTTCCTGAGAGGCCGGGAAGCCTGCTGAGCACGGCGGAGAACCGTGACTCGACGTGCCGCCGGGAGGAGAACCCTCCGAGAGGGCCGCGTGACCGGCCCCGCCCACGACGGCGGCTGATCCGTCACCGGGTCGAGGTGCCGCCTTCGGTCCGAGTTCGGCCCCTGACGTCCTGGAGAAGGTGGGCCCCCGTGGCCTTGCCTCCTTCACCAGGACGGGATCAGGTGGCGGTGCGCTCCAGCCGGCGCTCGGCCCACTGGCCGATGTCGCGGCGCTCGATCGCCGCGGCCATCAGGTCGGGAAAGGCGTCGGGGGTGCAGGCGAAGGCGGGCACCCCCATGGCCGCGAGCGCCGCGGCGTTGTCGTGGTCGTAGAAGGGCGCGCCCTCGTCGGAGAGCGCGAGCAGCACGATCACCTGGACGCCCGCCGCGGTCATCTGGGCGACCCTGCGGAGCATCTCCTGCCGCACGCCGCCCTCGTAGAGGTCGCTGATCAGGATGAAGATCGAATCGTTGGGGCGGGTGATGAGGCCCTGGCAGTAGGCGATGGCCCGGTTGATGTCGGTGCCGCCGCCGAGCTGGGTGCCGAACAGCAGCTCGACCGGGTCGTGGAGCTGGTCGGTGAGGTCGACGACCGCCGTGTCGAAGACGACCAGCGAGGTCTTCAGCGAGCGCATCGAGGCGAGCACCGCGCCGAACACACTGGAGTAGACGACGGAGGCGGCCATCGATCCGCTCTGGTCGATGCAGAGCACCACCTCTCGCTGGACCGCCCGCTGCCTCCTGCCGTATCCGACCAGCCTGGACGGGATCACGGTGTTGCGCTCCGGCAGGTAGTTCCTCAGGTTGGCGCGGATCGTGCGATCCCAGTCGATGTCGGCGACCCGCCTGGGCCGGTGGGTCCTGGCCGAGCGGTCCAGGGCGCCGGTCACGGCGGCCTTCGTCTTCTGAACCAGCCGCCGCTCCAACTCGGAGACGACCTTGCCGACCAGCGCCCTGGCCGACTCCCGCGCCTTCTCCGGCATCACCCGGTTGAGCGACAGCAGGGTGCCGACCATGTGCACGTCCGGCTCGACGGCCTCCAGCATCTCCGGCTCCATCAGCAGCCGGGTCAGGTTCAGCCGCTCGACGGCGTCCTTCTGCATGACCTGGACGACGGTCGAGGGGAAGTAGGACCGGATGTCGCCCAGCCAGCGCGCCACCCTGGGCGCGGAGGCGCCCAGGCCACCGCTCCGCTCGGCCGCCCCCGCACCGGCGCCGTCGTACAGCGCGGCCAGTGCCCCGTCCATCTGGGCGTCGGTTCCGGCGAGCGAGCACCCGGTGCCATCGGCGTCACCGCCCAGGACCATCCGCCAGCGGCGCAACCGCTCATCCATCGCTGCTCCCCGTCCTTCCCAGAATCGCCAGCACGGTCCGCACGGCCGCCGCCGCGCGTTCCTCGTCGAACTCCTCCGCGTCCGGTGCCCGATCCGCACCGCCGGAGCCGAGAGAGCGGACGCGCGAGCCGATCGAACGCCGCTCAGGCGCGGCGAAGGCACCGAACGTCCTGCGGAGCAGGGGCAGCACGTCGACGAAGGTCTCCGGGGCGAGTCCGGTGAGCCACTCGTCGACCAGCCCGAGCAGCCGGGAGTCGTGGACGAGCAGCAGCCCGCCCCCGGAAAGGAACCCCTCGATCCAGGACGCCGCCCTGGCCGGCGGGTGCCCCGCCGACATCGCCAGCGACATCCGACGGCCCGCCTCGGCCGTGTCGAGGTCGGCCGCGTCCAGCAGGATCCTGGTGAGCCGGCCCTCGATGAGCCCGTGCAGGTCACTGCGGCCGGAAGCCCCGCGCAACGCCACCAGCCACCGTCCCTGCGGAGACTCCTCCTCGGGGCGGGCAGCGCCTCCCGAGGCTCCGGTGCTCCTCGCCTCCTTCGCGCCCTCCGGACCGTCCAGGCCCGCGGAACCGGCGGATGCGCCCGGATCACCCTGAGCCCCCGTCTCCCGTGAATCACCGAAGACGCCAGGACCGGCGGGCACGGCTTCGAGCAGGGAGACGGCGGTGTGAACGGCGTCGATGTGACGGATCAGGTCACGGGCGGCGTCGTCGTCGAGGCCGGTGACGGCGCCACCGAGGCCGACGCAGATCCTGGTGAGCATCGCCCAGGCGATGGCGGTCAGGCCGGTGGCGGGGGTGCCGCGCACGTCGCCGTATCGCTGGGCGCGGACCATCGCCGGGAGCGCCGCCATCAGGTGCGTGACGTCGCCGTCGAGCGCGGCCCGCGCCGACAGGGCGTCGAGCACGTGCGGCAGCGCCTCCGGCAGGTCGGCGAGCAGGCAGTGCTCCACCAGGCCGGTGAGCCCGGCCAGCGTGACGCCTCCGGGCGCCCCGCCGCCGGACGGCCCCCCGGTCCCGGACGCACCGCCTCCCCGGCCCGGCATCCCCGAGCCGGGGGTCCCGCCCCCGTCGGCGAGGTCGCGGACGCGGGCGGCGGCCGCGGCCGGGACGGTCGTGCCCCAGGAACTCGCCTCGATCAGGTCGATGTCGAACTCGGGCCGCCAGGTGAGCGACCACGACTCGCGGAAGGTGCCCTTGCTCCGGCTCTCCTGGGGAGTGCCCCAGCCGACGCCGAGCAGGCGGAGCCTGTGCAGCAGCCTGCTGCGCTCCAGGTCGAGAGGTTTGCGCAGGTCGAGGTCGTACTCACGGTCGAGCGCCTCGGGCTTGAGCCTCACCCGCCGCTGCTCCTCGCGCAGGTGGCGCTGGAGGGGGACCATCGGGGTGCTGTCCGGCACCTGGCCGAGCCGCTCCCCCACGACCATGCGCCGCTGGATCAGCTCCACCGGCAGGTCGTCGCCCTCGCACAGCACCGCCCTGACCGCCTCGGTGACCTCCGCCAGCCCGGCCAGGGGCCGTCCCCTGAGCACGGCCAGGCCTTCGGCGAGCCGGACCGCCTCGATGACGTGGGCGGAGGAGACCGGCAGGTCCTCCTCCCGGAGCACCCCGGCCGCCCCGGTCAGCCACCGTTCGACGGGGCGGTCCGGGGAGGCGAACAGATGGTGGTACCAGCCGGGGGAGGTCACACCCGCGCCGTACCCGCTCCAGGAGGCCAGCCGCCCGTACGTCCACGGCACCCAGGTGATCTCGGCCCTGACCTTGGGCAGCCCTCTGAGCAGCGCGTCGTCGGCCTTCACGGTGGGCAGCCCGGCTCCCCAGGGCGCTCCCGCACCCGCCGTGCCCGCCAGCGCGGGGACGTGCCAGGCTCCGCAGACCACGGCGATCCGCTCGAAGCCGTCCCGGATCGCCCTGCGGATCGTGCGCCGCATGAAGGCCTCGCGCCGCGCCTCGTACCCGTCGGCGACGTGTCCCTCGCGGACCGCCTCCACGGCCTGGGCGATCATGTGGAACGGGGTGTCGCCGCGGTGCTCGACGGCGTCCTCCCACCACCGCTCCGGGTCGTCGTATCCGGCGGCGCGGGCGAGGGCCCCGATCGGATCGACCTGTACGGCGTCATCCGCCGTCTCACGATGGAAGCCGGGAACACCCGTGTCCGGCTCCTCTCCTGACCGCGGCTCGGCGTCGCCGGTCGCGCCGGGGCGGGAGGCGAGGCTGTGCGCGGCCGGCAGGTCGCAGAAGCGGACCGGGATGCCCGCCCCGACGGCGTGGCGGAGCGCCTGCCACTCGGGGGAGAACACCGCGAACGGCCAGAACGCGGCGGTGGACGGCTCGCCCGGCACGTGGGCGAGGAGCGCCACCGGCGGCTGGAGGTCGGGGTCACGGGCCAGCTCGACCAGCTCGTCCGCCTCGGGTGGGCCCTCGATGAGCACGATGTCCGGCTTGAGGCGGTCAAGCTCGTCGCACAGGGACCGCGCCGACCCGGGTCCGTGGTGCCGGATCCCCAGCACGGACACACTCATCGTTGCCCCCTGACCGGCGAGGAAGCCGTCTCACCGGCCGGTGGCACCGGCGACGTGACGCGATGGCGACCGCGCGGGGTGGCCGCGGGCGTGCCACCCGATACGGGACCGAGGCCAGGCGAGGAAGTCGCCTCACCGACCGGCGGCATGGCGCGATGGCGACCGCGCGGCCTGATCACCGGTGTGCCACCCGATACGGGACCGGAGCCTGGGACGGAGATCGGGAGCGGCCCCCTCCCGGGGATCACCGCCTCAGCCCGCGTCACGGCAGGCCCGGTAGAAGTCGCGCCAGTCCTGGCGCTCGCGCACCACGGTCTCCAGGTACTCGCGCCAGACGACGCGGTCGGAGACCGGGTCCTGGATCACCGCGCCGGCGATGCCTGCGGCCACGTCGGAGGGGCGGAGCACCCCGTCGCCGAAGTGCGCGGCCAGCGCGATGCCGTTGGTGAGGACGGAGATGGCCTCGGCGGTGCTGAGCGTGCCGCTGGGGGACTTGACCTTGGTGCGGCCGTCCTCGGTGACGCCGGTGCGCAGCTCCCGGAAGACCGTGACGACGCGGCGGATCTCCTCCAGCCCGGTGAGGGTCTCGGGCAGCTCCAGGGAGCGGCCGAGCTGGCCGACCCTGCGGGAGACGATGTCCACCTCCTCCTCGGCGGTGGCGGGCACCGGCAGCACGACCGTGTTGAACCGGCGGCGCAGTGCGCTCGACAGGTCGTTGACGCCGCGGTCACGGTCGTTGGCGGTGGCGATGATGTTGAAACCGCGCTCGGCCTGCACCTCCCGGTTGAGCTCGGGAATCGGCAGCGTCTTCTCCGACAGCACGGTGATCAGCGCGTCCTGGACGTCGGAGGGCATCCGGGTCAGCTCCTCCACCCGGGCCAGCCGCCCCTCGGCCATCGCCCGCATCACCGGGCTCGGCGTGAGCGCCTCCATGGACGGCCCCTCGGCCAGCAGCCTGGCGTAGTTCCAGCCGTAGCGGATGGCCTCCTCCGCGGTGCCCGCCGTGCCCTGCACGAGGAGTGTGGAGTCACCGCTGATCGCGGCGGCCAGGTGCTCCGAGAGCCAGGTCTTGGCGGTGCCGGGCACGCCGAGCAGCAGCAGCGCGCGGTCGGTGGCGAGTGTCGCCACGGCCACCTCGACGATGCGCCGCGGCCCGATGTACTTGGGGGTGATCTGGTCGCCGTCACCGAGGATGTAGGTGGTCACCGCCCAGGGCGACAGTTTCCAGCCCGGCGGGCGGACCCGGTCGTCGCCCTTGGCCAGGACCGCCAGTTCCTCGGCGTACTGGTCTTCGGCGTGGGCCCGCAGAACCGTTGTCACTGTGTGAGCTCCTTCAACATGTCGTCACGGAAACGCAGGAGGGCGGCTACCTCCTGGATGGACGGCTCCGCTGAGAGCCGACCGGCCATGTCGTGCAGTGCCGGATCGATGCGCTCACCGGCGAGCTTGGTCAGCTCGCCGAGGTTCCACGGCTGGGTGCCGGACACATCGATGATCTTCTGGAGGACCGCCGTGGCCAGGGCCGGACCCCACGGGGCCGCGGCCCCGCCGAGAACCATGATCAGTTGGCCGTCCAGGCCGTGCCGCCGTACGAAGTCGGCCGCGACGATCTCCTGCCTGTCGCGGGGCAGCGCGGCCAGCAGGTCGGCGATCGGGTCCCAGGCGAAGAGCTCCAGCGCCCACTCCGGGTCACCCTGGAGAACGGCGGCCCTGACCCAACCGGCCATGACCTCGCGGTTCCAGTCGACGATCTTCATGCGGACCAGCTCCCCGGGCGACCGGCCGAGCAGCCGGGGCCAGACGCCCAGCGGGGTGCGGGCCACGGCCTGCTGCAGCCACCAGCCCCGCTCGCCCGTCCCCCGGGGCGCCTTCGCCCGGATGCCGTCGCGCTCCATGGCGCTGTCGCAGGCCACCGGCGGGTCGACGTGGATCTCACCGCCGGCGACGGTGACATACCGGGCGACGCGCTCCGCCATGCGCAGGGCCAGGCGCGATCCGGGGAGCCGGGTGAGCAGGTCGGCCGCCTGGTGGCGGACCTCGCGGCGGCGGTCGTCGAGCGCGGACTCCAGGAACGGCTCGTCCTCAAGCGACAACCCCGTGGTGAGAGCCTCCAGGAACGCCGCCCTGTCATCGGGACTCTCCTTCTCCCAGGTGGCGGCGAGCAGTTCCCTGGCCCTCGCCGGATCGGCCGCCCGCAACTCGCCCAGATGGACGCGACGGTCACCCGAGGTGCCGAACTCCCAGACCTGCGAGGTCGGCCCAGAGTCGGTCGCGGCCACTCCCGTGACCTCCTCGAGCAGGAAACCCCACGCCGGGTTCAGCCCCGCCAGCCAGCGCCCCCGGTTGCCCGCCAGGACACCGAGATACGGCCGGATCGACCTGTCCCTGACCGCGTGGTCGAGAAGCTCGGGCAGCAGGTGGGGCGAGAGGCGGTAGCCACGCCCGGCCGCGGTCTCCAGCCACTCGGTGAGCAGTCTCGGCTGCTCACCACCGAGAACGCGGGCAAGCCGGTCGCCCGCGGCGCGCGAGACCTCCGGCTGCTCCTCGGGCGCCGCGAGACTCGGCGGCTCGCCCGGGGCGACCGGCCGCCGCCCCGCGCGCATCCGCAGCGTGTGCACGGCCGCGCGCCCGAGCAGCTCGACCTCGCTCGCCCCCTCTCCGGGCAGCGGGCGCCGGTCGGTCCCGACGAGCGCGGTGGACACCAGCTCCTCCCAGTCGGCGGAGGCGTTCACAGGGCGATCACCCGGCCTTCCTCATCCCAGGTCGTGAGGGGGCGCAGGCCCCTCGGGGTCCATTCGGCGGCGACGGTCAGCGGATGGCCGCCCGAGGTGGCGACCAGCCGCCACGGGGTTCCCGCGGACGGGTGGAGCGGCAGCCCGCCGGAGGGCCCGGCCAGGAGCCGCGAACCACTCCCCGCGGGGGTCACCCCCTCCAGCACGAGCGGCCAGGAGTCGAGCCAGGGGTCGCCCGCCAGAGCCTCGGCCACCTCGTCCAGTGCCCGCTCGATGCTCTGGCCGGGCGGCGGGCCGGCCGGGGCGGCGTCGTGCCGGGCGGCGACCACCGCGCGCAGCGGAGTCGAGCCGGGGTAGAACGCCAGGTCGGCGTCCATGGTCGTGCCGGTGACGAGCGAGGCGTCGAGAGCCTGTCCGACCGGTGCGAACGAGAGCACCAGTGCCGCCCTGCCCGTCTGGCGCCCGCGCAGCCAGACCCGGCGCGCGATCAGCCGGTCGTGCTCCTCGTCGCGCCGTCCCAGCACGTCCCACAGGTCGCGGACGACCTCCCCCGCGAGCACCTCCTCCTTCGTCACCGAGAAACCGACCCGGTCGCGCACCCTTTCCAGGAGCCCCGCGGGCGCGGCCTCCGGCACATCCCCCGGGCCGCCACCGGTCCCGTCGCCGGTTACGTCGCCGGTCCCTTCGCCGGCCGGAGCCGCGAGGTTGCGGTGGGCCACGCAGAGCAGGTGCAGCAGCGCGTACTCGCTGAGCAGGCGGGCGGGCCAGTCATCGCCGTCCAGCACGGCGGGCAGGCGCGACAGCGAGCCCGCGACGGCGGGCGCCTGGGCGTCGATCAGGCGCTTGACCAGGTCGTCCCACTGGTCGTGACGCCGTGACCCGGCGAGGCCCTGCCTGACCTGGTCGGCGAGCCAGCGCTCCAGATCCGACAGACCGGCGCTCACGCGCTGCTCGCGCAGCGCGGCCCGGCGGCCGTCGGCGGGAGCCGCCTCGGCAGACCTGGCGGCGCGGGTCGCCCCGGCCTCCACCGCCCTGGCCGCGCGGTCGCGCCGCCCGTCGAGCCACTCACCCACCCAGTCGGCGACCTCCTCCGCGACGGGGACACCGTCGGCCGACCACAGGAGCAGCAGGCCGAGAGCGTGCTTGCACGGGAACTTCCTGCTGGGGCAGGTGCATCGGTAGGCGGGCTCGGACAGGTCGACGCAGGCCCGGTAGGGCTTGGAGCCGCTGCCCGCGCACTCGCCCCACACCGCGTCGGCGGTGACTCCGGTCCCCGACCACTTTCTGGGGGAGGAGATTGTCCCGGCCGCTTTCTGGGACGAGGCGTCGGGCGCGAGCGCCAGCACCTGATCCCGGTTCCACCGTTCGATCACGGACCGAACCTAGCCAACCCCTCCGACAAATCCGGACCACTCACCCCGCAGGACGATCTCCGTCACCCCGGTGACTCCCGCACCGATCGGCAGCCCTCGTCGCGCCCGGTACGCGCGCCTCCTCGCGCGCCCGCCCCGCCGACCGTCCAGACGGCCTCCGCCGCGGGGCCCCCGCACCGTCCGACACCCACGCGTCGGCAATACGTCGGTGCGCACCCGGACCTCATACGGTCCGTCCGAGGAGCCGGGTCCCTAGAATCGGTGCGATGACGACCTCTTCCCGTCCTCCGCTCGCCGAGACCCTGGACCTGCTGCCGCACCCCGAGGGTGGCTGGTTCCGCGAGACCTGGAGAACCTCCGTCGACCTCACCCCGCCCGGGTACACCGGAGCGCGGGCCACCGCGACGGGGATCTACTTCCTGCTGGGGCCCGGCGAGGAGTCGCGCCCGCACGTGGTCGCCTCCGACGAGGTGTGGCTCTGGCACCGGGGCGGCCCGCTGACACTGGTCCTCGGCGGCCACGAGGGCCAGCCCACCCACTCCGTGACCCTGGGTCCGCTGGTGGAGGAGGGCCAGGTCCCGCAGGCGGTGGTGCCCGGCGGCACCTGGCAGGCCGCCCGCCCCGCCGGGGACGAGGCCGTGCTGGTGAGCTGTGTGGTGTCCCCGGGTTTCGACTTCGCCGACTTCCGGCTGATGTGACGGCCTCGTCCTTCGCGGGGAGAATGCGGTCACAGGTCCATACCGGGAGGTCGAAGGTGACCAGCGAGATCGTCTCCGTCATCGGCGGAAAAGAAGCGTCCAACGGCACCGCCTACGAGTCGGTCAACCCGGCTCGCCTGAACGAGGTGGTCGCGCGGGTCCGGCTGGCGGACGCGAGCACGTTCTCCTCCGCGTGCCGCACGGCCACCGCGGCCCAGCGGGAGTGGTCTCGGGTTCCCGCGCCCGTCCGGGGGCGGGTGATCGCCTCGATCGGGCGGCTGGTGGAGGCCAACGCCGAGGAACTGGCCCGCCTGGTCACCCGCGAGATCGGCAAGCCGTACGCCGAGGCGCTGGGCGAGGTACGCGAGATCGTCGACACCTGTGACTTCTTCCTCGGCGAGGGCAGACGGCTGTACGGGCAGACGGTTCCCTCAGAGATGCCGGACAAGAACCTGTTCACCTTCCGGGTCCCCGTGGGAGTGGCCGCGGTGATCACGGCGGGAAACTTCCCGGTCGCGGTGCCGTCGTGGTACCTGGTCCCGGCGCTGCTGTGCGGCAACGCGGTGGTGTGGAAGCCCGCCGAGTACGCGGCGGCCTCCGCGCACGCGCTCTACCGGCTGTTCACGGCGGCCGGGCTGCCCGACGGCGTGCTGAACCTGGTCCTCGCCGACGGTGCCACGACGTTCGAGGGCCTGGAGTCGGCGCTGGCCGAGGGCACGGTGCACAAGGTCGGGTTCACCGGATCCACCGCGGTGGGCCGCGCCGTCGGCGAGCTGTGCGGGCGCCACCTGCAGTCCCCCTGCCTGGAGCTGGGCGGCAAGAACCCGATGGTGGTCATGCCGGACGCCGACCTGGACCTGGCCGTGGAGGGCGCGCTGTTCGCGGGCTTCGGCACCGCCGGGCAGCGTTGCACGTCACTCGGCACGGTGATCGTGCACGAGAGCGTCCACGAGGAGTTCCTCCGCCGGTACGCGCGCGCCGTGGCGGAGGCGGCGATCGGCGACCCCGCCGGGGACGTGCTCTGCGGCCCGCTGCTCGAGGAGAGGTTCGCCTCGCGCTACGAGGAGTACCTGGGCTGGATCCAGCCGCACCACACCGTCGTCTCCGGTCCCACCGGCCGCATCACCCCGGACAACCCACGCGCCGGCTTCACCGGGGAGGGCGGCCTCTACTACCACCCGGTGGTCGTGGACGGCGTCCGCCCCGGCGACCGGCTCTTCCTTGAGGAGACCTTCGGCCCCATCGTCGGCGTGACCGCCTTCAGCACGCTGGAGGAGGCCGTCGAGTTGGCCAACCTTCCCGGCTACGGGCTCTCCTCCTCCATCTACACCACCGACCCGAAGTCGGCGTTCCACTTCCGCGCCGGCATCGGCGCGGGCATGGTGAGCGTCAACAACTCCACCTCCGGCGCGGAGGCTCACCTGCCCTTCGGCGGCAACGGCAGATCCGGCAACGGCAGCCGCCAGTCGGGGGTATGGGTTCTCGACCAGTTCACCCGCTGGCAGGCGATGAACTGGGACTACTCGGGCAGGCTGCAGAAGGCCCAGATGGACGTCGCCGAGATCGTCCCCGACCTGGACTTCCGCCTCTGATACCCGGTGACCACCGGACCCCGCCCCGCGGCGGGGTCCGGTGGTCCGTGGCGGCGGGTTCAGTGGTGGGGAATCACGTGTTCGAAGAGCTCGAAGCTGGTGAAGAGCAGGAACGCGGCCACGATGAGGGAGTACAGCAGGGCCGGCTGCGGCACGCGGCGACGCGGCCGGGGCCCGGCGGGCGAGGCACCGGCTCCCAGCGCGGGGACCGGGGCCGGACCGGGGTCTGGGGCCGGGGCGGGGCCGGGGGTGAGAGTGGCGGCGGGGAACGGGGTGCCGTTCTGGGGGTGCGCGCCCACCGGGAAGACGCGAACACCGTCACAGCCGCAGGCGGGGCAGCTCAGTCCCGACCAGGGCGGCTGGACCATGACGCCCGACCTCAGCCAGAGCACGACGTCGTGTCCGTGCCCGTCGGTCAGGTGACGGACGAGGTACTCCTCCTGCCAGAGGTGCCCGCAGCGCGTGCACCCCAGTGGCCAGGTCTCGTGAGCGCTGAACTCCTCGTGCACGAGGACCACCCCCATTGTGTCAGCGAACATCCCATCTGAGTGTGGGCGCCCTCCCCCGTTACAGCAAGCGATGAAAAGGTGCGAAATCTGTTACGACCGCACAATGAGACCATATAATGAGACGATTCTTCTTGAAATATGAGATTCCTGCTACGGTCGGGACCGACGGACAGAAGGAGGGGTCTCCCATGACAGGCAAGGACGCCGTCTACACGCACGGACACCACGAGTCGGTGCTCAGGTCCCACCGGTGGCGTACCGCGGAGAACTCGGCGGCCCACCTCCTGCCGTACCTGAGAGCGGGCATGACGCTGCTGGACGTGGGCTGCGGGCCCGGCACCATCACCGCCGACCTGGCGGAGCGTGTCGCGCCCGGCACGGTCACCGCGGCCGAGATCAGCGAGGAGGCGCTCGGCCTGGCCCGCGCGGAGGTGGAGCGGCGCGGGCGCTCCGGCGTCGAGTTCTCCGTGGCGGACGTGCACGAGCTGTGCTTTCCCGACGACACCTTCGACGTCGTCCACGCCCACCAGGTGCTCCAGCACGTCGGCGATCCCGTGCTGGCGCTGCGCGAGATGCGGCGGGTCTGCAGGCCGGGCGGGATCGTCGCGGTACGCGACAGTGACTACACCGCGTTCACCTGGTTTCCCGAGATGCCCGAACTGGACGAGTGGCTGGACCTCTACCTGAGATTGGCCAGGGCCAACGGCGGCGAGCCCGACGCGGGGCGGCGACTGCTTTCCTGGGCGCACGCGGCGGGGTTCACCGACGTCTCGGCCACCTCCTCGACCTGGTGCTTCGCCACACCCGAGGACCGCGCCTGGTGGGGCGGCATGTGGGCCGAGCGGATCCTGAAGTCCGACATGGCCCGCCAGGCCCTCGCCTCGGGCAGCACCGAGGAGGACCTGCGCCGTCTCTCGGAGGGCTGGCGGGCCTGGGCGGAGGAGCGGGACGGCTGGCTGTCGCTGCTCCACGGCGAGCTGATCTGCCGCGTCTGACCGGCCCCGAGCCCACCGGTGAAGGGCTCGGGGCGCCCTCGGCGAAGGCGCCCCGGCGGAGGGTCAGGGTTGCTGGGTGATCTTGACGTTGTCGATGCCGGCCTCCATCAGGGAGGCACCCGAGGCGTCGGCGGCCTCGATCAGGATGCGGACCGTCTGGCCCGCGAAGGCGGAGAGGTTGGCCGTGGCGACCGCCCAGGCGCCGTTGCGGTTGGCGGCCGCGCCGAGCTGCTGGAACACCTGGGTGGTGGTGGAGCCGACGACCTTCACCCGCAGGAAGTCGGCGGTGGAGGAGTTGGAACCGTGCGCCAGATACCACGACAGCGACAGGTTCAGCGTCCCGGTCGACGGCAGGGTGATGGCCGGTGACTGGATGCTGGTGACTCCTCCGTCGATGTCGTAGTCGCCCGCCGCGGTGCCCGCGAGCCTGCCGGTGACCAGGTCGTTGGTGCCGCTGACCGTGGTGCCGAGCTGCTTGGCGCCGCTGGAGGTGGTGGCCTGCGGGACACCGCGCTCCCACTGGCCCGAGGTGGCGGTGTCGGTGCCCGAGGGGTTGGTCGTCCAGCCGGTCGCCGTCTCGAACTCGTCGGAGTAGACGGTCACCGGCGGGGTGCCGGTGCCGCAGTACTGCGACTCCTTGCCGGTGATGCGGTAGACGCAGTCGGAGTACTCCAGGAAGCGGAGCACGGCTTCGCGGTTACGGGTGGTCTGCGGGACGATCTGCTCGTCGGGAGGGTAGAAGCCCGGCGAGGAACCGGTCGGGTACATCTCGAAGGTGTAGCTGAAGATCTTGTAGACGCCCCACATCCAGTCGTCGATCGAACCGTCGGTGATGTAGAGATCACTGGCCTGCTGGGGGGTGTAGTTGTTGGTGGCGGCCATGTTCTGGCCCAGGGTCGCGTGGGCGTCGCGGTCGTCCTGGGTCAGGCCGGGGCCGGTGTCGTTGTAGGTGTAGCCGTACGGCCACAGGATCAGCTCACCGTAGGTGTGCCAGTCGATGTGCGACTTGATCTGCTGCACGCCGCCGACGACCCTGCTGCGGACCCAGTTGGCCACCGCCCTGACCTCGGGAGCCGACTCGGCCGCGGAACCCCGGTAGGTGTCGCTGGAGCTGGAGCCGGAGGAGCCGCCGCAGCAACCCCACTGGTGGCCCCAGTTGCGGTTGAGGTCGGTGCCCACGTACGACGAGCCGGAGTTGGGCTGCCGGTTCTTGCGCCAGGAGCGGTAGGAACCGGTGGCGATGTCGTACTCGCCGCCGTCGGGGTTGAGGTCCGGCATGATCCAGATCTCGCGGGTGTTGACCAGGTTGGCGATGCGGCTGTCGGTGCTGTAGCCGTCGGTGAACAGGTTGAGCAGGTAGATCGCCATCTCGACGGTCATGTGCTCGCGAGCGTGCTGGTGGTGCGTGAACAGCACCTCGGGCTCGTTCTCGTCCGTGTCGACGTTGTCGCTGATCTTGACGGCGATCAGGTCGCGTCCCTCGTACGAGGTGCCATAGCTGATCTTGCGGGCGATCGTCGGGTGGTCGGCGACGATCTGGTTCACCGCGGCGGTCATCTCGGCGTAGTTGTGGTAGGCGGAGTCGGCCGAGGGGAAGTCCGAGCGCCGTTCGGCCCCGGTCGGGGATAAGGACCGGGGAATCCTCGTGACGGTGTGGCCGAGTTTCTTGATCTCGGCGACCTCGGCCTCGCTGGCGGTGACCACGACCGAGTCGGCATCGACCTGATCGATCGCGGCACCGGTGGCCGCGATCGCGCTTCGCTGCTGGGAGGTGCTCGGCCCCTGGACCTTGTACTGGCTGTTCGGTTGCGGCTCGGCCGAGGCTCCCACCCCGTTCACACCAAGACATAACAGCGCCAAAGCGGCGAACACCACGATCAGACGGCGTCTCACCTGCGTCCTCCTCAGGCACGCACTCTAGGGATTTGTCGCGTGCCTCCACTGAGAGTCAGACAGGGAGGTTGATTAGCAAAGGCCCAAATTTTAGGAGCCGCACACCCTTCGTCCCGAGATCAGAAGACGACCTCGAACCAGAGCGTCCTGGCGCCCTCGGGAGCGTCGTCCTGGATGCCCCAGTTGTCGGCGAGCAGGTCCACCAGGAACATGCCTCGCCCGCCCTCCGCCTCGGGGTCGTTGCGCACGTGCGGCATCGACGCGCCGGACCCGGCGTCACAGACCTCGACCAGCACCACGGCCGATCCCACCGCCACGGTCATCGCGACCTCTCCACCCCCTCCGGAACCCGAGTGGAGCACGGAGTTGGTCACCACCTCGCTCACCAGGAGAATGACGTCGTCGGACGCGGGGTGTCCCTCGCCCAGAAGCTCCCTGACCCGGCTTCGCGCCATCGACACCGACTCCGGGACCCCCTTGAGGGTCACCGTGGATCGAGGTGAGACGGCCTGCCGTCCGGTCGTCATCAGATACCTCCAGCGTGGAGACCCCCGCCTTCAGGCGGGGAAGGAAACGTGGCACGGTGCCGCGTTTCTGGGTGGGTGGTGTAGCCGTAGCCATCGGCTCGCTGGAGCAGGCGGACGTGGCGGTGGCCGATGCTCTGCACGAGGCCGTGCCGGGTGGTGATGTTGAAACTGCCGGTGCTGCGGACCGCGACGCGGCCGAGGTGGACCCCGGCCTTCTTGCCGCTCGCTACGACGGCGCGGACCAGATCGCCGGTGGCGAACCCCTTGACCCGCTTGGTCCGGGGTAGCCGCAGCCTGGGAAAGCCGTAGCGGTCGGTGCGGGTGCGGGCGTAGGTGCCGCGCCCGGTCGCCTTGACCACCAGGACCGCCGAGGGCCAGGTGGCGACGGTCTCCAGGTGGCCGACGTGCAGCGCGTCCAACGTGTGCGACTTGGCGGCACCGGTACGGGAACGGTTCCATTTCGTTCGGCCACCGGAGGCTGTGGACACGGGCAGGCCGGTGGCTTCCAGCGCCCGCCACAGCGCCCACCGGGTCGCGTTGACGGCGGCGGCGTCGCGCAGTGACGCTTTGGCCTGCTTGAGGATCTTCGCGAGCAGTGCGGGCTTGGCCCGGAGGAATTCCTCCACCGGCGTCGCGTTCTTGGCCTGGTTGCAGCCGATGCACGCCAAGGTCAGGTTAGAGATGCGGTCGGAGCCGCCCCGGCTGCGCGGGTGGATGTGGTCGAGGTTGAGCGGCACACCGGTCGCACCGCAGTACGCGCACGCCCGCCCCCACTTGGCGAGCAGGTATTCGCGGACCTCGTACCCGGCGAGGGTGCCCCGCTGGTATTCCACCCCTTGCAGCGGTCTGCCCGCGCTGAGGGCGTGGGTGTCGAACGCCACCCGCTCGACGTGCACGGCCCGCACCGGCGCCCACCGGGCGAGCCGCACCACCCACGACACGGTGGTGTCGACGCGGTGGCGCAGCGACGGCGCAAGCCACCCCTGGGGTCTGGTGCGGTTGAGGAACCGGGGGGCGCGGTGACGCAGATTGCGTGACCTGCGAGCATGGCGCAGCGCGGCCCGCGCGCTGAGCCTGTCTCGGATCGCTGCGCCTCGGTGGTCGAGCCGGATCGTATACTTCCCGCTCCGGCTTCCGCCGTGGTCGGTGAACACCGCCAGGCCGGTGTGCTTGCTGCCGGGGTCGATGCCGACCTGCACGCCTTCGATGGCCGAGGTCGCCGCATCGCGATCTTTGAGACGGATGACGAACGGGGTGTGACGGTGAACCACCGCCCGCCCGGCCGCCAGCAGGCGGCGGGCGCGGGCGGGGTGGCAGGGGTCGAGCGGGTGGCCGCGGGCGTCCAGGACGAACACGGCCGGGTGAACCTCACGGTTCGCTCCCTCGGACACCGAAGCGCCCTCGGGGTGACGCCGAGCAGACCGGGTGCCGGTCCGCTCGATCTCCCCTCGCCCAGGTCGAACACCAGGTACCGCCGCCAGGCGGTGTCCGTGAGCCGTTTCGTGCCCACCCTCGGGCGTGTCTGCTCCCACGGATTCGAGAGCTTGGAGCTGAGGAAGCACCCCAAGGTCGGTCTGCAATCTTGTGTTCAACGTAGCCATCTGGATCACACCTCCAGTTCATGATGGCCAGGGCTGGTCAACGCGGGGCTTCGAAGCGCATCACCGCGCCTCAAGCCCCCTCCTGCAGGAGGGGGTTGTTGACATTCCATGCACATCGCCGTCTGAGATGGCACACTCACTCACGGTGAACTGTTCTATCAAGGACTGCAATACCTCATGTTGAGATTCCACAGATTTGCTATCAAAGGACGGAGGGAGGTAGATGCGTGGCTTCTCGACGCAGCCCCACGGCCCGTCATCGCCGCCTGATGGCTGAACTGAACCGTCTGCGAAAGGACAGCGGGCTGACACGGGTGGAGGTGGCCGAGCGGATCGGCTCCACCGACACCACCGTCTGGAGATACGAGACGGGTCTGACCCGTCCCCGCCCCTCGGACGTGTCGGCCCTCACCGATGTGTACGGCGTGACCGGGGAGGCACGTGACTCCCTGATCCAGATGGCCGTGGAGGCCCGGCGGCGCGGCTGGTGGCACCCCCACCGCCAAGCCCTTAAACCGGGCTTCGACTCCTACATCGGGCTGGAGGCGGAGGCGTCGCTCGTGCGCTCGTACGAGCCGCTCGTCGTTCCCGGCCTGATGCAGACCGAACCGTACGCACGCGCGGTGATCGAGGCGACCTCCATTGTCCAGACCCCCTCCCAGGTCGAGGAGACGGTCTCCGTGCGCATCTCGCGCCAGCGGTTGCTGCACGGACCCGGTGACCCGATCCACCTTGTCGCGGTGCTCGACGAAGCAGTGATCCGGCGTCAGATCGGCGGGCGCGACGTCATGTCGGAGCAGTTGGAACATCTCGTCCACCTCGGCGCGCTGCCCAACGTGGAGATCCGGGTCGCCCCGTTCTCCGCGGGGGCGCACGCGGCGATGGACGGCAAGTTCTGCCTGCTCAGCTTCCCCGAGCCCGAGGTTCCCGACCTGCTCTATCTGGAGCAGGCCTCGAGCGGGCTCGTGCCGGACGACCCGGAGCAGGTCAGCCGATACGCCTCCATGTTCGAGAGCCTCTGCGAGATGGCACTCGGTCAGGAGGAGTCGGCGGCCTTCATCGCCCAGATGGCGAGAAGGTTTTCCTCCCCCTAGCCGTAGAAGGAAGAAAAAGTGCGAGGGTCCACGATGGATCTGTCCGACGCCGAGTGGCGTAAGAGCGGTCGCAGCACCAACGGAGGCGACTGCGTGGAGGTGGCGGTCGTCCCCGGTGATCCGGCCGTTGCCCGACACAAGGCCGACGCCGATCGGCTTTACCTCGTCCGCGACTCCAAGGATCCGGGCGGCCCGGCTCTGGCGTTCACCCGAAGCGAGTGGGACGCCTTCGTCGGCGGCGTGAAGGACGGCGAGTTCGACTGACGGGCCTCCGGGGGAACCGGCTCACCGGCTCCCCCGGAACCTCCCGACCGCACAGCCCGCCCGCGGCCTCGGCCCGGCGGGCTGTGCGTGTTCGAAGCCCTCAGCGCGGGGGCCGCTCATCGGTGCCCTTGTAGCCGAGGACCCGCATAGCGACCTCGGGGTCCATCGCCGCGGCGAGCAACTGTGCCCGTTCCACGGCGCTGTCACGCTGGGCCTCGGCCCTGGCCCTGGCCGCCCGCGATCCCCGGGTGACCGCGGCGACGATGCCCGCTCCCACGATCGCGGCCAGTACGGCGACGAGCACCACCGGGAGCGTGCCGGACTCCAGCGAGCCCGCCCCGCCCATCACGGCACTCCCGCCATTGAGCAGGTACACGCCCAGCAGGGTGAAGGCCGCCAGCGCCACCAGGCTGGCCACGACCAGGAGCACCACCCTCAGCCGCCCACCCCGCGGCTCGGGAACGCCGGACGGCGGAGGCTGTGGCAACGGCACGGGCGCTGGCGGTGACAGCCGGGGCACCGGACCGCCGTCACCCCACGGCACGAAGTCCGGCTCGGCCGCGACCGCCGAGGCCGGCCCGGCCGACATCGTGGCGCCGTGGCCGTTGCCCGTCACCACCGCTCCCTGCACGACCGCGACGGCGGGTTCGAGCCTGAGCAGGGCCGCCGGGACGGGCAGGGTGCGCGACACGTGGCTGTGCTCGCGATGCGCCCGCGCCGCCTCCAGGTGATACTCCTCGATCTCGGCGTAGAAGTCGTCCGAGAGATAGACCGAGCCGTCGACCAGCGGCCCCTGCCTCCGCTCCAGGATCGCGACCACGTCGTCACCGTTGAGCGTCTTGTGCGTCTCCAGCGCGTGGGCCAGGCACAGGACGTCTCTCCGGTGCTCGCGCAGCAGCTCCTCGGTCCGGTCCAGCAGGCGCACCAGGTTGAACTCGATGCGCTCACCCAGCACGTCGGGGGCCGGCGACTGCCCGCCACCCGGCGTCTTGGTGAAACCGATGCCACCGCCGCCGGGCTTGGGCATCGACTTGCCTCCCATGATCTCCAGTTCCTGCAGCGCGGGCACCGAGGTCACCCCGCGCCCCATGCCCCAGTGCGCCTCCATCAGTGCGGTGAGGTACGTCGCCGAGAACAGGTCACCCGAGACGCCGGAGGAGTTGTCCTCGCCGAAGAACATCCGCTCCCCCGCCAGTGAGGCGAGCGAGACCATGATGTCGGCCTCGTGCTCGGACTTCCAGCGGGTGAACTGGTCCTCGGGCTTGATGCTCGCGACCATGCCGAGATAGTCGGCGCCCTTCTCTATCGTGGCGATGTCGATCTCGAGGTGGTAGCGGGTACGGTAGGCCGCCACGGCGTGGCAGGCCTCGTGCACCGCGACCGCGTGCCGCTCGCGCTCGATGTACTCCACGTCCTCGGGCGGTCCGAGTTGCTTGAGCCGTTTGGCCCTGGTCACGTCCGACCAGGTGATGACCTCCCGGCCATCGCGGATCGCGGTGATCAGCGACTCGTTCACCAGGTCCTTGATCGTGGCACCGGTGGCGTAGGGCGTGATCGTCGCCAGCTTGTCCAGCTGCTCGTCGGTCAGCTCGTGGTCGACCTTGTCGAAGTAGCCCCGGTAGGTGCGGACCCGGCCCGCCTTCGACGGGTAGCCCACCTTGTAGATGCGGTCGATGCGGCCCGGCCGCAGCAGCGCCTCATCCAGCGAGTTGGGCATGTTGGTGGCCATCATGACCAGGATCCGGTACTTCGGCGGCGGCTTGGGCCGCATGCCGAAGAGCCTTCTCACATGCCGGTTGACGATGCCCCGGGGCTTCTTCAGGCCCGACAGCTCGGTGAGCAGCGCCTGCAGCGTGCCCGGGTCGCCGCCTCCGCCGCCCATGCCGCCCATCATGAAGCGGCTGCGGCCGGTGTCCGGCTCCTCCCGCTCCGCCGCGCCCTTGCGGGTCAGCAACCAGCGGGTGTCCTCGCTGAGGTAGCCGAAGCCATGGCACCCGGCGGCGTGCGGGGAGAATCCGGGACCGCCCCTGGGCCCCTGCTGCGCCAGCGAGCCACGCCGTCCGAGGGAGTCGGCCTCGTCGAAGAAGACGATCACGCCCCCGTACCGCAGCGAGAGCTTGCGGAGCTTCCTGAACAGCGACTTCACCTTCAGGATGCCGATGCCCATGAACATGTTGACGAACGCGCCGGGGTCGACGAACACGTACGGCTTGCCGGTCTCCCCGGCCACGGCCTCAGCCATCAGGGTCTTACCGGTGCCCGGCGGGCCCCACAGCAGCAGGCCGCTGGGCACGTAGCCACCGCGCTCCTCGATCGCGTCCGGCCGTTCCAGGAAGACGATGTTCTCCTTGACCCGCTCGACGACGTGGTCCTGGCCCCACACGTCGGTGAAGCGGGTCTTGATGTCGTCGGGGAAGTAGGTCTCCACTCCGCCCCGCGACAGCAGCCAGAACAGGCCGATGAACTGGAAGGCGATGAAGAAGAACGCGAAGGCGAGCTGCGCCATGTACGGCAGCGCCTGCCAGAGCAGCGCGGGCGCCTGGAACAACGCGAGCGCGGGAGAGGTGTCCAGCACCTCGCCGAGGATGAGGGCGAGCACCGCGATCCAGAACAGCCACTTGATGGCACGTGCCATCCTGAAGCGATTCCAGTCGGAGAAGCGGCGGTGGGTCCAGCGCTCGAAGCCGCCGAACACACCGCGCGTCCAGAACCGGTTGTATCCGGCGGAGCGCTCGCTGACGAAGAAGTGGAGCTGGCGCAGGAACTCGGCGCCCAGGAGCCAGAAGATCCACGGCGCCGCGACAGCGGTAGTGATCATCGCATCCTGGAACGTCATGATGCCCTCGAATGAGGCCATCTCACTCCACACCAGGATGAAATAAATGATCGTCAGGATGAGGAGGAATTTGATCCGATCCCAGAACGGCATCTTCTTACGCTTGTCGGGATGCGGGTCCGTCGGACCCGAGCCGGGGGCCCGTAGTCCTTCGAAGGTGGGGGGCTGCGGAGGTGACTTCATGTACGGGCTTCTCCTCACCCGGTGAGTCGTTTGACCTTGAAAGATTGCGCGATCCTGTCGAACTCCCCGGCGCGCTTCCGGTAGCAGGCGGCCGAGCAGCGGATCAGCAGGGTGGAGATCTGCTTGCCGTCCGGGGCCAGATAGGAGGTGAGGTCGAAGGTCTCCGTCCCGGCGCCCTCGATCGCGTAGTTGAACCGCACGTGCACCCCGCGCAGGCCGTCTCCGGGCTGGAGCACCTCGTCGGCGAGAAGCTCGAAGTCCTTCAGCGGGTAACCGGGGATCTCCGCGTACTCCTTGCGCACCGTCTCGGTGACGGGCAGGACGGAGTTGCGCATGCTGTTCAGGGAGAGCGCGTCCTGCTCCTCGGGAAGGAGCTTGGCGATCCGGGCGAAGACGAATGGTTCGTCCTCGGTGCCGTAGCCGAGCAGGTGATCTGGAGACGGCCTGCTGTGGGCGTCGTAGGCGGTCGACCAGATGAGCTGTTTGCGCAGCTGCGCGGTGGCCGATTCGAGGTCGGCTCCGATGGTCGCCTTGTCCAGCGCCGTCTGGTCGACCTTCTGCCAGGCCGCCGGAACCTTGAAGTACGTCTGCCCGTCGTCGTGGCGGACGTAGGTGAACTCCGCACGTGCACATCCCGTGAGCCCGCCGACCATGGTGGAAACAACCGTCATGGCAACCAAGGCGAACCCGGCCCTCGATCTTCTCACCAGGGCTGTACCTCCGCTTTACGGGTTAACGAGGTGGTTGTGCCCGTTTTTTAAGCGCCTCTCTCCTGTCTCGGCTCATTCGTCTTAGGAATCTTGACCAAATCTTTCCGGGAACCTGGCTTCACTTGTTACAAAGCTCCGTCGTTGGCCCCGACACATCATTGAACTCTCAACCTCTGCCGTAGACCAGAGGCGGATGGGCGGTTATTCCACCCCCGGCCCACGACGGAAATCCGACCCCCGAGGGAGGCTCAGCCAGAGCAATATCCCTTTTATCCCCTTTTTGCCCATATATGCTTTTATGGGGGTTTTCTAGGGTATGGGGAAATGAAATTGTGGGAACGGAATGCTCTTCCCACATTCACCGCAACGGGCGTCGGCTCTGGTCAATGTCGTCTTTCTCCGTGGTGCGCCGACGGGGTCCGGCCCCGAGGACTCGAAGAGATGAGACGGACTCCGCAGCAGGACAATCGACAAGGAGTGGTGATCGTGAACAACGCAGTGCGAATGGCCCTCGCCGTGGCCGGAGGTTACCTTCTGGGGCGCGGGAAATACCGACTGGCGGCTGTGCTGGCCATCGCCGGCGTGACCGGCCACCTGCGCGCCGGCAAGGGCGACCTGTTGCAGCAGGGGCTGAAGATGCTCACCTCCTCTCCGGAAGTGGAAAAGATCATCGAAAACGTTCGCGGCGATCTTCTGGACGCGGGCAAGGACGCCGCCAAAGCAGCGGTGAGCAAGCAGATCGACTCGCTGAGCAGCAGGCTGCACGACCGGGCCGAGTCACTGCGAAGCCCTGAGCAGGCCGAAGAGGAAGAAGAGGAAGAAGAGTTCGAGGAACGCCGGAAGCGCCGCGGGAAGGCCACGAGAGCCCGTGAGAAGTCCCGGCCAAGGGACGAAGAAGAGGAAGAAGAGGAAGAAGAGGAAGAAGAGCCCGAGGAGGAGGAAGAGGAGGAGCTAGAGGAAGAGGAAGAGGAGGAAGCGCCGGCCAGGCCCAGGAGCCGGGCCCCCTCCCGCCGTGGATCGGCACCGCCGCGCACCAGGCGGGCACCCGCCAGGGCACGGGGGTGATCTCGATGGCTAAGACCTCGACGGACCGGCCCAAGCAGCAGAACGGCCAGGAGTCCCCCATGAACCGGCTCACCCACGAGTTCCAGAATCTCCTCGGAGCCGCCGGGGAGCGGGCGCTGTCATCGGTGGGTGACAAGGTCAAGGGCGCGACCGGCCGGTTGACCGACTACGCCGGAGGCAACGGATCGAGCCTGATGAGCGCCGTGACAGGTGGCGGCTCGAAAGGATCGATGGCCGGGGGCCTGATCAAGGGACTGGGCAAGATGGCCGTCGGCGGCCTGATACAGAAGATCACCGGAGGCAAGGGCGGAAAGGGGGGTAAAGGCAAGAAGCTGAAGCTGACGAGCATCATCGAAACGATCGACATCGGTGTTCCGGTCCGGATGGCCTACGACCAGTGGACCCAGTTCGGCGACTTCCCGAAGTTCATGAAGAAGGTCGAGAACGTCGACCAGCCGTCCGACGAGAAGCTGCACTGGAAGGCGCAGGTCTTCCTATCCCACCGCGACTGGGAGTCGACGATCATCGAGCAGATGCCCGACAAGCGGATCATCTGGCGCTCGAAGGGTGCGAAGGGCTACGTGGACGGCGCCGTGACCTTCCACGAGATCGCCCCCGAGCTCACCCGGATCCTGCTCGTCCTGGAGTACCACCCGCAGGGCCTGTTCGAGCGCACCGGCAACCTGTGGCGCGCCCAGGGCAGGCGCGCGCGCCTCGAACTCAAGCACTTCCGCCGGCACGTCATGAACGAGGTGCTCCTGCACCCCGACGACCTTCAGGGCTGGCGCGGCGAGATCCACGACAGCAAGGTCGTCAAGGACCAGGAGACGGCTCTCCGGGAAGAGGAGGAGGCCCAGGGCCCCGAGGGAGAGGAAGAGGGCCCCGAGGAAGAAGAGGAACTCGAAGAAGAAGAGCCCGGCGAGGAGGAAGCCGAGGAAGAGGAGAGCGAATACGAGGAAGAGGAGGAGCCGCCCAGGCGCCCGTTGCGACGCCGCGGTTCCGGCGCGTCCCGCAGATCGGAGGAGGAACCGCCCAGGCGTCCCGCCCGTCGCAAGACGGCCACCAGGGCGTGATCGAAGGAGGTACCGGAGAGGAACACCATGACCATTGTCCAACCTTCGGGGGGCGGAGCGAGCGGCTACCGATCCTCATCGGGTCTGGCCGACGTCATCGAGACGATCCTCGACAAGGGGCTCGTGATCGACGCCTTCGTCAGGGTCTCCCTCGTCGGGATCGAACTCCTGACCATCGACGTACGGATCGTGGTGGCCAGCGTTGACACCTACCTGCGCTTCGCGGAGGCGGTCAACCGCCTCGACCTCTCCCAGGTCGGCAGCCAGAAGGGGCTGCCGGAGCTGATGCAGGACATGACCCAGAGCGGCAGCAAGGCGAAGGTCAAGGGCGCGACGGACGGGCTGCTGGACGCGGCCGGGGAGAAGCTCCGCAGCCTGACCGGCGGGTCCAAGGAGGAGGAGTTCGAGGAGGAAGAAGAGCGCGAACCGGCCCCCCGGCGCAGACGACGGAGGGAAGAGTGAGATGCGCGATCCCAGTGGAAAGTCCGGGACCGCCCAGTCCGACAGATCGAAGTCCGAAAAGCGCCAGCCGTCCGGACGGCGTGGCACCGGTTCCGGTAAGCGGCCCAGGCCCACCGGGTCCGAGAGGTCCGGCGCCCCCGAGCGCGGAGCCGGCTCCTACATCTACGGGATCGTTCCCGCGGACGTCGAGCTGACCCCGGACACCCTCGGCGTGGGAGATCCTCCTGGCCAGGTCCGGCTGGTGCGGTACGGCGAGATCGCCGCCCTGGTGAGCGACGTCCCCACCGACCGCCCGCTGGGCAGGCCGGACGATCTCATGGCCCACCAGCGGCTGCTGGACGAAGCCGCCGCCGAGGTACCCGTGCTCCCGCTCCGCTTCGGGGCGGTGGTGACGGACGCGCAGGCGGTCGTCGACGAGTTGCTCACCCCGTACCACGACGATTTCCGCAACACGCTGAACGAACTGGAGGGCCGAGCGGAGTACATCGTGAAAGGGCGCTATGTCGAGCAGACGATCCTGCGGGAGGTCCTGGAGGAGAACCCCGAGACGGCGAGGCTGCGCGACGAGATCCGCGGGCGCCCCGAAGAGGCGACGTGGGACACCAGGATGCGGCTCGGAGAGCTGATCAACACATCGATCGCGGCCAAGCGCGAGGCCGACACCGCCGCGCTGCTCGACGTCTTCACCCCGCTCTGCGTCGCCATCGCGGTACGCGAGCCCACCCATGAGCAGGACGCCGCCCATCTGGCCCTGCTCGCGCAGACCGACCGGCAGCCGGAGATCGAGGAGGCCCTGGCCGAGTTCGGAACCCGGTGGGCGGGCCGGGTCGGGCTGCGCCTGCTCGGCCCGCTGGCACCGTACGACTTCGTCAGGACCTGAAGGCAGGTGATCGACCATGGACCCACTGGGACTGATCTTCAGTCTGCCGCTCGCGCCGTTGCGCGGGCTGATCCGGCTCGCGGAGCTGCTTGAGGAACAGGCCGAGATGGAACTACGGAGCCCCGCGGCGGTCAGACGCCGCCTGGAGGAGCTCGCGGAGGCCAGGGCATCCGGCGAGATCTCCGAGGAAGAGGAGTCCATGGCCGCGGAGCGGATCCTCCGAGAGATGATCACCTAGCCCGGACCTCCGCCGGTACGGCCGCACCGGCGGAGAACGGAGAGACGACGAGGGGAGCGATCCCGTGCCTGTCAAGCGCAGAACCCGTGCGGAGCGCCCTGCCGACGACTCCTACAAGACCTCCGACGAGGCCTTCGACGAGGAGGAGCCGGAGGAGGACGAGGAGTTCTACGAGGAGGTCGAGGACGAGGAGGACCTGGAGGAGGACAGGCCACAGGCGAAGGCCCGCCGTCCGGGACGGCGCTCTCCTGCCCTGTCCGCGGCGACCGCGGGAACGACCGGGTTGCGGCACATCGCCGAGCTGACCTCGAAGGACACCGAGGGGGTGACACAGGTACGACCGGCGGAGGGCGGCTGGCTGGTCGAGGTCGAGGTCGTCGAGGACCGGCACATCCCCTCGTCGGGCGACATGCTCGCGCTCTACCAGGTCGAGCTGGGCCCCGAGGGGGACCTGCTGTCCTATCGCAGGGTGAAGCGCTACCGGCGCGGCAGGGCCGACAGCGGCGAGGCGAGCTGACATGGCCGAGGTGGCACGCCCCGGCGGCGCGTTCTCCCAGCCCTACGGCCGGGGAGCGTCCGGCGGGCGGGAGCCCGCCAATCTCGCCGACATCCTGGAGCGGGTGCTGGACAGAGGCATCGTGATCGTGGGTGACATCCGGGTGAACCTGCTGGACATCGAGCTGCTCACCATCAAGCTGCGCCTGCTCATCGCCTCGGTCGACACGGCGCGGGAGCTGGGCATCGACTGGTGGGAGCACGATCCCTGGCTCACCGCGCAGGACCGTGACCTGGTCGAGGAGAACCGCCGCCTGCGCCGCCGGCTGGCCGCCGCGGAGGAGGACTGGGAGACCCCGAGGCGCCGCTCCCTGGACAGATTCCCCGAAGAGGTCAGGGAGTCGAGGGGTGCCGGAGAGCCGAGGCGGTACCGGGAGCCTCGCGAGCCCAGAAGGTCCAGAAAGGGGGACCGCGATGGCTGAGGCGGGCACGTACCTCTACGCGATCGCCCAGGACCTGGGCCGCGCCCTCCCCGCCGGCGTGACGGGCGTGGCCGATGCGCCCGTACATGCGATCACGCACGAGGGCCTGGTCGCGTACGTGAGCCCGGTGCCCCTGGACGAGTTCGGCGAGGAGCCGCTACGGCGCTCTCTGGAGGATCTGGACTGGGTCGGAGACACGGCCCGCGCTCACCATCGCGTCGTGGAGACCGTCGCGGAGGAGGCCCCCACCGCACCGGTCCGCCTGGTGACGGTCTACACCGGCGAGGAGCAGGTCCGCGACCTGCTGCGGCGCAGGCATGACGACTTCGCCGCGGTGCTCGCCCACGTCACCGGGCGCAGGGAGTGGGGGGTGAAGGCGTACACCGCCCCGGCCGCGGCCGACTCGCCGCCGGCAGGGGAGAGTGCCGCGGAGAGCGGCAAGCCGGGGACGGCCTACCTGCAACGCCGCCGGGCCAGCCTGCGCAACCGGGAGGACGCGTGGCGCCAGGCGGCCGAGCGCGCGGAGCACATCCACGCCACCCTGGCCGCCACCTCCGTCGCGAGCCACCGGCACCGGCCCCAGGATCCGGAGCTGTCCGGCCGCGAGGACCCGATGGTGCTGAACGGCGCCTACCTCGTCGACGAGGATCACGCCGAGGAGTTCGTCGCCGCCGTCGACGGCCTGCGCGGGCAGGGGGTCGACCTGGAGCTCACCGGCCCCTGGGCGCCGTACTCCTTCACCGTGCTGGATCTCGGCACGACCGGCCGGGAGGTGCCCGATGACACCTGACCGCCGCCCGCGCGGCGCCGCGCTCGCCGCCCAGGGACGCCTGCCCGCCGAACGCGTGGCACTCGTCGACCTGCTCGACCGGCTGCTGGCGGGCGGGGTCGTGGTCAGCGGCGACCTCGTGCTCTCCATCGCCGACATCGACCTCGTCCGCATCTCACTGCGTGCCCTGATCACATCCGTACGGGCGTCCGACGCGATTCCCTCCGTGCACCCGCCGGGCGCGGTCACGGTCGTACGGACATCCGACGCGACCACCCCGGCGAGCGCGCTCGACCCACCGGACCACGGGTCCCCACGGTGAACCGTCCCGGCGGCGGCCCGCCCGCGGAGAACCTTCGCGAGACGGAGAACCCCGGCGTCACCCGGGAGAGGCTCCGCGCCGCCGCGGAGGACCTGCGAACCGCGCGGAGGACATCCGGCAGGGCGCGCTCGGTGACTCCGGCGAAAGGGACTCCGGCGAGCGGGCGGAAGGACTCCGTGAACACCTGGGAGGGCTTCCGGAACACCCGGAGAGCGGCGCGGGACAGCCGGTGGCGGGTGAACACCGACCCCGAGGCGGTCGAGCGGGACCTGACCCGCCTCGTACTCACTCTCGTCGAACTCGTGCGACAGCTGGTGGAACGCCAGTGCGTGCGCCGGATGGAGCAGGGGGACCTGACCGAGGAGCAGGTCGAGGTGCTGGGCCTGACGCTCATGCGTCTTGAGGAGGCGATGACCGAACTGTGCGAACGCTTCGGGCTCTCGCCCTCCGACCTCAACCTCGATCTCGGACCGCTCGGAACCCTGCTTCCCACGGACTGACCCCCGCGTCCCCGGCCCGGACCGGAGACGCGGGGGACGGGGCCCGATGGCCGGACACCACCGAACCCCGTCCCTCGCGTCTCTCGTGTGGAAGAGCCCTAGGTCAGGTCCTCACACTTCTTGGCGTCGGGGTCGTTGGCCGCCTTCGGCACCCAGCGGACGTTGGCGAACGAGGCGGAGAAGGCTCCGTCGGTGTAGACGAGGAACGGGGTGTTGACCACCTCAAGGTCGAGGCCCCCCGCGGCGAAGCAGGCGATGGGGATCTTGACCGTCGCCTTGCTCCCGGCCGGGAGTCCCTGGAAGAGGGAGGTCGCCACCACCTCGGAGAAGCACGGATAGACACAGTGCACGCTGAGCACGGTCCTGGCGGCCGGAGCCTGGTGGACGATCGTGTCGAAGACCAGGGCCGCGTCGGAGTTGAGATAGCCCCGAAGATCGGAGCCACCCGCCGGGTCCTGCATGTAGATCTGGGCCGGGCCCGTGCCGCTCCAGGTCGCCTTCAGGCCGTCCTGCTGCACGTTGACGTCTGACTGCACCACGGAGATCTCGGCGTGCGACGCCTGGCCGTCGGCGCCGATCTCGGTGCCGCCCCAGTTCTCCGCCGAACCGATGAAGCTCTTGTAGGGCGCGATGTCGGTCCGGTTGAAGATCTCCAGATCCTCGCTCGCCTCACCGCCGCCGCCCTGCCCGCCACAGCCGAACTCGGGCGCGGTCTCGTCGAGCGTGCCGACCGACCCCGTCTGGCCGTTGCGCAGGCCGTAGCCGAGCGGGAAGAGCGGGTCATAGCCCTCGGTGCCCGCGTTGAGCGGCGTCTGGCAGGCGCTCTTGGGCCAGGAGTAGGGCAGCTTGCCGGTGAAACCGTCGCGGTACCTGCCCCGGACGAGCACGTCGGCGACGCCGCCGCCCTCGGTGCCCGGCAGCCACGCGGCGACGAAGGCGTCGGAGCGGTTGAGCTCCTTGTTGACCCAGAGCGGCCGGCCGCTGACATAGACGGTGACGACGGGCGCACCCTTGCCGCGGACCCGCTCCAGCACGGCGAGGTCGGCGGGGTAGATCTTGGCGGCCTCCAGCGAGCGCCGCGCGAGGTCCCCGACGCCCTCGGCATACGGCGTCTCGCCGATCACCGCGATGACCGCGTCGTACGCCGAGGGGTCGACGCCCTCGCCGGTCTCGTTGAAGGTGACGTTGGCCGCGCCGAGCGCCTCGCGCAGGCCGCCCAGGATCGTCGTGCCGTTGGGGAAGTCGGCGTTGACGTTACCGGTGCCCTGCCAGGTGAGGGTCCAGCCGCCGGTCTGGTTCTGCAGGCTGTCGGCGCTCTTACCGACCACGAGGACCTTGGAGTTCGCGGCCAGCGGCAGGACCTTGCCGTTGTTCTTGAGCAGGACCTGCGACTTGCGCGCCGCCTCCCTGGCGAGCTTCCTCGCCTGCAGCGCGTCGGTGGAACCGGCGAAGGCGCGCTTGGAGGGCTTCGGCCCGTCGAGCACGTTGGTGCGCAGCTTCACGCGCAGGATGCGGGTCACCGCGTCGTCGATGCGCGCCATCGGGATCTCACCGCTCTGGACCTGGGCGATCGTGTTGGCGATGAACGCCTTCCAGTCGTTGGGCACCATGACCACGTCGATGCCCGCGTTGATCGCCTGCGGGCAGCTCGCATTGGTGCACCCGGCGACCTGGCCGATGCCGTTCCAGTCGGAGACGACGATGCCGTCGAAGCCGATCTTCTGCTTGAGGATGTCGGTGAGGGCTCGCTTGCTGCCGTGCAGCTTGCCCTCGTTGATACCCAGGTCGGCGTTGGTCCAGCTGTTGAACGACGCCATCACGCTCTGGGCGCCGGCCGCGAGCGCGCTGTAGTAGCCCTGGCCGTGCACGTTGATCATCTCGGCCTCGGACGAGGGGTTGACACCCTGGTCCACGCCCTTGACGGTGCCGCCGTCACCGATGAAGTGCTTCGCGGTGGCGATGACGCCGTCGGAGCCGATGCCGCGCGGGTGCTTGCCCTGCAGTCCCCTGACCGCCTCGTAGCCGTACGCGCGGGTGATCCGGGGGTCCTCCGAGAAGCCCTCGTAGGTACGGCCCCACCGGTCGTCGAGGGGGACGGCGAGGGTGGGTGCGAACGCCCAGTCCTGGCCGGTCGCGCGAATCTGCCTGGCGGTCGCCGCCCCGATGTCACGCACCAGGCACGGGTCCTGCGCGGCGCCCAGGCCGATGTTGTGCGGGAAGACCGTCGCACCGTAGACGTTGTTGTTGCCGTGGACGGCGTCGATGCCCCAGATGACGGGGATCTTCGTCCGGGTGGCGACGGAGGCGTTCCAGTAGGCGTCGGCGAGGTCGAGCCAGGCCTTCGGCGCGGCGTGCTTGTCACGGTTGGGCCACGCGCCGCCGCCGTTGAGCACCGAGCCGATGAAGTACTGCTTGACCTCGTCGGGAGTGATCGCGGTGATCTCCGGCTGGGTCATCTGGCCGACCTTCTCGGCGAGCGTCATGCCCGCGAGGATCTTCGCCACCCGCTTCTCGTCCGACCGGTTCTGATCGATGGCGCTGTCGACCTTGGGCCACTCGGCGAGGGTGGGCAGCTTCTTCTCGATGCGGGCGCAGCCGCGGGCGTCCAGGGCCGGCTTGCCGATCACCGGTTGCCGGCCGCCCGTCGCGGTCTCGGCGCCCGCGCTCGGGATTCCGGCGACACCGGCCGCCAGGACTGTGAGGCTCGCCAGTACCGCGAGCCGGCTCCGGTTGGCGCCCGGCCGGGCGAAGGGTCTGATCATCGAAGGTCCGTTCTCCAGGCACAGCGACGGTCGTGGCGGCCCCCGAGTCCGCACTTCGCAGATCCTTACGCTGTGACGCTGCCGAGTCAATAGTTTCGCGAGAGCGCTCTCTCGACTGAACTCCTGTTCGATGCCTGGCCCATGACTTGCAAACCCCGCCCACCAGGCCCTTCGCAACGCGATACAGCCACATCACCCCTGGCCGGACGGCCCAAACTCCACCCCACTGAGAGCGCTCTCAGAAGCCGGGCGGGCACTGTCCGAGCCGGGCGGGCCGACAGGCCGTCAGGACACGGGCCGGCGACCGGCGCTCTCGCGACGGCTCGGACCCGGGCGCCGGGAGCACGTGGACCACGGGCCGGGAACGAGTGCCGGCCGGAAACGGGATCGACGCGTCCCGGAGGCGGGGCCGGCGGTGGCCCGCGCGCCTCAGGACATGGTGTTGCCGCCGTTGACCGCCAGGCGCTGGCCGGTGATGAAACGGCCGCCGGGCGAGGCCAGGAAGGCGATCGCGTCGGCCACCTCGGCGGGCACCCCCATCCGGCCCAGCGGCAGGCCCGCGCGGTACTCCTCGACGTCCATTCCCTCGTGGCGCTCCACCGGTATCCAGCCGGGCTCGACGGTGTTGACGGTGATGCCGTACCGTCCGAGCTCGTTGGCCCAGGAACGGGTCAGACCGTGCAGCGCCGCCTTGGCCGCGACGTAGTGCCCCATCTCGACGTTGCCCAGGTCGACGACCTCGCTGCCCACGTTGACGATCCGGCCCCGGCCGGCCTCGCGCATCGCGGGCAGCACGGCCCGCAGGATCAGCAGCGGCGCCTTGACGAAGAACCGGAGCTGGTCGAGGTGATGCTCCCAGGTCTGCTCGGCGAGGGGGACCAGCGGCTGGGGCCCGGTCGCGTTGTTGACCACGATCTCGACCGGTCCCGCCTTCTCGGCCACCTCCGCGATCCCCCGCCGTACCGACTCCTCGTCCGTCACGTCGAAGCGGGCCACGCACGCCCGGCCCCCGGCCGCGGAGATACGCTCGACGACGGCCGTGGCACCCGCGGTGTCGCGGGCGTAGTTGACGGCGACGGTCCAGCCGTCCTCGGCGAGCCGCACGGCGATGGCGGCGCCGAGCCCCCGCGAGGCCCCGGTGACAAGCGCGCATCCCATCCGCTTCCCCTTTCCTGACTTCTCAGGATTTCACGGCTCTCCTGCCACGAGTGAAATCGCCCCCACTGTGACCCTCTGCTTGGGGCCGCGCCGCCAAGGGAAAAGTAGCTCTGCGTGACGATGGTGACGGTGTGTGATTCACAGAAATGGGGGGACCAGTTCTGCGAGAGCCGATCATTGCTTGGCGCGCGTCCGGTTTATCCTCGGCGGTTGCCAGGCTGCGCTGGCGGGCCACGATGGCCTCCAGCAGGTCCTCGCCAGGCACTCCTTGCGAAATGTCGCGCCCGCCCTGCAGGGCGTCGGCCATCAGGCGCTGCCCGCCACCGCCGAAGAAGTACTCCACCAGCGTGGGGTTGTCGGCGGCCATCCCGTCGAGGGTGTTGCCGCCCATTCAGTGGATGCGGATGCCGTGGCCGCCGGTGAGCTGCTTAGTCAGTCCAGCCGCTCGTTGGTGGGCTCCCAGGGGGTGACGAGGGTCCAGGAGCGCACCGGCAGCACCGGCAGCGTCTCGGCGGTGAAGGTGTTCCAGGAAGCTTCTACGCTGGCGGCCTGCTTGGCCGTCAATGTGCGACTGTAGCGCTTGACCTGGTAGATATCGTAGCCGTCGGGGTTCCAGACCCGTACGTCGACGCCCCGGTCGCCCTTGGAAGGCGTGATCCGGCTGCCGTGCGGGTGCTTGAGCAGCAGCAGCGCCGCGACGAACTCCTCCACCTTCTCCCCGGGCTCGCGCTCCCAGTTCACCGTGGTCATGCCGCATAGCCAACCAGGACAGGCCGACAATTCCCCACGATCAGAGGTCGGTTTGGGCGGCGGCCATCACGCCGTGCACAGCCGCCGCGATGCGGTCGGCGGCCTGGCCGGGGTCGGGCTGGCCAGCGTCGAGCCAGGCGATGACGGCCTCCAGGGTGACGGCGGGGATCAGGTTCGCGGCCCAGTCCAGCCACGGGCCCGCCGGTATGCGGCGGGCGAGGTTGCGGTGGGCAACCTCGCGCGAGGCGGCGGTGATGGAGTCGATCAGGTCGCGGAAGTCGGGCTCGCGGGCGGCGTAGCGAAACAGCAGCCGGAAGCCGTCGGGATCGGCGGACGCGGCGCGCAGCAGGGCGGGGATGGCGCTGTCGTCGAAGTCGTCGGCTCCGGTGGCCTCGGCCAGCCGGGTGCAGGCGCGGTCGAGGACGGCCCGATACAGGTCGGCCTTCGAGTCGAAGTGCCGATACAGCATGGCCCGGGTGAGTTCGGCCTCAGCGGCGATGTCGTCCAGGCCGGTGGCGGCGTATCCGGCACGGGCGAAGGCGCGGGTGGCGGCGTCCAGGATCTGCTCGCGGCGTTCGGCGCGGCGCAGCCGCCGTACCGGCGCCTGCCCGGCGGCCAGTGCGAGAACGTCGCCTTCGGGGGCATCCGGGTTGCTCATCCACACCTCCACTTGTAGAACTCAAAGTGTACAAGTAGTTTAGTAGACATTTGAGTATATAAACCTGTGTATACCGATTGGAGGATCGCCGTGCCTGAAACCGTCCGGCTGCCGTTCGAGCAACCCGACCCGATGCGGCCCGCCCCGCTGCTGCGCCGGCTGCAGCACCGCGGGCCGATCCATGCGATACGGACCGCGGTCGGCGACCCGGCCTGGCTGGTGACCGGCTACGAGCAGGTACGCCGTCTGCTGGATGACGATCGGCTCGGCCGCGCCCACCGCGAGCCCGAGCGCGCCTCCCGCAGCGGGGAGTCGGCAATGTTCGGCGGCCCGCTGGGCGACTTCGACACCGAGCAGGCCGATCACCGGCGAATGCGCTCGCTGCTGCAGCCGCACTTCTCGCCCAGGCGGATGCGTGCGCTGCGCGGCCGCGTCGAGACCCTCACCAAGGCTCTGCTGGACGAGCTCGAAGCGGCCGGACCGCCTGCGGACCTGCATGCCGCGCTGGCGCTGCCGCTGCCGATCGCGGTCATCTGCGAGTTGCTCGGCGTGCCGTACGAAGACCGCGACCGGTTCCGGTCATGGACCCAGGCCGCGGCCGACATCACCGATCGGGCGCGCTCGGAACAGGGGCTGGCCGAGCTGTTCGGCTACGGCCAGCAGCTGGTGGCCCGCAAACGGGCCGAAGCCGACCCCGGCGCCGACGTGATCTCCCGGCTGGCCGCCACCGACGGCGTCAGTGACGACGAGGCCGCCGCGATGGGCATGTTCCTGCTGTTCGCCGGGCACGAGACCACGGTCGCCGCGATCGGCGAGGGAGCGCTGTGGCTGCTGGCCACCCCCGGCCAGTGGCAGGCCCTGGCCGACGCCCCGTCTCGGGTCGACGCCGCGGCGGAGGAGATCCTGCGCGCGCCCGGCCTGGGCAGCGGCGGCATCCCCCGCTACGCCCGCACCGACCTCAAGATCGCCGGGGTGCCGGTGCGCGCAGGCGATCTGGTGCTGCTGGACACCGGCGCGGCCAACCACGACAGCGCAGTGTTCATCGACCCGGACCGCTTCGACCTCGCCCGGCCCGCCACCCCGCATCTCAGCTTCGGTCACGGCTCCCGCTACTGCATCGGCGCGCCCCTCGCCCGCATCGAGCTCCAGGCGGTCTTCTCCCAGCTGGCCACCCGCTTCCCCACCCTGAAACTGGGCTGCGCGCCCGGAGAGCTGACCTTCAACGTCCGCACGCTGACCGGCGGGCTGGCCGCGCTGCCGGTCACCTGGTGACCGGCATGGCCGGGAAGACGGCGAACACGCCGCGGCGGCCGGTCTTCGGCCGGGTGTACCCGGCGATGGCCCGCGCCCTGGACCGAGCCGGGATGAGCGCGCGGCGGCGCGAGCTGCTGGCGGGCCTGTCGGGGCACGTTCTGGAGGTCGGCGCCGGGGACGGCGCCACCTTCGCCTGCTACCCGCCCGGTGTCGAGCGGGTGCTGGCCATCGAGCCGGAGCCCCGCCTGCGCGCCCTGGCCGCCGCCGCCGCGGCTGCCGCTCGCCGGGGCCGGCATGGACGCGGTGGTGTTCGCGCTGGTGCTGTGCTCAGTGCGCGAGCAGGCCACGGCGCTGGCTGAGGCCGTACGGGTGCTGAAGCCGGGCGGGCAGGTGCGTTTCCTGGAGCACGTGCGAGCCGACAGCGCAGGGCTGGTCCGCGCCCAGAAGCTACTGGACGTCGTCTGGCCCCATCTGGCGGGCGGCTGCCACGCCGGCCGCGACACCCTCACCGCGCTGCAGCGTGCCGGGCTCACCGTCACCTGGATGGAGCGCTTCCTGCTGCCGCAGGCGCGAACCCCGTTCTCCTTCTATGTGCTCGGCACCGCCATTCCCAGCAGCGGCGGCGTCACTCGAGCGGGCGGCGCTGGGTGACGCGCCACAGCCGGCGCGGCAGCTCGCCTTCGTCGAAAGCGTGCACGTGCGGGCCGTCCCAGCCTCGGGCAAGCGCGTCGACGAGGTCCCGGGAGAAGAAGTGCACCGCGAACCCGCCGTGCTCGAAGATGTCGTCACCGTGGGCGATCCCGCTGCCGTGGTGGGCATCACCGGTGTGGCGCACGGTGTAGACGAAGCTGCCGCCCGGCCGCAGCACCCGTCCCACCTCGGCGGCCAGGGCGTGGATCTGCGTCGTGGACAGCGCCATGCACAGCAGCATGTGCGCGTAGACGGCATCCACCGAAGCGTCGGCCAGCAGCAGCGGCTCGCGCACGTCGTGCACCAGGGTGCGCACCCGCCCGCCCAGCCCGGCCGCCTCGGCGGCCACGCGCAGCTGGGCCAGGCCCTGCTCGCTGAAGTCGGTCGCCTGGACCGTCAGGCCGCGTTCGGCGAAGTACAGCGCGTCGCGGCCGTGCCCGGCCCCGAGCTCCAGCACCTCGCTCGCCCCGCGGCCGGTGAACACCTCCGCGGCGTACAAAGCGGGCTCCGACGGGCGGGCACCGTACATGCCCGGATGCGCGGCGTAGGTGCGTTGCCAGTGCTCGTGCTGAGCCTGCCCCAGGTCCGCACCGTGATCGATCCGTTTCACACCATTACACTATTCCATGAAATTATGGAATTAGACGAATGGGGCGGGCCAGGTGGCGGGGTCGGGCAAGCACGAGCTGTTCGAGGCTTTCGCGGGCGTGGGCAAGGCGCTGGCCAGCGGCCGCCGCCTGGAGCTGATCGAGCTACTGGCCCAGGCCGAGCGCCCGGTCGAGGACCTGGCACGAGCCGCCGGGCTCGGTCTGACGAGCGTCTCCAACCATCTGCAGATACTCAAGGCCGCCGGGCTGGTGGCCACCCGCCGCCAAGGCACCCGCGTGTTCTACCGGCTGGCCGGAGACGATGTGGCCGAGCTGTGGGCGCTGCTACGCCGGGTCGGATCCGCCCATGCGGCCCAGGTCGAGCGCGCCGCCGCGGCCTACCTCGGCACCGGCGCAACGGGCACGTCCGGGGAGATGGAGGAGGTCACGCGCGAGCGACTACGGCAACGGCTGGCCAGCGGTGAGGTGGCGCTCATCGATGTGCGGCCCGGCCCTGAGTACGCCGCCGGGCACATCCCCGGCGCGATCTCGATCCCCCTGCAGGAGCTCGCCGACCGGCTGGCAGAGCTGCCCGACGGTCAGGAGATCGTGGCCTACTGCCGCGGCGCCTACTGCGTGCTCGCCTACCAGGCCGTCCACCTCCTGGCTGGATGCGGCCGCCGCGCCGTACGGCTGGCCGACGGCATGCTCGAATGGCGGCTGGCCGGCCTGCCGGTCGCCGCATGACCAGCACCAGCCAGCCATACGGCGCGGCGGGCGATCGCGCGGTCTCGCCGACGCCGGTGGTGCTGGACGGCGGCGACGCACGTTGCGTGCTGCTGCTCACCCGGCTGGCCCGCCTCATCACCGAGCTGAGACCGGGCAGCGTGGTGCACGTGATCGCCACCGACCCGGCCGCGCCGCTGGATCTGCCCGCCTGGTGCCACCTGACCGGCCACCTCCACCTCGGCCCGGTCCCCGACCGCGCGCGGCCCACCTACGCCTTGCAGGTCAGCGGCCAGGCCCGCGGCGTGGACCTGGGCGCGCCCTGGCGGCCCGGCAGCTGAGCACCAGGCCCTCGGTCAGTTCCAGGTGAGCCGCTCGGTCAGCAGCGCCTGCTGTGCGGGGTTGGCGGTCAGCTCCAGCGCCCGCTTGTCGCAGGCCCGCGCCTGCTCGGCCTCGCCCAGCTCGCGCAGCAGCTCGGCACGGGTGGCATGCCAGAGCGCGTAGGACGTCAGGTCGTGCTCCAGCGCGTCGACCTCGGGCAGCGCCGCCGCGGCGCCGTGCACGTGGCGTCGGGCGATCGCCCGCTGCAACCGGGTGATCGGCGACGGGGCCAGGTGCAGCAGCATGTCGTAGAGCACCAGAATCTGCGCCCAATCGGTGTCGGCGAATACGGTCGCCTCCGCGTGACAGGCGACGATCGCCGCCTGCACCTGGTAGGGCCCCGGCCGTCGATGCGCGAGGGCCGCCCGCGTCAGCAGCGCGGTCGCCTGCTCGATCGCGTGGTGGTCCCAGCGGGAGCGGTCCTGATCGGCCAGCAGCACCAGCCGGCCCTGCTCGTCGAAGCGGGCGGCGCCGCGGGCTCGATGCAGCCGGATCAGCGCCAGCAGCCCGGCCACTTCCGGCTCACCCGGTGCCAGACTCGCCAGCAGCGCGGCCAGCCATTCGGCGTCGTCTACCAGGTCGCGCGCCTGCGCCCGCTCGGAGGTGCTGGACAGGTAGCCCTCGTTGAACAGCAGATAGATGACCGACAGCACCGAGGCCAGTCGCTCCGGCAGTTCCTCGGCCGCAGGGACGCGGTAGGGGATGCCCGCCTGGCCGATCTTCTTCTTCGCCCGGGTGATGCGCTGGGCCACCGTGGCCTCCGGCACCACGAACGCCGCGGCGATCTGCCCGGTGGACAGCCCGCACACCACCCGCAACGTCAGCGCGATCCGCGCTGCCGGAGCCAGCGCCGGATGGCAACAGGTGAAGATCAACCGCAGCCGGTCGTCAGCCGCCTGCGGCTCCGGCCAGCGCAGCTGAGCCAGCTTGGCCCGGTAGTTCGACTCCCGCCGCAGCACATCCAGCCCTCGCCGCCGCGCCACCGTGTACAGCCACGCCTGCGGACGCTCCGGAATCCCCTCCATCGGCCAGCGACGCAACGCGGTCTCGACGGCATCCTGCACCAGGTCCTCGGCGGCGGAGAAGTCACCCAGCAACGAGATCAGGCTCGCCGCCAGCCGACCCGCGTGCTCGCGCACCACGCGCGCCAGCACCCGCCCGCTGTCACCACCCAGGTCCTCACCAGTACGGCCGGGCCGTTCACCGACAGGGCCGCCGGCGAGCTCGGCAGCGGGCGGGTCCGCAGAGCTGGTCATGAGGCGGGGCGGATCTCCACGATCGGGCACGCCGGCCACGAGCGGGCCAGCTTCAACGCCTCATCCAGATCGGCCACCTCGACCTCGGCGAACCCGCTCACCACCTCCTTGCCCTCCATGAACGGCCCGTCGGTGACCACCGGCTCGGCGCCGTCCAAGCGCATCGTGGTGGCCGTGTGCACCGGAGCCAGATGCACATGGTGCGTGATCACCTCGGCGTTGTCGGCGAACCACCGGCCCACCGCCTCATAGGCCTGACGCTGCTCCAGCTCCCCCATCGCCTCCAGCTGCTGGGCGAACTGCTCGGTCTCGATGAACATCAGCACGTACTTCACCTGGCTGAACCTCCTGCTCGACGATGATGTACCCGGTGCGGCTCAGCCGACCGGCAACGCGGCATACAGGTCGACGCCGCACCCGTCCGGGTCGGCCACCGTGGCATACCGCATTCCCCAGAACGCGTCGAACGGCTCGGCGATCCCGCGATAGCCGGCCTCGACGAACTCGGCGTACTTGGCATCCACCCCGGCCGGGTCCTCGAACTCGAAGCACAGCAGCGTGCGCGGCCCGCCCGACGGCTTGCTCCAGCCGGGCAGGAACGGGGTGCGGAAGCCCTCGGTGTCGAGCATCACGTGCAGCCCGTTCGGCAGGTCGCAGCCGGCGTGCTCGGGCGCGTGCTCATCGATCTTGAACTCCAGCCCGAGCCGAGCGTAGAAGGCCATCGAGGCCCGCAGATCGGACACCACGACATCGATGGCGTTGAGCGTCGGATTCATGACTCGTGCTCCCTGTGTTTTCCTGGTGGCCTGTGGACCAGGCCCTTCACCAGCACGACGATCGGCGCAGGCCCCGATACGACATCTCCCGGCGCCGATTTTCTCCATCGCCCCGAGCGGGCCGAGGAGATCCCGGCCGCCCTGGTCCCACAGCGGTCAGGCGCTCTGATCGACTCCCACGTCGGGGTCGAGATCGGGGCCGAGGTCGAGCCGTTTGCTCATGCCGAGCTCGAACTTGCCGTACAGGTTCACATGGGCCCAGAACAGGGCCGACAGGCCGCGCCGGTCGGCGTGGGTGAGTCTCTTTCGCCACTTCGGCTCGGCCAACACAATCTGCACCATCCTGGTGTTCAGGTAGACGATCGCGGCCTGGACCAGGTGAAGGGCGAGGGCGGAGACCTCGACGTGTTCGCGGTCATCGCCGGTCAGGTCGCCGGCCTTGCCGTAGAAGATGCCCTCGTTGGCCGAGTTCCAGTTCTCCACCACATTCAGGCCTTCGTGGATTTCGCGGCGCAGTTGTTCGTCGGCAAGGTAGTCGCAGATGAAGACGGTGCGGATCACGCGCCCGAGTTCTTCGATGGCGCGGTAGGTGGGGTGTTTGGGGCCGCCGCGGGTGAAGCGGCGCAGCATCTGGTGGGCCTCGGCGGTGCCCAGCCGCAGCACGGTCGCGTACTTGATCATCTGGTCGTACTGATTGGCGATCAGCTCCCAGTCGATGCTCTTGCCCGACAGCACCTCCTCCAGCCGTGACCAGCTCTCACCCTCGCTCAGGCCCGGCCGATACAGCCGCGCCGAGCCGATGTTCTTCAACCTCGGCAGTAGCTGGAAGTCCAACAGGTGCGAGAAGGCGAACCCGACGATCGAAGCTCCGCGCGTATCGGTGTTCTTCTTCAGCCCCTTGTTCAGCCGATCCAGCGCGCTCACGTGCCGCCTCTTGAGGTCGGCGATGAAGTCGGCCGGATCGCGGGGCATGGCCAGAGCCTGATAGTGCACGTCCCGGTTGTCCTCGAAGTCTGGCGGCAGGTCCTGGTCGGGATTGCGCCAGATGTTGGCGCCCTCCACCCAGATCTCCCGGCGCCGGATCGCCTTGCGCAACGCCACCAGCACGCACAACTCGTACGGGATGCGCTCGACCAGCCCAGTGTCGGGGTCGACGACCGCCTCGCGCCAGTCCTCGGGCACCACATGCTCCAGCGGCACCCCCTCGGCGGCGGCGTAGAACTCCTGATCCGTATCTTGGTAGCGCTCCAGCACCTCCAGCACGTCCAGGGCGTCCATCAGGCGGCTCGATCCGGTCCTCGCGGCAGCGCGTCAGCAGCGCACCGCGCAGCCGGTCCCGCGACATCTCCACCGGGCAGATGTTGGTGGCCAGCCAGTCGGCGAGCTTGTTCTCATCGCCCAGCGTCGGCTCCCGGAAGTCGTGGAACTCCCGAATCTGCGCCCGGTGATTCTTGATGGTCCGGCCCGACCAGTCGTAGGCGGCGAACGAGGCCGCCTCCACCTTGACCTGCCCGGCCATGAAGTCCACCGCAGCGCGGGGGATGTCCTCGCGCCGGGGAAAGCGAGCCTCCAGCTCGAAGAACTTCAGTAGCAGCGCGAAGCCGAGCCGCGTGGCCCCGGACTTGTTCGCCAGCAGGGCGAACTCCTCCTCATCCAGCGTCCAGCACTCGATCAGGTCCTCTAACGCCCACTCGCGCCGCATGCCCGCCCCCTGTTTCTCCCCGATCTCGCTGAAGGTCAGGAGAAAACATCATTTGTAACAGTTCAGCTACCGACTGGTATAGCGGAGCCGCGATCACGACGTAGCGGACTCGAGATGCAACCCTCCGTTATCTTCCGCAAGTTCCGAAGCTAGCCATCCGCCTACCAACTGCCCCGAACAGGCGATCACGCAGAGCTACTTTGCCCCTGGTGACGCGGACCCGAGTGGAGGGCCATTGTGGCGGGCCGCGGCACCCACGTGATCCGTGCGCCTTACAGGTCAGCCACGCGGTTCGGAAAGGAGTTCTTCGGGGATCACGTCGGGCACGCCGCGCAGACCGGCGAGCGAGACCGCGGCGAGGACCGCGATCAGCACCGCGGCGGCGAGCGAGGTCACCCCGACCGAGGTGACGAAGGCCCGCCTGGCCGCCTCGGCGACGACCTCCCCCAGCTCGGCCGGGAGCGCCGCGGCGGCCCTCAGAGCGGTGGGCAGCGACTCCGCCGTGGCGGCGGTCACCTCGCCCGGCACCCCCGCCGGGAGCCGGAGGTCGCCCCGGTAGACACCGGTCAGGATGCTGCCCAAGATCGCGATGCCCAACGCGCCGCCCAGTTCGAAGGAGGTCTCGGAGATCGCCGCCGCGGCACCGGCCCGCTCCCTGGGCACGCTCGCGAGCACCGTGTCGTTGGTGACCGCGAACGTCAGCCCGATGCCCACCCCGCAGACGATCATGGGAACGAGAAAGTAGAGGTAGGGGGTGTCGAGCCCGACCCGGCTGTAGCAGGCGAAGGCCGCGGCGGCCATCGCCAGGCCCAGCGCCACCACCCTGGCCCGGCCCCATCGGGTGATCAACCCGGCCGCCAGCACCCCGCCGACCGCCGCCGACAGGCCACCGGGCAGTCCCGCGAGACCGGCACGCAGCGGCGACCAGCCCAGGACCAGCTGGAAGTACCAGGCGAAGATCAGCGACAGCGCGGACATGCCGAAGATGGCGATGAGGTTGGCGCCGACCGACGCGGTGAAGGCCCGGCGCCGGAAGAGACGAACGTCGATCAGCGGCTCGGCCAGCCGAGTCTGCCGCCGGGCGAACATCACCAGCGCGGCGATCCCCACGACCGCCGCCACCGGTACTCCGGCATCCGTGAGACCGTACCCGGCCGCCTCCTTTACAGCGTAGATCAAAGAGGTGACGCCGACGAGGGAGAGCAACACACTCGCGGGATCCACCCGCCCCGCGGCGGGGTTGCGTGACTCCGGCAGCACGGCGAGGCCGACGACCACGATGAGCGCCATCACCGGCACGTTGATCAGGAAGACCGACCCCCACCAGAAGTGATCGAGTAGCAGACCGCCGACCACCGGCCCCAGGGCGAACCCCGCCGCGCCCATCCCGCTCCACAGACCGATCGCCGTGGTCCGCTGCCTCGGGTCGGTGAAGACGTTACGGATGATCGACAGAGTGGAGGGCATGATCGTGGCACCCGCCACGCCGAGCAGGACGCGGGCCGCGATGAGCAGTTCGGGGGTGGGCGCGTAGGCGGTCACCGCCGAGGCCACCCCGAAGGCCGTGGCGCCGATGAGGAGCAGCCTCCTGCGGCCGATCCGGTCGCCGAGGTTGCCCATCGTGATCAGCAGGCCGGCGAGCGCGAAACCGTACGCGTCGCCGATCCACAGGATCTGGGTGGCCGAGGGCCGCAGGTCCGCGACCAACTGGGGAAGGGCGAGGTGCAGGACTGTGACATCAACAGAGAGCAGCAGCGCCGCCAGGCAGGCGACGGCGAGGGTCGCCCGCCTGCGGCGGTCGGTGATCGGGAGGTGATCGGTCATGCCCGCCATCGTGATCGTCGGCGCTGACGGCCCGCGCACCTCGTGCTGACGGCCACTGACGGCCACTGACAACCGCGCGGTCGGAGTCACCCGGACATGGTCATGCCTCGAGCATCGAAAGCACCTCGCTCCGCGACATGCGGGTTCCCGCACGCCGCTCCTTCTCGTACCCGGCGCCGCCGATCCGGGCGCGGACGGCTGCCGTGACCCGGGCCGCGTCCGGGTGCGCCGCCGCGGCGCCGCTGAGAGCCGTGGCCGCCCCCAGCAGCCGGGCCGCTCCCCGGACGTCGTTCTCCAGCAGCATGACCTCCGCCAGGCCCTCGATCGCCGAACCCGCCACGAGCAGGTAGCGGTGTAGCGCCGGTTCCAGCGCCTCGCGGTACCAGGCCCTCGCCCCGGCCCCGTCTCCGCTCGACGTGGCGATCCGGCCCAGTTCGACGGTGATGCGCAACCGCGTCTCCTCGGCGGCGTACCACTCCTGCGGGCACAGCTCCAGTGCCTCGCGGGCGAGGGTGCGGGCCTCGTCCAGCTCGCCGCGGAGCCTGGCGACCTCGGCGAGCCCGTGCCGTACCTTGGCCATCACATCGGGCGTGCCCGCCCTGCGGGCGTACACGGCCGCGCGCAGGTACTCGGCGTGAGCGGTCGCGAGGTCGCCCTCACGCACGATTCCCAGGGCCCTGCGGCAGATGAGATCCGCGATGTCCTCGGCCGATCCGAGCTCCTCGGCCAGCCGGAGCGCCTCGTCGGCCAGCGCGCGCGACGCCGCCACGTCCTGCCGCAGGTCGGCGAGCTCGGCCAGGGTGAGGGCACTGCCCCACCGCTCCCCGATGGAGCCGAACAGCTCCAGCGCGTCCTCGAAGGAGCGCTCGGCGCCCCCGGCGTCGCCGTCGTACAGCTGCAAGTAGCCGCAGCCGAAGTGGGACAGAGCCCGGACCCACGGATCGGCGATGGCCGGGATCCGCGGCCGGTGGGAGCGGAGGTCCGCGACCGGGCCGGTGAACATCGCCTGCAGCATGGCCAGAAACGGCCACCGGTACGGCTGGTCGATCGCCGGGACGAGCGGTGCGGCCGCCTCCAGCAGGACCAGCAGCCGGGGCGACCGCGACTCGCCACCAAAGGCGACGAGCACGCAGATGGCGTACTCCTCCTCCAGTCCCTCCACCGGGGCCGGCCCGATCACACCGAGCAGGTCGGTGGCCAGGCTCGCGCCCTCCCAGCGGCGGCCCCGCATCCACCAGTACATGGCGAGCCCGGCCAGCAGGCGCAGCCCCTGCCCGGTCCTGCCGGTGTCGACGGCCCAGCGCAGCGCGGCGTGCAGGTCGTCGCGCTCCTCGTCCAGCCTTCGCAACCACTCCAACTGCCCGGCGCCGCGCAGCCGGCGGTCCGCCGTGGCCGCCAGATCCGTGTAGTACGAGGCATGCGCCTCGCGGCGCACCTCGGTCTCGCCGGTCTCGGCCAGCCGTTCCGCGCAATACGCGCGGATGGTCTCCAACATGCGGTAGCGCCCGCCCACCCGCTCGATGAGCGACTTCTCCGCCAGGGAGCTCAGCAGGTCGACGGCCTCGGCCTCCGGCAGCCCGCACACCCGCCCGACCGCCTCCAGCGTCGCGCCACCCACGAAGACGGTCAGCCGCCCGGCCAGCGACCGCTCGTCGTCGTCGAGCAGGTCCCAGCTCCAGGCGACCACGGCGCGCAGCGTCTGGTGCCGGGGCAGCGCGGTGCGACTGCCACGCGACAGCAGCCGGAACCGGTCGCCCAGCCGGGAGGCCACCTCGGTCACCGGCAGGGAGCGCAGGCGTGCCGCGGCCAACTCCAGAGCGAGGGGCAGGCCGTCCAGTGCCCGGCAGATGTCCAGCACCTGCTCGACGTTGGTGTCGTCGACACGGAAACCGGGGCACACGGCGGCCGCCCTGTCGGCGAGGAGTCGCACGGCCGGGTAGGCCGTGGCCTCCCCGGCAACTGTGCCGGCCCTCGGCACCGGCAGCGGCGCGACCGGGTGGATCACCTCCCCGGTGATGCCGAGCGCCTCCCTGCTGGTGGCCAGGACGCGCAGCGCCGGGCAGGCGGCGAGCAGGCGGTCGGCGAGCTCGGCGGCCTCCGCCACCAGGTGCTCGCAGTTGTCCAGGACGAGCAGCAGCGGACGGTCGGCCAGCACCGCGACCAGCCTGGCGAGGGGGGTGGGCCCCGGCCGGCCGGGGCCGGGGAACAGCCGGGCGTCGCGGACCCCCATCGCCCCGAGGACTGCCTGGGCCACCTCCCCGCCGTCGAAGACGGGGGCCAGCTCCACGAAGCACACCTCCCCCTGCTCCCCGGCGGCGACCTCACCGGCCAACCTGGTCTTGCCCGCGCCGCCGGGGCCGACCAGGGTGACCAGTCTCGCCTCACCGAGCAGCGCGCGGAGCTCGGACATCTCGCCTTCCCTGCCGACGAAGCTGGTCAGCGGGGCCCGCAGACCCGACCGGAGGGGTGGGGCATCGGCGGCGGGGGCACCGGTCAGTTCGGGATCGGCCCTGAGCACCGCCAGGTGCACGGCGGCCAGCTCCGCCGACGGGTCCACGCCGAACTCCTCACCGAGGATCCGTCTGGCCCTGTCGTAGGCCTCCAGCGCCTCGACCTGCCGGCCCGAGCCGTACAGGGCGCGCATCAGCTGCCCGTACAGCCGCTCTCTGAGGGGATGTGCGGCGGTCAGCTCCTGTAGCTCGGCCACCAGCTCACGATGGCGGCCCAGTTCCAGCTCGGCCTGCAGGCGATCCTCCACGCAGTCGAGCCGGAGCTCCTCCAGCCTGGCCGAGGGTGCCTGGGCGAACGGGAACTCCGCCACGTCGGCGAGCACGGGCCCGCGCCACAGCGAGAGCGCCTCGCCCAGCGGTTCGACCGCCCGCCCGTGGTCGCCGCAGGCCAGGAGACGCCGGCCTTCGGCGGCGAGCCGCTCGAAGCGGTGGGCGTCGACGGCATCGGCGCCGGCCACGAGCCGGTAGCCCGCCGGGTGGAACTCGATCACTTCCTGGGCACCGAGTGCCCTGCGCAGCCGCGAGACCTGCGACTGCAGGGCATTGGCGACGCCCGCGGGCGGATCGGCGCCGTACAGGCCGCCGATCAGCCGTTCGGTGGTCACGACCTTTCCCACGTCGAGCAGGAGCATCACGAGCAGCGCGCGCATCCGCGACCCGCCCACGACGACCGCGCGCCCATCATCGAGCCGGATCCGGGTGGGGCCGAGAACGTCGAACCGCATACCCCGATTATCACGACTTTCCCGCACCCGTACGGTGCCGCGCGCCCGGGGCATCACCGCGATGCTCGCCGACGAGCCCAACGTCCTCCGGCTGCGTGCCCGCATCGGGCTCCGTGTCTACGAACGGATCTCCGGCGCCACCGACACCGAGGCCACCCGGACGGTGGTCCCCGAGGGCTACCGCAAGCAGATGGTCGGTGACCTGGCACTCAAGCGGCTCGGCCGGCCCGAGGACCTGACGGGGATGTGCCTGTTCCTGCTGTCGGAGGAGGCGGGCTGGATCACCGGGCAGATCTTCAACGTGGACGACGGGCAGGTGATCCGGTCATGAGCGGCGCAACGTGGACGCAACCCCGATCGTGTGACCTTCGAATCAACGAGGGGGTTCTCCGTTGAGACTCGGATTCATCGGGCTGGGGCAGATGGGCGTGCCGATGGCCACGCACCTGGCCGGCCGGCCCGGCGGGCTGCTCGTGCACGACATCAGGGCCGAGGCGTGCGCGCAGGAGGCGGTCGAGCGGTGCGAGGAGCCGTTCGGGTGCTGGGCGGAGCTGGTGCTGCACGTCGGCCCCGCCGGGGCCGGCACCAGGGCGAAGCCGGCGCGCAACCTGCTGCACTTCGCGTCGTTCGCCGCGGCGGCGGAGGCGCAGCGGCCAGCCGAGTCATGCAGGATCTCACTGAAGGCGCCGGCGCGGGCCGTCAAGCACTCGGACGCGATCACCGGCGGCCCAGGGGCGATCATGTTGAGGAAGACGATGGGACCTGTAACGCCGGACGATCCCTGGTACGACATATTGCTACATGTTAGGACTCTGGGGGAGAAAGACCTTACCCTCGCACTGGAACTGGCACGGGCCAGAGGGGTGGAGACCCCCCTGGCCGCCCTCGCCCTGGAACAGCTGGCCGACGGACTCGGAGTGCCCCATGAGCGATCACACGGATGACACCACTCCTGACCGCCGGAAGCGCGGATTGGAGATCATGAAACAGGTCTACGGCTGGGATCACGTCGGGGACGGGCCGGGCGACTTCTTCGGGATGACCGTCGAGCACCTGTTCGCCGAGGTGTGGTCCAGGGAGGGGATCTCGACCCGCGACCGGCGGCTGCTGCTGGTCGGCTTGCTCGTCGGACAGGGCATGGACGACGTCGTCGGGCTCCAACTGGACGCGGCGCTACGGACCGGCGACCTCACCCCCGACGAGTTACGCGAGATCGTCATCTTCCTCACCCACTACGCCGGGTGGCCGCGAGGCGCCAAACTCAACAGCCAGGTGGAGGAGTTGATCGCCCGCGTCATGAAGTCTTAGCCCCGCGGAGTCCGGCGGGGTCACCGTCGTCGACCTCCTCTCGGCCCGTTTGGGGACCGAGATTCCCCGCGCCGCCGACGCGCCGTCTTAGGGAAGGCGCGCGGCGGGGCGAGGCGGGTCACAGCCTCTCGACATTGGGCCCGCGGCACCGGTTCCGGGTGTCGAGGACGAAGGCGCTCGCCCGCTGGACGAGCTCGTAGTCGAAGCGGTCGTGGTCGGTGAGGATCAGCACCACGTCCGCCGCCGCCAGTTCCCGCTCCGAGAAGGCGACGATCTCGACGCCTTCCGGCAGCAGGAAGCAGTCCACATGCGGGTCCGCGGCCCGTACGTCCGCGCCCAGCTTGCGCAGGCCCCTGACCACGTCTATCGCGGGCGACTCGCGGCAGTCTCCGGCGTTCTTCTTGTACGCGAGGCCGAGCGCGAGCACCCGGCTGCCGTTGACCGGCTTGCGCAGGCGATTCAGCGCGAGGCCGACCCGGTGCACGACGTGCTCCGGCATGTGGTCGTTGATGTCGTTGGCCAGCTCCACGAACCGGAAGTTGTGCCCCAGGCTGCGCTTGACCTTCCACGACAGGTACGACGGGTCGATCGGCAGGCAGTGACCGCCGACGCCGGGCCCGGGGGTGAAGCGCAGGTAGCCGAACGGCTTGGTCGAGGCGGCGTCGATGGCCTCCCAGACGTCGATGCCGAGCTGCTGCGCGAAGATCGAAAGCTCGTTCACCAGCGCGATGTTGACATGCCTGAAGGTGTTCTCCAGAAGCTTGCACAGCTCGGCCACCTGCAGCGAGGAGACCGGGACGACCTCCTGCACGATCCGCCCGTAGAACGTCCGGATCCTCCTCAGGGATGTCTCGTCGATCCCGGAGACGACCTTCGGCGTGTTCTCCAGACGCCACAGGGAATTGCCCGGGTCGATCCGTTCCGGGCTGTAGCCCAGGAAGAAGTCCTCCGGCGACTGCAGCCCCGAACCCTCCTCCAGCAGGGGCCGGAGATACTCCTCGGTGGTCCCGGGATACGTGGTGGACTCCAGGATCACCGTCGCGCCTCGCCGTACCAGCGGGGCGAGGGACCGGCCGGCCGAGCCGATGTGGCGGAGATCGGGAACACCTTCGCGCAGAGGCGTCGGCACCGTTATCACGCAGACGTCGAACGCCTCCGCGTCGGCGTAGTCGGCGCTGGCCCGGTAACGGCCGGAACGATGGGCGGCGGCCAGCAGGTCGTCGCCGACGTCCTCGACATAGGACTCGGCGGCGTTGAGCCGCTTGACCCGCCACTCGTCCAGATCGATCCCCACCACGTCGAACCCCGCGCCGACCGCGCGCATCGCCAGAGGCAGGCCGACGTAACCCTGGCCGACAACGACCAGCTTCTCTCCCATGTCAGGACCCCCGTCACTTCGAGATGAGATATGACCCCGACTGTAGGAGCCCGGAGTTCTCACAACATCGATTCGGCTGCGACCTGGGCGTGTCGTCTCCTGATCGAGTTTGGCGCGATGTGGGCGAGCGCGTTGAGACGACTGCCGATAACGTGACCGCATCATCCAGACGTCACAAACTAATCGAAATACGAATATATGCCGTTATATATCTATATCGTTGACACCTAGGTCACGCCTAATGAACGCGAACGGATTTCGAACCTGCCACTCAGCTCAAAGAAATGATCATCTACAGAGAACGGAAACTATTTTCACAATATAAAGCAAGGAGTATCCAGTAGTACGCACAAGTAAATTTTATTCTAATAACGTATTAAAATACGTCTTTTCTGATCTCCCAGAGACCCGCGTGCGTCCCCTCCGAGGCACAGTCGTCAGCGTATGACATGGCATCTTCCATCAGTATGACAACATTCAGGTGATATTTCTCGCCACTTACCTTTCGACATCTTGTGCGACAAATACGACAAACCAGACAGAATCAAGACGAATGTCGAAAGGTTAACATAACAAGTTCCAGATTACGGGCCAGACCAAACGCCTGGCACAGCACAAAGTCAGCGAGGAGTTGTGTCGCATGTCCAATCCCTATCGCGACGCGTTTGATCAAACAGCCGATACGGTTGCGTCGGAAGAAATGAAGCACGAAACGACTGCCCAACAGCTTCTGACGGATCCAGAAACGGTTAATCGCCGTGCGGAACCCGCACGGAAAACTACCGCGCCTACGATCAATGCCAGTTACTCTCAAGTTCTTCCGCGAAATTTCATTCGTTCCTGGCTGAGAGCGTCTCTCACCGCTGCCCTTGTGATGGGCGTGGTCGCCGGAATGCCAGGCAGCGCGAACGCGGCGCTGCCCGTGAGCATCGGCAGTGCCGCGCCTTTCGGAACGCTGGCCGGAACCGCCGTTGTCAACACGAACCTCACCTCAATCACCGGGGACCTCGGGGTGAGCCCGGGTTCCTCAGTGGTCGGCTTCCCTCCCGGCACCGTGTCGGGAACCGTACACGCGACCGACGCCACCGCGGCACAGGCCAAGGCCGACCTGGTCGCCGCCTACAACGACGTCGCCGGGCGGACGCCCGACGCCACCGTGTCCCCGCAGCTCGGCGGCACGACCAAGACCCCGGGCGTCTACAACTCCTCCAACGGAACCTTCGCGATAAGCGGCACGCTCACCCTCGACGCCCAGGGCGACCCGGACGCCGTCTTCATCTTCCAGGCGTCCACCCTGACCACGGCGAACGTCAGCAACATCGCCCTCCTTCGGGGCGCGCAGGCGAACAACCTCTTCTGGCAGGTCAGCGGCAACGCGACCCTGGGCACGTACTGCACCTTCCGCGGAAACGTCCTGGCGCAGAACTCGGTCACGGTAAACACCGGCGCGGCCGTCTTCGGCCGTGTCTTCGCCCTCAACGGCACGGTCAGCACCCAGGGCACCGCCAGCGTGCCGGCCACCCGCATCACCGTGCCGAACGACCCACCGACCACCACAACCCTGACCTCATCACCCAACCCCGCCGGGGTGGGGGAACCGATCACCTTCATCGCCACGGTGAAGGCGAACACCGGCCCGGTCATTCCCGCCGGTGAAGTGGTCTTCAAGGACGGCTCGACCATCATCGGCTCGAGTAACCACAGCAGCCTGGGCCCCGCCACGTTCACGACCTCAAACCTCTCCCCAGGAGATCACCAGATCACCGCCGTCTACCTGGGTGGGGACACCTTCGATCATGAGAACGTGATCCACTTCGCCCCGAGCACATCACCCAAACTGACCCAGTCTGTGTCAGAAAGTCTGTGGGATAACACGGCTACCCCGGCGGTCCAATCTCAACCCGACTCCCAGAACGTCGTGGTCGGCGTAAAATTCAGATCCGCTGTGGATGGAATCATCACCGGTATTCGATTCTACAAGGGCCCCCAGAACATCGGGACCCACATCGGAAGCCTGTGGACCAGCAACGGTGCTCTACTCGCCTCCGCGACCTTCACCAATGAGACCGCGTCCGGCTGGCAGCAAGTGAACTTCGCAACACCGATTCCGATCACCGCCAACACCACCTATGTCGCCTCCTACCGCACGTCCGGGTATTATTCAGTGACAAGGCCATACTTCACTTCGCAGTACACGAACGGCCCGCTCACCGCACTCGCAGACGGTGAAGAAGGCGGCAACGGCGTATTCAGCTACAGCACAGCGAACACTTTCCCGACAAACACCTACCAAGCCACTAATTACTGGGTCGATGTGGTGTTCAAGCCGTCAACCAGTCTGTGGGATAGCACGGCTACCCCGGCGGTCCAATCTCAATCTGACTCCCAGGACGCCGCGGTCGGCGTAAAATTCAGATCCGCTGTGGATGGAGTCATCACGGGCATTCGATTCTACAAAGGCCCCCAGAACATCGGGACCCATATCGGAAGCCTGTGGACCAGCAACGGCGCTCTGCTCACCTCCGCGACCTTCACCAATGAGACCGCGTCCGGCTGGCAGAAAGTGAACTTCGCAACACCGATTCCGATCACCGCCAACACCACCTATGTCGCCTCCTATTACACGACCGGACGTTATTCAGTGACAAGGCCATACTTCACTTCGCAGTACACGAACGGCCCGCTCACCGCACTCGCAGACGGCGAAGAAGGCGGCAACGGCGTATACAGCTACAGTCCGGTGAATACTTTCCCGACGATCACCTATAAATCCACTAACTACTGGGTCGATGTGATGTTCGAAAGCAACTAATACTACAGTCATAGATCATTATCATGCCGACTCGTTACTAAAGACGGATCCGCGCCCTACCGCGCTGAGGGCTTATTCAATCATTCGTGGGATTGCCCGTGGCGCCGACCGTAGTTTCTCGTGGATCGGCCCGAACGGGCCGATGCGACGACTGAGACCATCTCGGCCGCTGACCACGACCACACACCTACGGCGGCCGGTACGGCATCGGGGAGTGCTTCCCAGAGCCCAGCGCCCAGCGTCCGGCATGGACGCTGGGCGCTGGGCTCCGGCTTGATGGCGTCGCCGGCGGCATGACCGGCGAGGGAAGTCCGCCGAAGGACGGAGGACAGCCCCCGCGAAGGGGTCCCCTCGAACCTCCCGCGGGCCGTGGAAGCTGACATCCGGAGCGACCTCGGGAGAACCAGCCACACCACCGCAAAGAATAAAAGGGATAAAAGTCCGAAATCGGCCTGAGCACATAAGGGCAAAACTTGCTCAATGGTTTCCCAATGGAATGAGGGCGCAATGTGTGGCGACAGGTCGGTTCGTTGTTCACTGCGGCGGTGAGTCCAACCGAACTGAAGACGATTCCCTTCAATCGAACACATATCTCGGAAAATGAGCTCAATTACCTCACGGAGGCCGTACGCCAAGGATCCACCTCCGGAGACGGGCCGTTCACCCACCGGGCCGCCAGACTTCTCAGGGAGATGACCGGGTCAAACCATGCGCTGCTGACTACCTCTTGCACGCATGCGCTGGAGATGTCGGCGATCCTGCTGGATCTGAGGCCCGGCGACGAGGTGATCATGCCGTCGTTCACTTTCATGTCGGCGGCCAACGCCTACGCCCTACGCGGGGCTGTGCCCGTATTCGTCGACTGCAGGCCCGACACCCTGAACGTGGATGAACGCCTGATCGAGGCCGCGATCACCGATCGCACGCGGGCCATCGTGGTCGTTCACTACGCGGGTGTCGGCTGCGCAATGGAGATCATCGGCGAACTCACGGAACGGCACGGCCTGGCTCTCGTTGAGGACAACGCCCACGGACTGGGCGGGTTCTACCAGGGCCGGCCCCTGGGGTCGTTCGGATGCATGTCCACGCAGAGCTTCCACGAAACGAAGAACGTCCAGTGCGGAGAGGGCGGCGCGTTGCTCCTGAACGATGCCGGTCTCGTTGCGCGGGCCGAAATCATCCGAGAGAAGGGCACCGACCGCAGTCGGTTCTTCCGGGGTCAGGTGGACAAGTACCGGTGGATCGACATTGGCTCAAGCTACCTGCCATCCGATGTTCTCGCCGCACAGCTGACCTCCCAGCTGGAATCTTTCGAAAAGATTCAGTTCCGGCGTCACACCGCGTGGCACGGGTATCACAAGGAACTGGCGGACTGGGCGACGAAGAACGGGGTCTCTCAGCCGATGATCCCGGACGGCTGCGCGCATCCCGCACATCTGTACTATCTACTGCTCCCAGATCTGGAGAACCGCCAGGCGTTCATCAGCCATCTTTCGAGCAGAGGTGTGCAGGCGACATTCCATTACCAGCCGTTGCACACCGCCCCCGCGGGCGTGCGGTATGGGCGGGTGGCTTCGGGCGGATGCCCAGTAACGGAGGATGTCGCAGATCGCCTCGTACGACTTCCGCTCTTCGCCGACCTGGATGAGGCCGACATGACACACGTGATCGACGCCGTCCAGACCTACAGGGTGAGTTGATGATGTGTGACGTGATCGAGGCGCGAGCCGTACAGACCCAGAAATCACCGCCGGCGTCGGCTCCAGGTCAGCGGCTGCCTTCCGGGTATCGTCCGAACCTCCGCCGACAACGAGGATCCCCTCATGATGGGCGGACACGTCCGGTCGCGACGACCGACATGAGCCGGGTCACCAGCACCGAAAGAGTCCGTTCAGGCGGTAACACGGAATGACCATCGCCCCTGACATTAACAACCGATTAGTTTCCGGTAGTCGGTCACGATTCGTTTGATCCCGCCACCTGATCATCGTCCGGAGTGACTGCCATATGGTTGAAGTCGAAAACCAAATCGTCCGCGACAGGAATTCACATTTTTGGCGGCGAGCTCTGATCGCGGCGCTTGGGGGACAACGCATCACATATCTACTGGCCGGCGCCATGACGGCTGCAGTCTATTACGTTCTCCTTGGCCTGGGATTGCTTGTCGCCAAAGACGAGGTTCCTTATCTTTCCCTACTTGTGGTCAGCCACTTGATCACCTCGATCATCGTCTATCCCTGGTACAGGCTGGTGGTCTTCCGTGTTTCCAGGGAATCGTGGATTACGGGTTATCTGCGGTTCTACGTGGTCGGATTGAGCTTCCTGGCGGCATCTGTTATCGGTGTCCCGATTTTGGTTGAATTCGCTGGTATTCCGATTATGGTAGCGCAAGGTCTGATAATAATCGCGAGTCCACCGCTAGGCTATGCCATACATCGAACATGGACGTTTCCTGATCGCGGAAAAGTCTAGTCTTGGCAACATGTCACACGCTCTTCGACAAAAACGAAGGACGGCGACGAGCCGCTAATTGGAGCTACGCGTAAATTTGAGCGGACATACCGTGCTGCGGCCAAGCATTCTTCGTGGAAGGACTCAAGGACCATGAAGGCACTCGTTCTAGCGGGTGGCAAGGGAACGAGGCTGCGCCCGCTGACCCACACCTCGGCGAAGCAGCTGGTCCCCGTCGCCAACAAACCGGTGCTCTATTACGGACTCGAAGCGATACGGGACGCGGACATCAGCAGCGTCGGAATCATCGTCGGCGACACGGCTCGCGAGGTTCAGGAAGCGGTCGGGGACGGTTCGAAGTTCGGCCTCGACGTGACCTACATCCCCCAGGACGCTCCTCTTGGGCTTGCGCACTGTGTCCTGATCGCCCGAGAGTTCCTCGCCGATGAGCCATTCGTGATGTACCTGGGTGACAACTTCCTGGTAGGCGGCATCGCTGGCCTGGTAGATGCCTTCCGTGAAGCTGACAATGACGCCCAGATCCTGCTCACCAAAGTCGCCGAACCACAATTCTACGGAGTCGCCGAACTTGGGCCGGACGGCGAGATCATCGGGCTGGAAGAGAAGCCGGAGCACCCGCGTAGCGATCTCGCGATCGTGGGGGTCTACACGTTCTCTCCGGCCATTCATGAGGCCGTCCGGGCGATCACGCCTTCCGCCCGGGGCGAGCTAGAGATCACGGATGCGATCAAATGGCTCATTGACAACGGTGGTCGCGTCCGTTCGCACTTCGTCAGCGGCTACTGGAGGGATACCGGGCGTCTGCAGGACATGCTGGAGTGTAATCGCATCGTCTTGGAGGCAATCGAACCAGACATCCGGGGAACCGTTGACGGGTTCTCGGAGATAACGGGACGCGTTGTCATCGAGCCCGGGGCGGTGGTAGAGAACTCGGTGATCCGAGGGCCTGCGGTTGTCGGGGCCCACAGCAAGATCAACGGTTCGTACATCGGTCCCTACACCTCAATCGGCGAGGGCTGCGTGCTGGAGGACGCCGATGTGCAATACAGCATAGTTCTGGGAGAGTCCACCATCAGAGGCGTCTCAGGGCTCACGTACTCCCTGATCGGCCGAAACGTCGAGGTCAGCCGGGCCAGAGGAGTGCCCAACACGCATCAACTCATGGTCGGCGACCACAGCAAGATTCAGGTGCGGGCATGAAAATCCTTGTTCCAGGTGGCGCTGGATTCATCGGCTCCCACTATGTGCGATCACTGCTGTGTCGCACAGGTGCCGGACAGACTCGGACACGATCAGCGTTACTCCCTGGACAGCAGCAAGATCGAGGCGATCGGCTACGAACCCCGCATTGACTTCGATGCAGGACTCGACCAAGTCGTGCGGTGGTACCGCGATCACCAGGACTGGTGGCGTCGACTGAAGAAAACCGATCGGTGATCGCTGGAGTACCGCAGTTCACCGAACGCTCCAACAGCGGTTTCGGGGCACTGGTCATGCCTCCCAGGTTGTGGGGCGCCTTGGATTCGCAAGCACACATGATGAGATCGCAACTACTTTCCGCGCATGTATAGCTCCTAGAAGGGTGTATGTCATGGAGGCCACTCAGATTCGTCGCACGGTCGAGGTGGAAGACCGGCACTGGTGGTATCGCGAGCGACGTGCCATCCTCGCGCGTGAGCTCCGTCGAATCAGTACGCCCGGCAGAGCGCTCGACATCGGTGCGGCAGGGGGCGGCAATACCCGCGTGCTCATCGAGTACGGGTGGGACGCGTTGGCCGCGGACTACTCCGAAACCGCGGTAGAGCTTGCCCGCGAGCGTGGCCTGCAGGCAGTCCATGCCGACGCGCGGGATCTACCTCTGCCCGACATGCGATTCGACCTCGTCTTGGCATTCGACGTGCTGGAGCACATCGAGGAGGACCACAAAGCCGTCCGCGAGCTCGTACGTGTGCTCCAACCTGGCGGAACGGCGCTGATCACGGTCCCATGCGACATGGCTCTGTGGTCAGCACACGACGTGGCATCCTGCCATGTCCGTCGGTACACACGGGATGGCTTGAACTCCCTGCTGACCGGGGAAGGCCTGATCATCGACCGTATGTGGAGCTGGAACGTCTTGCTGAGACCGGTCGTCGCCTGGCGCAGGAGACGCATCTCCGGGTCCGACGTCACGGAAATGCCATATCTGGCCAACATGGGCCTTGGCGCCATCATCGCGGCTGAGAGGTACCTGCCGCTCAAGTCGCTCCCTGGAGTCTCCCTCATCGTGAGAGCACACCGCCCCCGATCGTCTGGAGAATGCGCACCCGCCTGAATCCGGGCAGAGCAAAGCCGGCACCGCCTGTTCAACCTGCTGATGCCGCATCAAGCCACGTTTGCCTCCTTGGCCATCCGGCGTGGACGAAAATCGGCAAGCATTCATGGGTGGCCGTGGGAACTCCCCTCCCTTCGGGGAGGGGAGGATGTCAAGGGCGCAGCACCGAATAGAGGATCTGGTCGTGCCAGCCGCCATCCCGCCATTGGGCACGGCGCAGGATCCCCTCGCGTTCGAACCCGATCTTCTCCAGAGCGCGTTGCTCGCCGTAGTTGGCGATGTCGGTGAAGGACTGGATGCGCTCGGCCCGCGTGTGGGCGAACAAGTAATCCACAAGCTGGCGCTGAGCCAGTGTTCCGATTCCCTTGCGGCGGAAGCCGGAGAAGACGCAGATGCCCATCGCCCAGCACCAGCACGTAGAGTCTGGTCCCCAGGCGGTCATCCACCACACCACCCATCCGGCTGCATCCTCGTCGACGTCGATGGTGAGTCGGCCGGAGTCAGCACCGAGGAATCCGTTCTCGGCGAACTCTTGGCGCAGCCCGTGAGAAGAGCGGTGTCCGTACCACTGGAGCTCGCCTCTGCGCTCCGGGGTAGCCCGTTCCGCCTCGAAGACGTCCAGATCTTCCTCTCGGACCGGCCTCAGTTTGACCTTCATGACCTTCCTTTCATACGGCCTGCGCAAGCCTCGTGGCAGAGCGGTTCCAGCGGCGCCGACGTGAGAAGTGGTCGGCCTGACGGATCGGTTCGGGCAGTCGCTAGACGGGCGCGAACCGCAGAACATCGTCGTAGAGGAGAGTCCACGAGCCTCTTTCGGAGTCGATCACGTGATATCGACATGACAGAATACGAGTCGAGATGCGTCAGCCGATGCTGACTCCACTGATATCCGGTAAGCATTCATCAGGTTCCGGAGCCGAAGACTGCTCGCGCGTGATGCAGCCCACTGTCAGCGTCATCCTCGGGTCAGATCCAGCGGGCCGGAACCAGGGAGTGCTTACCTTACGAATGCAGTACATGAATGACCGACTTCTCGATCTCGGTCGCCAGTTTTATCACGGCCTCTGCCATACCACGGAGACAGCAGTACGCCGCGGCCTTCCGGGTGAAGCAACATTCGACTCGCTCAGGATCGAATCGGCACTCATCGTAATGCACCCCCGAAATTAGTGATCTTTAGATGTTCGGCAGCGTTCGGCCCCGTGTTGAAGATGAGATCAAGGATGCTCACCCGGTGGTCGAACGGCGGATGGAGCTGTGGATATTCGGGGTAGCCTGAGTAGTCGAACCATCGAACCTCGATTTCCGCTCTCCGGAAGAGGCCTTCATCGAGGTAAGCCCGCGCAGCCGGACCAGTGACATATTGGCAGGCGCCCGCCTTCTGGCACAGATCGACGAGGCGCTCTGTCTTGGATCCTGTCGTTTCATAGTCGGTGGACCAGCGCAGATTGGCCTCAATACCAAGGATCAAACAGAGCCCATCGAGGAAGTGCTTGTTTATTTCAGACAGCCTGTCACTTCCACATCCGCGGTAAAGTCTTTCCAGGGCCGATGCGAACTCGTCAAAATAGGGAGCCCTCCGGTAGGCCTGCGTGAGGACTCGCCAGTGCACGACGCTCCAGTTCGGGTCGGTGATGGTCACTTCGTTGATCAGCCGACTCCGAGGACCGCGCTTGAGCGGAATCGAGAGCCACCTGAGACCCGTCGCCGTCTTTATACGGTTACGATTACGCCAATCCCTGTCAGTGTATTGCACTTCGTCGAGGAGGATGAACTCGTCAACGCCGGCGATTAGGTCAAAGTATCCCTTCCATGGAATATAGTTTGATTGAACTATCGCAACCCGTTTCATGCGCCCTACACTTTCGACTTGTTCGAACTTCGCATGAATCCCTCAGAGAAACCCCTAGGGACTATCGTTCGTGAATACCGGCTCCCGGATGGATGACAGTTTCCCTGCTCACATCAGGAGTCACCGACAGGCTTGGAGCATGACTTTCAGACCGTTCGCGAATGATGTACGTTGGGCGCCCCATGCGTTCCATATGAATCCTGCCGAGATATTCTCCGATGACTCCAAGGGCAACCATCTGGGCAGAGGCGAAGAGCGAAATCATGGAGGCCGTCGACGTGAATCCTTTAACCGTGGTATCTCCACACCAGTACTTCCAAAGAAAGACCGCGAGAAGGATGGTTCCGATAGCGCCCGCCAACAATCCGAAATAGGTGACCAAGCGAAGCGGAATAGTGCTGTACGCAACCAGTACATCGACCGCGTGGCGAACGAGCATCGGAACAGTGTAATTGGAGTTCCCAACGGATCGGTGTTCCATATTCACCCGGACGGTCCCGACTCGCGTGGTCGCCCATGAAAATGCGATATCGATTTGGGTGTACGGCCCTGTGACTCCGTCCAATGATTCGCGCAGAAAACTACGGAAGGCACGAAACGCGCAAATATCTTGACTGTTTTCCCCGCCGAACCGCCCAGAGAGTCCAATTTTGAGCGACTTCGAGGCTAGATCACGTACAAATCCGTGTGTCCCAGTGTGTGGGACTGCATAAACGATGTCGAGCTCAGGCCGGAGACCTGCCAGGAGTTTGGGAATCTCTTCTGGTGGATGCTGGAGATCATCGTCCATGGTCACCACGATGTCGTAGCGAGCGCAGCGGATGCCGGCGACAAGAGCGTTGTGCTGTCCGTAGTTTCGGGCCAGCAGCAGCGCACGGACTGTTTCATGCCGATCGGCAAGCTCTTGAGCGACTTCCCACGTGTTGTCTGGTGAACCGTCGACGACAAGTACGACCTCAAACAGGGAGGCGACGGTCGGCAGAACGACAAGGAGGCGATCCACCAATGTCGGAAGTGTCTGCACTGATCGGTAACATGGGATCACGACGGATACGCAGGTCATAGCGTCAGTCTTACGAATGCCGAGCCGTCCTACCGGGACCGCAGGTTCGAATTTGCACTATATTGGCGAAGCCAAGGATAAATCCGAGTTCTTCTAGGTCGCCAAGAATCTGATCCACGTAGTCCTCGCACCGTCGCCGTTCCGGACCGGGATCACCCCGGCCGACAGCCATACCCGGTCAGGCCCTGGCAAAGTCACCCGATTTACCGCCTCAGAGAGCGTCTCACGAATCATTGGCCAGGTTTGGTGGCCTTGATCAGTCACGTGTGAGGCGTGAGCGCGTCTTGTTGGCGTGAAGCCGATCTTCGGCCATCTTGTCGATCATGTTTTCAAGCTGCGGGGCAGCGTGTCCGCCCGGCTGTCGCGTCGGGTGGGCGTCGGTTCCACGGGCCGACATGGAGGGCTCCTCCGGGGGTTGGGGGCAAGGGGCAGGTTGCGTGTCAGCCTGGCGGGGCCAAGGCGAGCAGGTCGTCGGCCCAGGGCCAGGTCTCCGGAATCTTGATCTTGCGTTTGCGCTGGCCGCGCACCAGCCGGACAGCGGTGTGCAGGAGCCGGTAGCGCAGTGTTTTAGTTTCGGCGTGGGCCATGGTCCCGGTCAGGCACAGCAGCCGTAGCCAGCACAACAGGTCAGTGGCGATCGCGGCGGCGACACACCATGCGGTGTTGACCTGCATGGACGTGCTGGGCAGGTGACCGAGCCCGGTGGATTTTCCATTCCGGATGCGGTCCTCGACGTGGGCGTGGACGCGGTGGCGGGCTTCGAGGAAGTCGAGCTGACGGCCGGGGGTGTTGGTGACGAACAGGCTGTATCGCCACCCGTCTGCCTCCTCCAACAGCGACAACTGAGCGCCGCTGCCGGGCCGTTCACGGCGGCAGATGACTCGCATGTCGGCGGGCCAGCCGGTCAGTTGGTCGCCGCCGACGCTGCGGCGGAGCAGCCCGGTGAGTTCGACGACACCGGCGTCGTCGAGGTCGCGCGCCTTGCCATCGGCATCGATGACGTGCTGCCAGGCGTCTTCGGGCAGCAGGCGGATCGCGTTCTGTTCGCGTTCGCCCAGCTCCCAGCCGATGGAGTAGTCCAGATGCCGGCCGCGGCGGTGGGCCAGGTCGTGCAGGTGGTCGATGAAGTCGTGGGTGGCGCCTGCGCCGTCGGTGGTGATCAGGAGGTTGCGCCGGTACGGCCAGGGGATCTGGGCGATCGAGGCGTCGGTGACGTCGATGTGGTCGCGGGCGGTATTGCTGCCGGCGGTGCCGGGGCGGAGCTTGACGACGAGGGCTTCGCCGGTGTTGTCGCAGAAGGACGCGAGAGGGTGGTGGCCGTACCCCTTGAAGTTGGCCGCGGCGCCTTCTTTGTCGGAATGACTGGCGATGACGGTTGCGTCCAGCCGGATGACAATCTGTTTGCCCAGGTCACGGTCGGCGACGCGGGAGGTGGGGATGCCGCCGTGCCGGGCTGCGATCAACTGCCATACCTGGCGGCGTACGGCGGCGCGGGCGGCGGCGATCCGGTCCAGGGCCAGGGGATCGATCTCGGTCAGCGCGCGGCGCGGGGTCGGGTCGGAGGCGATTGGCCCGAACAGTTCCCCCTGGTCGCGCAGGGTGGCCAGATCCGACAGCACCCGCCCACCGTCAGCGATCATTACGGCGGTGTCTGTCAAGACCCGTCCGCGATCGTGGATCGGTTCGAAGCCGCGGCGGCGCAGCGCCCTGGACAGGCGTCCGGTCAGCCCGGTGCCATCGGCGAACAGTCGAAGTACGGCCGTTCCGGCGTGGTTGACCACGCCATGTCCGTCGATTTCGACGGCGAGGTCGTGGGACCACGAGGTAAGACCGGACACCTGGAAAGTGCTCCTCGAACTGGTCAGATCAAATGCTTGGTCGCTTTGATTTTCCCAGTTCAGGGGCACTTTCTGCATGTAAATGGGCTAGTCGATCATGCTGTCGTGATTACTTGAGGGTGGGGTCTGACGTCCGAGCGGTAGGGGCGGATCGTGTGGATCACGGCCTTTGGAGGGCGGCTGCACCCTCAGCATGGCGAGAGATTGCCCCGATATCTGGCCTGGTTTCCGTCTGATCTCGGGGTTGGATGGACGCGCCCGATCCTGCGATGCTTGCCTTCTCCCCGAGATCGGCTACCACGGTGGGGTGACCCCACGCCGCCCCTACCCGTCTGACCTGTCCGACGCCCGCTGGGCGCTGATCGAGCCGACCCTCACCGCCTGGCGCGTCAAGCGGCTGGAGGCCCGCCGGCAGGCGGGGATCGTCGTCGCCGACCCGACCACCAGCCTGCGCGATGTCATGGACGCGATCCTCTACGTCAACCGTACGGGCTAAGAATTTTCGTTTTTCGCGATTTTTTAGATCGAATCGACCCTTGCCGTGAATCACCCCTCCTGTACAGAATCAGCTTCAGTGTCCGCTGGATGCGGAAATCGCCGCTTCTATGAGTAATACCGGCCAGGGTGCGATCATCGCTATCTTTCGCTTATCGGTCTTCGCTGATGAAGATTCACCACAGGAGTACAAACGGGGGTTGCGCATGCCAGGCAACGAGAAGAGGAGCGGCAGCAGGAGGAGGCGATGGCAGATGGTCCCGATCGCCATGCGAGCCTTTGGTGTCTCCATCGTGGCCGTGATCAGCCTGCCCCAATCCGTCTGGGCGCAGAACCCCGCCTCGGATATCAGTCAAGGCGAACTGAAGGTCGTCAGCGCTCTCGGCGAGAACCGGATGGACGTCACGCTTAAGCCGATTGCCCCGATTGCGCCGGTTACGCCGGAAGAGACTTCGGGCAAGGTGCACAGCCACCCCATGGAAGTCAACCCGACTCCATCGGCGGACGTTATGCAGAACCCGTCCCGGTTCACCGGCTTAGCCGCGAATGGAATGCGTCAGGAGAGACACGTGATCCGCTCGGCGGCACGCGTCGGCGGCAAGAAGGCCCGGACCGCAGCCGCCCACTCCCGAGCGCTCCGCGCCGATTGTCCGCCGACTTCTATAATCTGCCTGGAGAACAGCCTCCCCGGTAGTCCCCCCAGTGAATGGAACATACCTGGAGCCGGTAGCAGTCATATTAATGGGTATGCGGCTCAGATAAGCGTCAACAAAGGGGAGGTCGTGCAATTCAAGGTGAACACCTCCGTGACCGCTTACCGCATGGATATTTATCGCATTGGATATTACGGCGGCATGGGGGCACGAAAAATCACAACGATCAGACCTTCTGTGTCTTTGCCCCAGATACAGCCGGCTTGCTTGAATGACACGGCAACCGGATTGATTGATTGCGGGAACTGGAGCGTATCCGCCTCCTGGGCCGTGCCAAGTGATGCCGTCTCTGGAGTCTACATTGCGAACATGATCCGAGAGGACGGGGTAAGCGGCGCCAGTCAGCTTATATTTATTGTCCGAGATGACGCGGGCAATTCAGATCTCCTGTTTCAAACCTCTGATGCGACCTGGCAGGCATACAACACGTATGGCGGAAACAGCTTGTATGTAGGCAATCCTGCGGGGCGTGCCTTCAAGGTCAGCTACAACCGTCCGGTCATCACACGCGCCGGATGGCCGGAAACTTATTTCTACGATTCCGAGTATCCCATGGTCAGATGGCTTGAGGCCAACAGCTACAACGTGAGCTATACCTCCAGCGTCGACACCGTCATGCGAGGATCTGAGCTGCTCAAGCATAGGGTGTTCCTCACTGTCGGGCACGCCGAGTACTGGTCCAAAGAAATGCGGGACAATGTGGAGAACGCTCGAAACAACGGCGTTAACCTCGCTTTCTTCAGTGGAAACGATGTGTTCTGGAAGACGAGATGGGAAGATAGTATCGACGGAACGAATACCTCACATCGAACACTCGTCTGCTACAAAGAGACATTGGCCAACGCCAAGATCGACCCGAATACTCAGTGGACCGGAACATGGCGAGATCCGCGTTTCTCCCCACCGTCGGACGGCGGCAGGCCGGAGAATGCCGCGACCGGCACCTTGTTCAGGGTCAACGGCAACGTCAGCGATTCGATCGCTGTTCCTGCGGCATACGGCCCCATGCGACTGTGGCGCAACACATCCGTCGCGAGCCTTCAACCCGGCCAGACGGCTGTATTTCCTGCAGGAACACTGGGGTACGAGTGGAATGAATCGCCGCAAGATGCGTTTACCCCGCAAGGGCCGGTGAGGCTTTCCGAAACAACATTGGCCAATTCTTCCAAGATTCTGCTTGACTTTGGCGGTACGTATGGCGCCGGAGTCGCCACACATCGCCTGACGCTTTACAAACACACAAGCGGTGCGCTTGTCTTCGGCGCGGGAACTATCCAATGGTCGTGGGGGCTGGATGCCAATCATGATCGAGGAGCGGGCACACCCACAGATATTCGCATGCAGCAGGCAACGGTCAATCTCTTCGCTGACATGCGGGTCCAACCGGCAACCCTTCAACCAGGTTTGGTTCCGGCGACCGCGTCAACGGACATCACTCCCCCAACGTCGACGATTACCTCTCCATCGAGTGGTGCGTCAGTGGAAGGTGGAGCGAGCATCTCGATCGAAGGGGCCGCAGCTGACACCGGAGGCGGTGTTGTGGCAGGCGTTGAGGTCTCAGTTGACGGTGGCACCACATGGTCTCAGGCAACAGGTCGCACAAATTGGAAGTTTGATTGGGCGACCAACACCACCGGCCCGGTGACGATTCTCTCCCGAGCAGTCGACGACATCGGCAACCTCCAGAAAACTCCGACCTCCATAAGCGTTACTGTTAACACAGGTTGCCCCTGTACCATTTGGCCACCGGACGCTGTGCCCGCTGAGGCTTCGAAGAACGACCCCAAGCGAATTGAAGTCGGAGTCAAGTTCCGCTCCAAGAGCCCGGGCTATGTCTCAGGAATCAGATTCTACAAAGGTTCGCTTAACACGGGAACACACACCGGCAACCTCTGGAGCTCTACAGGAGTGCTCTTGGCAAGCGCGAAATTCACCAACGAAACAGCAAGCGGCTGGCAGCAGGTGAATTTTTCGACACCCGTCGAGGTGAGCGCCAACACCACCTATGTCGCTTCCTACTTCACGACATCAGGGTTCTACTCGGTAACAAGAGACTACTTCACCAAGGCATATTCGAACGGCCTGCTCACTGCGCTTGCGGATGGCACAGACGGCGGTAACGGCGTGTACAGCTACGGTTCGGTGAGTACTTTCCCGACCAGTACCTACAGAGCCACCAATGCCTGGGTCGACGTGGTGTTCTCAGATTTGAGCACTCTGTGGGATGATACAACAGTGCCGGATGTCGCATCCCAGCCCGACACCCAGCCGGTTGCCCTCGGCGTGAAATTCCAAGCCTCGGTCCCGGGCTTCATCAATGGAATCAGATTCTACAAAGGCCCCCAGAACACCGGGACCCATACCGGAAGCCTGTGGACCAGCAGCGGCCAGCTACTCGCGCAGGTGACTTTCACCGCCGAGACCGCATCCGGATGGCAGCAGGCAATTTTTGCGACACCTGTCGCGATCAGTGCAAATACTACCTACATAGCCTCTTATCACACGACATCTGGGTATTATTCGCTAACAAGACCATACTTTACCACGCAATATACGCGTGGCCGGCTTACCGCCCTTGCCGATGCCGCGTCCGGAGGCAATGGCGTGTACAAATACAGCGCGACGAACACCTTTCCAATCAGCACTTACAAAGCTGCCAACTACTGGGTTGACGTGCTCTTTGACGGAAACCAGAGTCAGACCAGCGCTCGTCAGGCCCTCCACCGGCATCCTGTCCCTGACCTCGCGGGCCCTTCCGCGATGAGGATCAACCGTTCTCGCGACGCCGCGGAAGAAAAAGGCCGGCCATCTTCACTCAAGCGGTTTCCGCTCCTTCGGTCTTCCCAATCCTGAGCAGGACATCGGATATATCGTTTCCGAAGAGCTGTGGGGTGCCAACCCCGCCGCGGCGGGCCCCGTCATCGTCCAGCAGATGCTGGACGATGACGGGGCCGAATTCCTGACCGATTGGGCCCGGGCGGCGGGCCGACGCCCTATCTGTCTATCTGTGCTGCGACAGGACCATGCCGCGCCCGGCCGAGTTCCCAGCCGACGGCTTGACCCAAGCTCGCTATGCAATTCGAGATCGACGTGCGGGAAGCTGCTGATGTTGAATAACTCTGACGCGAGAAGTGTCCAGAACATTACACGAGCTATCGCGTCGTCGTTCTGAACGATAATCAGCAGACCGGTCAGCACTACTCACCTATGCGTAACCGGATTGGAGTATTCTGCGTATGAGGATAGTGCGTGTGAGCTATCGGGTGCTGTCCGAGCAGGGCGGCAAGGAACGACATGTTGACTGCCTCACCCGAGAACAGCTGAAACGCGGTCACGAAGTGGCGCTTGCGTTCCGGCGCGGGGACACCGTGCCAAAGGGGGCGACCGTGTTGCCGATCCGGCCAACCATGCTGTCACGGGCGCTTGCGGCGAGGTCTGACGTCCTCGCGTTCGCAGCAGAGGTAGCGCAGGCACTAAGGAATGCCGGTCAAGCCGATCTCGTGCACCTTCACGGAGACCATGTCGAGGCGGCCATCCTGGGACCGGTCTGTCGGCGACGTGGTATTCCATTGGTGCTCACCGTGCACGGTGCCCTCGCGCGGCGCCACCGTCAGATAGCGCGGAGGGCGATGGGCAAGGTTGACGCGTTCATCGCTCTCGGGTCTCGGCCGATGTGTGACCTGGTCGCGTTGGGTGCTGATCCACACCGGATCCTGACCACGTCGAGCGGACTTGATCTTGCGATCCTGTCCCGTCTCGGATCCGCGGCCGCGCGTGACCCGGGCCTGATCGTCAGTGTCGGTTCTCTGGACCCGGTAAAGAACCATGAGCTCGTGATCGAGGCGGTGCGCCTTATCCGCCTCACCAGACCAGAGGTCCGCCTGGTCATAGCCGGCGATGGTCCGGAGAGAAGTCGGCTGTCTCGGCTCTCGGGAGCCGACGGCGCGATCGAGTTGGTCGGCCAACTACCCCGAGATGAGGTCTACGGACTCCTCCGGCGCGCGCAGGTCTTCGTTCTCGCTTCGCGTCGCCTTCCCGGCAAAGGTGAGGGAGTACCGACCGCTGCCCTGGAGGCGCTGGCTCTCGGTACTCCTGTGATCGTCTCGTCCGAGGCGTCACTCGACCCGGCCGTGCCGGACAGCGAAGCCTACTGCACGTTCGAGTCCGGCTCGCTGGACGACCTGGTCTCCGTTCTCGGTGCCGTGCTCGACGACGAGGAGAAGCGCAACCGAATGAGCGCGCGTGGAATGCAGGCGGCGGCGAGCCTGAACTGGCCGACGGTCGCGAGCAGGGTCGAGGAGTGGTATCAGGTTGCTCTGGACGCGATACAGCTGCGCAATAGAGGACGGTGAGTACACGTCATCACCGTGCACGCCCGAGACCACACCGGGAGCTTGGCGTACCACGTGACCGAGGTCTGCGGCGAAAGTGCTCATTGAGCCATTGTCAGTAACTGAAGATCACGTTGTGTGACGCTGACATGGTCCAGTTGTGTTCGTGGTTGAGCAGGACGAGCGCGGCCTGGACGATCTTCCCGATGCGCCAGGGGTCGAGGCTGACCCGGCGTAAGGCTTTGAAGGTGACGGTGAGCAGGGCCTTCGCCCGCTCGCCGACTCCTCGCAGGCCTCGGAGCGGGTGTGTCCAGTTAACGGCGTGCGCCGTGAGGCGCTGTGATTTGAGCGGAGGTGGGAGACCTTCGCCTTCGACCTGTCGCAGCAGGCCGGTGAAGCTGAGGGCAGCCTGATCCGGGTGATGCCGGGGAGGGCGGGAGCAGCCCTGAGAGGGCGTTTTGGCATGGACCGTAGGGCTTAGCTGCTTATGTCCAGCGGAGCATTCGCGCGGTACGGCGGCTCGGGGAAACGGACCGGTGGCAACACCGACACCGCGCCCCGAGCCGACCGCACAAGCCCACTCTGGACGTGAACCGAAAGTGTGGCGACAGGAGCGTTCCGGCTTGGTCAAAGCTCTTGATCGACAAAAAATTCTTGCCACTTCTTTATCCGGATCCCGGCTTTGGCCTTTCCTGTAAAGGACACATGAGGTCGCGATGGGCGAGTGCCCCGGCCAGGCTCCGAGACACACCACTCGCAGATTCGTGCCCCGGGAAATCGCGATCCGTAATATAGCCGGAGTAGTCAGTGACGTGGTCAGTGTGGCGCGTCTGGCTTTTCTCGCCGATAGTCAGCAGGAAGACCTGGTGCTGCGTGAGGTATTTATCGAGCGTCGCCGAGGTCTTTAGCACCAAGTAGCTGTCCTGCCGGGAGACTGCGGAACGTCAACCTGTATCGCCGACCACTGGAGGACCGATGTGCGGGATAGCCGGAATGGCGTCGACGCTGGCCCCCGACACCAATCTGGTCCGCCGTATGTGCGACGTCATCACACACCGCGGCCCGGACGGCGTCGGCTATCACGACGACGACCACGCCGCACTTGGCATGCGACGCCTGGCCATCATCGACGTCGCCACCGGCGACCAACCCGTCTACAACGAAGACAGCGCCATCACGGCTGTCTTCAACGGTGAAATCTACAACTACGCAGAACTACGTCGCGAACTTACCGCCAAAGGCCACCGCTTCCGCGGGGAAGGCGACTCGGAAACCCTCGTCCACCTTTACGAGGAACACGGCACCGACATGCTTGACCGGCTCCGCGGCATGTTCGCCTTCGCCATCTGGGACCGCACCCGGGAAAGGCTCATCCTGGCCCGCGACCGGGTCGGCAAGAAACCCCTCTACTGGCGAGCCGACCACTCCTCCATATGGTTCGCATCCGAGCTGAAATCCCTCGCGCAAGACCCCGGCATGCGCCGCGAGATCGACCCCGTCGCGCTCCATCACTACCTGACCTACCAGTACGTGCCGGCCCCCTGGTCCATCTACGAAGGGGTGCGGAAGCTCCCACCGGCGCACGTTCTCATCTGGGAGCACGGGAGAGCGACCATTCGGCGGTACTGGAAGCTGGACCGCGCCGAACAGCGATTCACCGACGAGCGCGAGGCCGAGGAGCGGCTCCGGGAGCTGCTGCTGGAGGCGACGCGGGTCCGCATGGTGAGCGAGCGCCCCCTCGGTGCCTTCCTCTCCGGTGGGATCGACTCCTCCGCCGTGGTGGCCGCGATGGCCATGCAGAGCCCCGAAAAGGTGAAGACGTTCTGCATCGGCTTCGAAGACCGCCGCTACGACGAGCGGCACAAGGCACGCCTGGTCGCCGAGCGGTACGGCACGGACCACCACGAGCTCGCCGTGTCGGCTGACCTGCTCGATGTCCTGCCGCGCCTCGCGTGGCACTTCGACGAGCCATTCGCCGACTCCTCCGCCATCCCCAGCTTCTACGTCGCGCAGCTCAGCCGCAGCCACGTCACCGTGGCGCTGACTGGCGACGGCGGCGACGAGTGCTTCGGCGGCTACCAGCGCTACGCCCTGATGAACCAGGCCGGGCGGATCCCGGCTCTGCCCCGTCCCCTTGCAACGGCGTCCGCCCGCTTCGGCAACCTCATCACTGAGCGGAGCCATTCCAAGTCGCCCGCCCGGCAGGTCGGGCGGCTGATGCGGTTCGTCGCGGAACCGCCCTCCCGCCGCTACGCCACGCTCATGTCCTGCTTCAAGCCGGAGCAGAAGGCGGCCATCTATACGGACGCCTTCCGCGAGCAGATGGCGGACATGGACAGCCTCCTCCTGCTTGAGACGCTCTTCCGCGAGTCGTCGGCCGCGACCGATCTCGGCCGTGTCCTCGACGTCGACACCATGAGCTATCTTCCCGGTGATCTGCTGGTCAAGGTCGACATCACGACGATGGCCAACTCCCTTGAGGCCAGGTCGCCCTTCCTCGACCACCACCTGCTGGAATGGGCGGCTGGGCTGCCCGCCGCCATGAACGTCCGCGGTCGCCGGACCAAGCTGCTGCTCAAGCGGGCGATGGCGCCCTGGCTGCCCCAGGAGTTGCTGAACTGCCCGAAGCAGGGCTTCGGTGTGCCGCTCGCTGCGTGGCTGCGGGGCGAGCTGCGCGAGCTGTCCCACGACGTCCTGACCGACGAGACCGCCAGGAGCAAGGGGCTGTTCCGCCGCGCCGCGGTGCTGGACCTACTGCGGCGGCATGCCGAGGGCGCCGACCACAGCGACCGCCTGTGGGCCCTGCTGCAGTTCGAACTCTGGCACCGGGCACACGCCGTACCAGGCGCACCCGCCCTGACCGGGGCCGCCTGCCCGCAGACACGGGGGTGACCACCGACGCCCTGCTGCGCCGGTACTTCCCAACATCGATCTGTTGGCCCACAGAGGGAGTTGGCACCCTGGCGGGAGCGTTCGCCCAGACCGAGCAGGGTCAAGGTGTTCATGCAGGCCACGTGCAGCCAGCGCCGCCCGGCCCCGATCCGGGTGGTGGTCTCATCGACATGCAGCACGTGCGCCAGCATCAAGGCGACCAGGGTGGCGGCCTCGGCCAGGATCGACGACACCCAGCCCGGCGAGACCCGGGCTCCGGTGACGTCGGCGATCAACTGGGCGCAGCGTTCCACCGGCACGTGCTGGAACACCAGCAGATAGGCGGCGAGTGCGCGCAGGTTCGGCCCGTACGACGATGGCGCGCCTGCCACCGTCTCGGGCATGTCCGCGCTGGTGAGGCGGCCGCACCCGCCGCATCGGCACCGATACGCGCGGTGCTCGGTCACCGTGACGGTGACCAGGGGAATGTCGCGGACCTGGCGGCGCGAATAGCCCACGCTGTCGGTGGCCGACAGCTCCTTCCCGCATCCGCCACAGGCGGCCGGGACGTGGTCTTCGACCTCGTCGGGGGTATCGACCACGGCCAGGCCGCTTCCCGGTGCTCCGGGCTGGCGGCCCCGTTTGCGCCCGCTCTTGGCCGGCGGCTTTTTGTCCGACCGGACGAAGGTGTCACTGGACGGCGGCAGCGAGGAGTTCCCCGAGTTGCGGGCTCTGCCTGCGTTCCAGCTCGGCGACCCGCGCGGTCAGCCGCTCGACCGTCGCTTCCAGCTGCGCGATCGTCTCCCGCTGAGCCTCGATCGTGGCCATCTGCCGGACCACCAACGCGGCCAGCTCGTCATACGACGGGCGGCGATCCGGGGTCTTCGGCACCCAAAGATCATCCCGCCGCGCGGGCGGTGCTCACACCATGATCGCGAACCTCCGAATGCCTACCCTGGCAGACTCGGCAATCAACGGAGATCCAGTTCTTTGACGGATGGTTGTGGAAGATCACCTGTCTACTGGATCTCCGTTCCCATGTCCCGGGAACTCACGTGCTCGACAGCACCACGAGTGCCTTAACTACCCGGCCTCTGCCCCCGCGGGCGGAGTGACCTGGTAGCTCTCATTAGGTCGGAGAGCCGGGGCAGTAAATCTCGCACGTCGGTTCCGGCCGTTCGGGCGAACCACTGGACCTCAATCGCCGCTATAGCGATGTAGCTCGCGCTAGAGGCCAGTGCGGCCCCGGTGGCTCCCCACAGCGGTATCAGCACGGCGTTCAGCCCGAGGTTCGCCACGAGGGCACCGATGGCGATGGAGGCCATGGTCATGGGGCGGCGCAACCGCACCAGGTACTGCTCGACCGGCCGGAGAAGCGACCACGCGATCATGCCGGGAGCGAGGGCGAGCAACGGTGCCACACTCCCTGCGAAGGGAGCGCCGTACAAGAGCGGAATCAACGTCGGTGACGTGATCGCCATCGCACCGACGCAGGCCGATGAGAGCAGCAGGTTGAGCCGAATTGTGCGCACAGTGACGTCCTGGGCGGCCAACTCGTCCTCGACCGCTTGGCGAGGAAGCGTGACCTGCGCTATCGCGTCGGTCGGAACCCTCGCGAGGGAGAGGAACGCCATCGCGACGGTGTACAGGCCCACCTCGGCCGGTGAGACAAAGGCATTCAAGAGCAAGACGTCGACGGTCAGCAGTAGATGGAAGGCAACTAGCCCAATGTGGTAGCGACCAGACAGCGAGAGTTGCTCACGGGCGAGCGCCGCCTCCCCCCGCATGGCGGGGAGACCGAGTGACCGGGTGAACAGCACGAAGGGAACGACCGTGGAAATCGCCCAGCAGGCGACCACCATCGTAAGAGTGAGATTTCCCGTGATCGCGAGCACCAAGATCGGAATATACAGGAAAAGCGCTGCCATAACGACCGCTCGGTTGATCAAGCCGATACGATCCTGAAGGAGCAGAATTCCCTTGAGATTGACCGACGCGACGCCGAACGGCACCGCGACAAGAGCTATGATCATCAGATAAGGCGCCGGGAGGGGAAGAAAGATAATCACGACCCCGAGGGTGACCAGAGTGGACACCAGACCGAGAACCAACCCGAGGATCAGGGCGTTGCCGGTAAGGGATCGATGCCGTTCGCAAGTCGGCCAGAACACTATCTGTGATTTCCCCACCGAAAGGTGGCCCAAGACGATCGCGATCCCGGCAGTGGTTGTGATCGTCGCGTAGATGCCCCGGCCTTCGGGCTGCAGGATGCGCGCCAGAAGAACGCCTGCCATCGCCGCCAGAGCCAGAGGTAGCGCCTGACTCGCCATCGTTTGGACGACCTTGGTGAGGTTTTTGTCACTCATGTCTGGAACAGGGGGAACCAGATACCTAGGGTCGCGTGTTCTCCTATTTCGCACATCGAGCCTTCATGAGTTGGTGGTACAGGTTAATGTGCTCCTCAGTTATGACATCCATGTCAAGGTTCTTTCGTGCCCAGACACGCGCCGCAGCCCCCAGCGAAACGGCGAGTTCAGGATCGTCGAGCAGACGGACGATGCCCTCCGCCAGAGCTGCCGGGTCCGAGGGGGGCGCGAGGATTCCGCGGCCCTCAAGCAGTTCAGGTGTACCGCCTACCCTGGTGGCGACAATCGGCCGACCGGCGGCCATCGCCTCCATGACCGCGTTGCTCAGGCCCTCGGAGATTGAAGGGAGGACCACCACGTCAGCGCGGGCCAGGAATCCCTCGATATTTGTATGAAAACCTAGAAAACGGACATCAACACCGAGCTCATTCACGTGTCTCTGGAGGCGCTTACGCTCGGCGCCGTCTCCAACGAGCACAAATGTGCATGGGTGACCATCCCGGGAAAGCAGCGCGGCGGCATCGATGAGGAACCGATGCCCCTTGTTTGTGCTGAGACGTGCCACGCACAGCACCACGGGGAGCGCGGTGTCGATGTTCTCCGGCTTGGCCGGCTCGAACGCCGAAGCCGGAAGACCGTTGTAGATCACGCTCACCTTGTGGCTTGGCACACGTTCGACCTTGCAAGTGCCTTCTGCGACGGCCACCGCATTGGCGATGACGTGATCAGTGATTCCCGTCACAGCCTTTTCGAGAGCGGTGTACCACCGGGGTCTCGGCTTGAGGTAGCCCTGGGTGCGTCGTCCCGCGACCACGACCGGAACTCGCGCCAGTCGTGCGGCGATGGATCCCAGAACATAACTCTCGTAGAGGAATCCGTGAAGGACGTCGGGTCTGAGTTGTTTGAGTAGCTTGACGAGATGAGCGAAGGCCCGCAGGTTTCCGACCAGGACCGCTGAGCCTGATGGCCGGCGGGAAAAGCCGAGATGATGCACTTCGACTCCGGCATCACGGAGAGATGCTTCGTGAGGACCACCTTTCGACAGGACGAACACGTGCGCTTCGATGCCCCTGCCGCACAGCTCTCGTGCGAGTAGAGACAGCTGTTTCTCCGCACCTCCCAACCCTAGGTGCCCGGTGACAAGTACAACACGCTGAACGTTGACTTCGTCTCTTGCCGTCATGACAGGACCTTCGTTTAGAGCAGCATTACTATGCATTTCACTCGCAAGAGTGCCGTTGACATCACACCCTGCGAGAACTGTGAGCCGGGGGCGAATTCACTTCCGTGATTCAGAAACAGAGGACGCCGTTGCGTCTGCGAATGCAGCCACGGACTGTTCTTCTTTTCGCAGCGTCTTGGTCCATGCGATCGCGGCCAGCAGGCTCGTAACCATCACGATCGGCATTCGCTGGCGAAAAATCAGGCCGATATTTGAAACGGTCGTCGCGTAGGCGATCGTACCTGGAACGATGAACAGCAGGATGATCAGCATCATTCTGCGGTCGTAACACCACAGCCGACGAATCCCATACGCCGCACAGTAGAGAAGATAATACCAGAGCAATGTATCTATTTTGCCGAGCTGCAATGCCAGGCTGCCATTCATCCAAGGGAACGGAGACAGGATTGTGTAGATAATTTTCGGTCCAAGCGCGTTCCACGCGTTACCACCGTCTTCGAACATCACACCCGAACCGCCCTCCGCGTTGGCGAGTCGGACATGCGACGACTGACCACGCTCTAATTGCTCCTGCAGGGCCATGACAGGAGCAATTTCATCAACGCTTTGAAAAAAGATCAGAACAGGTATCAACAGCGTGGTGAAGACGACAATGGTGCGTGCAGAGAGGGCGCGTTTGATTCGCGCGACACCAAAAAGCAAAGGCAGAGCGCACATGAACACCATATATGGACGCACATGCCAGAGCGTCCACAGCAACGGGCCGAGAAAGAACAGTTTGCGCATGTCGAAACGCTGCATATTCGAAGCGGCGAGACCGAGGCACGCCAGAACGAGGAACGCGTTGAAGCCGTCTTTGAACGTGTCGGACGTGTGCAGCATGAATCCCGGAACGAAAGCTGTTATAACAAGCAACCGAAATGCCGCACGCTCATCAGCGCCAACGAGTCGCGCAAATTTATACATGACAATGCACAGCCCGCAGGCAATGAGCGCCACAATGGCCGTGCACGCTAATGGGGCTCGCTCGCCGCATAGGTATATAATAGCCGCAAAGACATGACACGGCACTGAAACAGAATAGATAGAGTCAATCTGCTCGGAACTAACGAATTGAATCCCTTCGCGTCTCCAGTACTCAGCGATCTCCATGGCTCTGACTTCATAGTAGAGATTATCTCCGCCATATTCGATGATGCTGGATCGCATCACCAGAACATGGATTGCCAGCCGAACAACGAAAGCAGCCATCAGCACGGGAAGCGCCCTGCTCGCCAATCGTGTATCGAAGCTCGCACGGACTATGAAAATTAGCATCACTGCAATGGCAGCGACGATGATGTACTCCATGGTAAATCACCTAATAATCGTCGGATCGCTACTCGTGAACCCAGTCAGAGACGTTCGACTCGGAGCCGGAGCAGCGATTTGGGCGTCGAAGGCGCCGCCGCTCTCCCAAGCCACGAACGGGTAGTTGAAGAAATCGCGGCCCGTCAATACGACTGGCGCGGCGACCTCCGCCCACTCGCACCTGCCAATTTCACCAGCCGGACATTCGTCATGCCCTGACTGTGACAACAACTTTCCCTGTCATTACGGTAGATGATAATGACCGTGGAATACCACGGGTCCGAATGCGCGGTGGACCCTTTCCTAAATCCACGCAAAGAAACGCTGACCCATCCGGCGCCGACGGCTGTCGCCCCCACTGATGTGCACTTCGGACAGAAATGCAAAAATCCTGATATTTCCCTGTCTCGGACGCATGAACCGATGATTATGAGCAGACTTCGTCGTATAGCTTGTCGAACCATTCCGCTGTCCGGCTGATGTCCACGAGCTCCGCGCTGTTTCGTGTGCCTTCGCGAAGACGCGCGTGGACTTCTGGGTGCATCGCCCGCAGGATGCCCTCAGCAAGGGCGTCTGGATCCCCGGGCCTGGTGAGAAGGCCGTTTCGCCCGTGCTCTATCAGGTCGGGCACTCCACCGACGGCGGTGGATACCACGGGCACCTCTGCGGCGAGAGCCTCCATGACGACGACCGGGAGCCCCTCGTAGAAGGAACTGAGTACGAGAAGATCGGCGGCAGCGATCAGACGGCCGGCCTCTGCCACATGTCCTACGAGTCGCACACCGTTCAATCCCAGGTCGGCGACGCGACGGGCCATCGGCTCATAAAGAGGGCCGGATCCGGCGAGCAGAAACAGGGCACGTGGCTCCCGGGCGACCACTTTCGCCGCGGCCTCGATGAGTAGCTCATGGTTCTTCTGCGTGCGGAAGTTGGCCACGTGCACGACGAGGAAGGCGACATCGGGAACCCCCCACTCCCGCCTGGTCCGTTCCGACTGCAGCGCCCAGCGACGCTGTTCCGCGACGCGGACTCCGTGCACGCGGGTGGACAGGCCACGGGCACGGCTGCTCGTGGGCGCGTCGGCGACCTGCGAGGAAACAGCCACAGTCCGGGTGTCCAGCCACGCGGTCGCCCGGTCGAGCAACATCGTCAGGGCGCAGTAGCGCACGTTGTGGACAGTCGAGACCAGGACTGGACGAGACTTCCACAGCCGGGACGCCGGCCGGAGCAGCGATGCCGGCAGAGGAGAGTGGATGTTGAGAACATCGGGTTCCAGCTGCCTGATCTCCCGTACGAGGCGAACGGGGCGAAGCGGGCGCGGGCAAGGGGTGAGATCGACGACGCGGATGCCCGCTGACTGTAGCCGCCCGGTCAGCTCCGCAGTAGATGCCCTCAGGCATACAACGGTGTAGCGCTTGTCCGAAGGAGGCGCCGCGAGTAGCCGCTCGACGAGCAGGACCTCGGCACCACCCACATCGAGCGTTTTGATCACCTCGCAGACATGCACTCCGCTCATGACGTCGTCTCCGAAAGGCGGGATTTTCCACTGCTCTTCAATGTCTCGAACAACCTCTCCATATAGCTGCAACAGAAGTCAGCCAAAAGATTCTTTTCCAAGCTCCGCGCCATGCTCATGGTCGCAGTGAAACAACAGCGCACTGCGACATGTACCGTTCGCATTTCTCAGCGGGCGTCGAGTAATCTCTGGTGTGATCACGAACTAGAGCCGTCCGAAATCGAGTAAACGGCGTAATCATCGGAACGGAACCGGAGTCTCGCGAAGTCCTCAATCCTCGAGATGGAATTCAGACGACTCTCGTCGACGAAGAGCCAGCGCACTCCGAAACGTTCTCTCAGACGCTGGATCGCAGCCTGCGAGGGAGATTGAAAGGCCACGTCGTTTGACCGGATTCGCTCGGCATCCCAGAACGGAATGTTCTGAAACGACTGACCCAGGCGCCAACGGCTCAAATTCATTGTCGTGTACGACCACCCCTCGACCAGCACGCGCCGTTCGGTCAGTGCGGCCACCCAGAAATGGCGGCTGTCGCACGGACTCTCATGCCCCCAGCGGCAATGTGCGTTCGTGGCGACCGTGTCGTCTGGATCGGAGTGGGTGCGCAACCATCGCGCTGCGGTGAGGGCGCCTCGCGGGATCTCACTGACCGGAACCCAACGACTCGCCTGCCGGTCGACGTTCTCCACATCGTTACCAACGAGCGAAAGGACACGTGTGCCCCAGGCCGCGGGAAGGCCTACAGCCGCGATCATGAAGATCATGAAGGCCCAGAGGTGAATCCCGCGCCGCCCCTTGAGGAACAGGGCGACCGCGACCAGGGCGGTGACGGCCAGCAGCACTATGTACGGCCGATACAGGACGGTGTCCACCTGGCCTGGATCCAACGGGACCTTGACGCCACAGAGGATACGGATCAGAGAGGCGGCCAACACCCCTGCAGCAACCGCGACAGTTATCTGCCTGGGTGATACCCGTGCTCGCCGCCTGATGACAATGAGCCCGTAGGCGGTGACAACCATCACATAGGGATAGGCTCCTCCAAGAAAGTAGATCTGGCTCATAGAGCAATGCCCGAATAGAAGCAACACGCCGATACTCGCAGCGCCCATGCCGAGCATGAGGGCCACTCCGGGTTTCATGAGCAACCGCGGCCGGCTCAGTAGCCCAAGAATTCCACACCATGTAATGACCCAGCACAGTACGTACAGGAGTACGGTACCAAGCACCGCAGTCGACGCCGGCTCGGCCGTTTCCTCTAGACCGGTTAGCTCTCTCCAGGTGACGCGCATGAGGGCGAAAGGATCGACCACCATTCCTTGCTGCGCTCGGCCGAACAGCACGAAATGAGCAAAAAGGAGACATGCCACGGTCATTCCTAGTGCGGCGAGCGTAGGCCAAGGTGGCCGGCGTCGCCTGATCGTCTCGACCACGCTCACCGTCACCAACCCCACGGTGAGCAGGGGGAGGTATATGGCCTTGGCCCCCATGACCACCACGAGAAAAATGCCTAGCAGAAGCCACTTACCAGCACTGCGCCGCCGATGTCCAAGAAGGTCGAGCAGAAGAAGGACGATCGGCGCGAATATGAGGGCCCCGAATGTCTGGGATGGGCTTGTCCATGACTGAACTTTCCATGTGAACACCCCAACGCTCGGGCCCAGATACAGGCTCGGAGCCACGATGAAGAACGTTCCCCCAACAGTCAGCAGGGCTCCCGCCCACGAACCTGTGACACGCCTGCCGATCATCCCCAGGACGACGGCGAGTCCGGCCAGCATGGGCAACATGGCCAGCCGGAACAGCAGCACCAGCGGCTCAACTCCGGTCACCCAGCTTGCCGCCGCGAAGTGGGCGTAGACAAACCAGTGATACAGGAGGGGTTCACCGACGACCATGGGGTCCGTGGGCGGCACATGGTGCCTCACCTCTCCGATGAGGGCCAGGTGGAACGGCATATCGGTGTTAGATCCACCGATTTCCGGCCAGGTGAGGGCATACCTAAAGAAGGTGAGGGCACTCCAGACGATCAAAGACGCAACGATCAGCGCGAGAGACCATGACCACCAGATCGGCGCACGCGTAAGAGACGCACTCGCCCAATGTTTCCGCAGTCGAGGAACCGCGAGGAAGGTCACATACGTGATGATCGGCCATGCCAGGACGAACAGTGGCGCCCCAAGAGCCCGAGCGATGATATAGGTGATCACTTCTATGGCGTAGCCGAGCGCCAATCCGAGTGCGATCTCCTCCGCCAGCGTGCGGTCACCGCTGTACAGCGCCCGGATCAGTAGCAGGCCTGGAAACGCCAGACATAGAACGACATAGACACCGAAGAATGCCATATCCGACACGGATACGCCGTAAAAACTCAGCACGGCCATCGCGAAAGCGGCCACCAACGCAGTCGGCAGCAACGCCGAAAAACGCTTCAGCGTTCGATATCGAGTGGAATGTCTTCCTTCGGATGGAAGTCCAGTCGTTTGAACGTCTTTTATCGGTTCGAGTGGGCTCGACACAGAACCCGGGGGCGGCGAGGCGTTGACCATGCGGACAAGCCTCGCGACGCGAGCGCCTCAAGGGGGTCTAAAACACCCGCGCTCAGCAATGTCCTTGCCACTCCTTTATGTGAGTCTTCACGTTGGACCGGAGCCAGCCCCTCTTAAAGAATCAAGACAGTTGAGCTGGGCCAGCCCTGTGCCGGCGTGCTTGAGCATGGTTTTCCCGGCGAGCTCATCAATTCAGGTCGGCCCTGCCAGGTCCACCGACACAGGTACTACCTCCGTAGATCTTGAGGGAGTGGATCTCCTCGTCGGCGGTAGTGGCTGATCAGGGCGCGGGTTTGATGGGCCTGCCGGAAGAAGGACCAGGCCAGGACGTGACTGATGGCATTGGCCGCGGGGATGAGGATCCGGGCCAGGATGCGGCGGATCTCGGCGAGGGAGGGCCGGATCAGCCGGACCGGGGTCAGCTCGGGCGCTCCGGGAGACGATGGTCTTTTCCCTGGTTCGGCCCGGCGCTGATGACGGGAGGTGCCTGTTCGAGGCGGGGCTGGTCATCGAGGTGAGCGTGGCTGACGGCGAGGAAGGCCAGGGCGAGCATGACGCTGGTGACGTGCCGGTGCCAGCCGTCCCATTTACGGACCTGGTACTGGGTAAGACCGAGCAGGTCCTTGCCGGTCTCGTTGTTCTCTTCGGTCTTCCACCGCGCTCCGGCGACACCGATGAGCTCGGTGATGGGGGTGGCGGTGGGGGCTTGGGCCAGGAGGCGATCCAGCACATGACCGACCGGCTCACTCCCGCCCCGGACCTTGAGTACGGGCAGGTCGACCGGAACGGCCACCACGTAAGCGACCTGGCGGGTGTGGCAGAACGCGCGCAGAACCGGGTCGCGGCCGTAACCGGAGTCGGCGGCGAAGTAGCGGAACGGGGTGCCGGCGGCCATCTCCTCGGTGAGGATGTCGATGACCTGCTGGGGTTTGGTGGCGAAGACGACCTGCTCGGGGACGCCCGCCACCGCGCGCCGGGCAAAGCCACCGGCCCAGCTTTCGGGCAGGTACAGCCGCCGGTTGACGAAGGCGTGCCCGGCCGATGAGGCGTAGGTGAGCATCGGCATCACCTGGTAGTTCTCGATCTGGCCGGTCAGTCCGCAGTATTGGCGGGCCACCCCGACCGACTTGTCGCCCTTCTTGATCGCCTGGGTGTCGTCGGCGATCAGTACCCCATCGGGGCGGCCCAGGTGCTCGATCACGTATGCCCGAACCGCATCACGCAGCGCGTCGGCATCCCAGGGTGCCCTCGACAGCAGCCACTCGATCCGGTTGGCCGTCTGGTGCCCGAGGTGGTCGGCCAGCTGCCAGGAGTTCTTGCGCGGCACATCGGCCAGCAGGCCTCGCACCAGGTCCGCGAACGTCGCCTTCGGCTCGGGCCGCTTGAACAACGGATCGGCGATCCGCGCAGTCAGCGCCGCGAGTTCGGCATCCCAGGACACGACGAGATCGTAGGTGAGACATAAGGTCACTCGCAGACCATCGCCCATCAACCCACAGTCACGCAGGCAAATCAGTTAACGATCTACAGATGTAGTACAGAGGTACAAACGGACCATCATAATATTAAACACAGAATTATATCCTATTTTTGCTACTTCTAAATATTTTGCCAGGAATGATTGCGAGCGAACCGGCTAGATCATGTACCGGTAGGGAATATGGAAACTCTTTGCCGCCACTGTGACGGCATCAGTGGGACAGATCGATCCCTGAGCTAGTTTCTCCGACGTGAACAGGCCATCACCGAGGAGCCCGCATGAAACCGGACGGTCGAATTCGTGTCATGGAGATCATCGCCCGGATGAACGTGGGGGGCCCCGCTACCCAGGTATCGGGGCTGTCCGAAGGGCTGGAACTGAAGGAGTTCGACCACCGCCTCTACACGGGCCATGTCGACGCCGATGAGGGCGACCACCTCAACCTGAAGGGCCCGGGGGCGCGCGTTCACCTGATTCCGACTCTCGGCAGGTCGATCAAACCCTCCGACGACTACCTCGCCCTCATCCGGTTGACAAGGGCCATGCGCGATTTCCGGCCGCATGTCGTCCACACCAGAACCGCGAAGGCGGGTGTCCTCGGGCGCTTGGCGGCCTGCCTGTCCGGTGTCGGTGCGGCCCGGATCCATGTGTTCCACGGGCATCTCCTCAACGGCTACTTCACGCGGCCGAAGCGTGCGCTCTACGTGCGGTCGGAGCGGATCCTCGCCTCCATGACCGACCGGCTGGTGACCGTCGGCTCCCGCGTCCGCGACGAGCTGCTCGAAGCCCGGATCGGGCGTCCGGAGCAGTACGTGGTGATCGCCCCCGGCGTACGGCTCGGCCCGGTCCCCGACCGCGGGGCCGCCCGCGTCGCCCTGGGCCTGCCCCTCGACGCGCCCGTCGTGGCATACGTGGGCCGGCTCACCCGGGTGAAGCGGCCCGACCGGTTCGTCGCCACGGCCCGCTCCGTGCTCCGGCAGATGCCGGACTGCCGCTTCGTCGTCTGCGGCGGCGGCGAGCTGCGCGAGCAGGTCGAGCGGGACATCGAGCCGATCCGGCACGCCTTTCACCTGCTCGGCTGGAGAAAGGATGTGGAGACGGTGTACTCCGCCGCCGACGTGGTCCTGCTGACCTCCGACAACGAAGGCACGCCCCTCACCCTCGTCGAGGCCGGGATGGCCGGAACCCCGGCCGTCTCCACGCGGGTCGGAAGCGTCGCCGAGATCGTCCAGGACGGGCGCACCGGCCTGCTGGCCGGTGCCGACGCCGAGGAGCTGGCGCGATACACCGTGAAGCTGCTCTCCGATCCCGTGCTCGCGTGCCGGATGGGCGAGGCGGCCCGCCAATGGACCGGTGCCTCCTTCAACGTGGAGCGCCTTGTCGCAGACACCGAAGCCCTTTATCGATCGCTGGGCGCGGAACGCCGCAATCACCTTGTCACAACAGGAATCATGGGGGGAATGAACAAGTGAGAGTCTTGGTGACCGGCGGAGCTGGGTTCATCGGTGCGAATCTGTGTCGTGCGCTCGCGGCTCGGCCCGAAGTCGAGAACATCAGGGTGCTGGACGACCTGAGCAGCGGAGATCTCACCAACCTCGATGGTGTCGAGGTTGACTTCGTGATGGGCAGCATCCTGGACCGGGATCTCCTGGCCGGCCTCGTCGCGGACGTCGCCACCGTCGTCCACCTCGCCGCCCGCCCGTCGGTGCCCCGCTCGCTCCTCGACCCGCTGGCCTCGCACTCCGTCAACGCTACGGGCACCCTCCACGTGCTCGAGGCGTGCCGCGCGAACAGGCCGCACGTGATCCTCGCCTCCTCCTCGTCGGTGTACGGCGAACGTCCGGAACCGCGCAAGCACGAGGACCTGCCGACCCGGCCGCTCAGCCCGTACGGGGCCAGCAAGCTCGCAGGCGAGGCCTACGCCCTGGCCTACGCGCACAGTTTCGGGCTGCCGGTGCTGCCGTTCCGCTTCTTCAACGTCTACGGCCCGCTGCAGACCGCCGGCCACGCCTACGCCGCCGTGATCCCGGCGTTCGTCTCGGCGGCGCTGCGGGGCGAGCCGGTGCCGCTGCACGGCGACGGTCTGCAGGCACGGGACTTCACCTACGTGGAGTCGGTGACGCGGGTCATCGCCGACGCGGCCGTCCGCCGGGTGACGAGCATGAAGCCGGTGAACCTGGCGTTCGGGGCCACGGTCTCCCTCCGGCACCTGATAGACGTCCTCGCCGAGGTCCTCGGCCGCCCGGTCGAGTCGGCTCACCTACCGCCGAGGGCGGGCGACATCCGGCAGTCCCAGGCCTCTCCCCACCTTCTGCTCGAACTGTTCCCCGATGTGTGTCCCGTCCCGCTTCAGGACGGGCTCCGCGAAACGGTGGGCTGGTTCGAGACAACCCAGGTTCCGGACATCGAGTCGACGCTCGGCACGTACGCGTGAACCACCGCCTCCTCCCGCTAACAGAGATCTCTCCAAACACGTGATGAGGAGAACCCGTGAGCACGGCACCAAGAACCAACTATCTGATAACGGGCGGCAGCGGATTCATCGGATCGCATCTGGCCGACGCACTGCTCGCCCGCGGTGATTCCGTCGTCGTCCTGGACAACCTCTCGACGGGCCGTCTGGAGAACCTACGGCCCCACCCGGACCTGCGTTTCGTGCACGGTTCGGTCCTGGACGAACTCATGGTCGACGAGCTGGTCCACCGGTGCGACGTCGTCGTCCACATGGCGGCCGCGGTCGGCGTCAAGCTGATCGTCGAACAACCGCTGCGGTCGCTGACGACCAACATCCGGGGGTCGGAGATCGTCATCGAGGCCGCGCACCGGTACCGGAAGAAGATCCTGATCACCAGCACCAGCGAGATCTACGGCAAGAACTCCTCCGACGCGCTGCGCGAGGACGCCGACCGCATTCTCGGCAGCCCCGCGGTGGTCCGCTGGGCCTACAGCACCGCCAAGGCCGTCGATGAGATCCTCGCCAACGCCTATCACAGGGAGCGTGACCTGCCGACGATCATCGTCCGGTTGTTCAACACCGTGGGCCCCCGGCAGAGCCCGACCTACGGCATGGTGATCCCGAGCCTCGTCCGGCAGGCCCTGTCGGCCACACCGCTGACGGTCTTCGGCGACGGGACCCAGACTCGCTGCTTCGCGCACGTCGCGGACGTGGTCGACGCGCTGCTCCGGCTACTCGACGAGGACGCGGCCATCGGTGAGACGTTCAACGTCGGCTCCGCCGAAGAGGTCAGCATCATGGAGCTGGCGAAAGTCATCATCGAGCTCACCGGATCCACCTCCGGGGTCGACCTCATCCCCTACTCCGAGGCCTACGAGCGGGGATTCGAGGACATGACCCGCAGGGTTCCGGACACCGCGAAGCTCCACGCGCTCACCGGCTGGGTTCCGCAGCGCTCTCTCGACAACATCCTCACCGAGATCATCGGAGAGTTCTCCGGCGATCCGGTGGTGCTCCCCCGGTGAGCGGGACGATCGCCCTCGCCGCGGGCACCGCCTGCATCCTCACCGTGACAGTCGCCGTACCACTGAGGCGCCTGGCGCTGCACTGGGATCTCGTCGACCGTCCCGGCGGGCACAGGGCCCACACCCGCCCGACCCCTTACCTCGGCGGTATCGCGATCGCGGTGGGCACGGCCGTACCCACCGCGATCGCACTCGGCTTCGCCGACCTGCAGATCACCGCGATCCTGCTGGCCGCCACCGCGGTGTGCGTCCTCGGACTGATCGACGACATCGCCCCCCTGCCCGCGGCCACCAGATTGACCGTGGAAGCCGTGGTGGCGATCGGGGTGGTGCTCTCCGGCGTCCAGGTGACCGTGACCGGGACGTGGCTGGACGGCGCCCTCACCGTGGTGTGGGTCGTCGTGATGACGAACTCCTTCAACCTGCTGGACAACATGGACGGTGCGCTGGGAACCGTCGCCGCCGTGACCGCCGGCCTCCTCGCGGCCACGGCCCTGGTCCAGGGCCATATCGCGCTCGCGGTGCTGCTGGCCGCGCTCACCTGCGCCTGTCTGGGCTTCCTGCCGCACAACTGGGCACCCGCGAGAATGTTCATGGGGGACTCCGGATCGCTGTTCCTCGGATTCACGCTGGCCTGCTCGGCGACCGTCCTGGTCACGGGACGGCCGCCGGACGAGACGATCGCCGGATTGCTCCTGCCGACCTTCGTCGCGACCGTCGACACCTGCGTGGTCTTCCTCTCCCGCATACTGACGAACCGCTCACCGTTGCAGGGCGGCACCGACCACGTGTCGCACCGGCTACGCCGCACGGGTCTGGGAACCCGTACGGTCGCCACCACACTGGGCACGATCACGACGATCACCGGTGCCCTCTGCCTGGCGATGGTCCTGGACTGGCTGTCACCGCTCATCGCGTTGGTCGTCGCGAGTGTGATCGCCGTCGTTCTCATCGGTCTGCTGCGCGGTGTGAGCGTCGACTCGCCGGTCCAGCGCCCCAAGACCCCTCAGAAAATCCGTGAAAGGCGGCGTTGACCCCGTGGATCTGCTCTACTACGTACGGCTAACGCGTAGAAACTGGCTGCTCATCCTCCTCTCGGTGACCCTGGCGGTGGGCGCGGCGCTCGCCGTCACGGCGAACACACCGCCGAAATACGTCGCGACGATCTCCATGCTGGTGTCGGGCTACGACAGGGAGGGCAGCCTCTCCACCGCCTACCAGGCAGGCATGCTGTCGGCCCAGCGGGTACAGTCCTATGCCAACCTGCTGTCCAGCCGCCGGGTGGTCGGCCAGATCGTCAAGGACGAGGACATCGGGCACCTCCAGGAGAACATCACCGCCGCGGCCGTTCCCGGCACTGTGTTTCTGCGTGCCACGGTCACCGACACCGACCCCGAACGGGCCGCCCAGCTGGCCAATGACCTGGGGGCCCGGTTCACCGAGCTGATCGATCAGATCGAGAGGCCCGCCCCTCGCAGCCTCCCCACCGTCAAGATCACGATAGTGGACAAGGCCGACGTCCCGCTGGAGCCCGTCAGCCCCAAGCCGCTGACCAACCTGGTGGTCGCCGTGCTGGCCGCACTGCTCTCCGCCATGGCCGTGATCATCCTCCGCGACCGGCTGGACACGACCATCAAGTCCTCCCAGGCGCTCCAGGAGGCGTCGGGGAGCTCGACCCTCGGGGTCATCGGCTACGAGCGGGACGCGCGGCACTACCCCCTGATCCTGCGCAACCACGGCCGGTCGTCCAGGTCCGAGGCGTTCCGCGCGCTCCGGACCAACCTGCAGTTCATCGGCGTCGACCGGCAGCCGAAGTCACTCGTGGTCACCAGCTGCCTTCCGGGCGAGGGGAAGTCCTCGACCTCCGCCAACCTGGCGATCACGCTGGCCCAGGCCGGCTGGCGGGTCATCCTGGTGGACGGCGACCTGCGCCGTCCCAGCATTCCTCGCTACCTCGGCATCGAGGGGACGACCGGCCTGACGGACGTGCTGATCGACAGAGCACGCCTGAACGAGGTCATCCAGGTCTGGGGCGAAGCCGGTCTGTCCGTCCTGCCGAGCGGCCAGATCCCACCGAACCCGAGCGAGCTGCTCGGCTCGGGCGGGATGCGTGAGGTGCTCGCCCAGCTCACCGCGGCGTATGACATGGTGATCATCGACGCGCCGCCGCTGCTGCCCATCACCGACGCGGCGGCGATCACCGCGCTCTGCGACGGCGCGCTGCTCATCGCCCGGTACGGCAGGACCCGCCGGGAGCACATGGCCCGCGCCTCGGAACTGCTGTTGTCGATCAACGCCCGCGTGGTAGGGACCGTCCTGAACTTCGTCCCAGCCCGTAGCGGCACGTACTACGGCTACAACTACGGGTATGGCTACGAGGCTGAGGCCAAGAAACCGGCCGAGAAGCCGGTCAGCGTGTGAGCAACCGGAGCGGGACGGCGAGCGATCTCGCGATGCGCCGTCCCACCATCTGATAGACCAGCCGGGATCGCCCGTATGGGTCGGCGATGTCGAACCGGTCGACCCGGACCAGCCCGCGCAGCGCCCGCGTCTCGTCGACCAGTGCGCGGGCCCGCCGGGCGGGCTCCCGGTGCCGGACGATCTCCTCGGGCGACACGGCCCGCGCCAGCGTGCCGAACTCGGTGATGGTGAAGGTCCGGGTGGCCGCCGCGAGGTGCATGGCCACCGATTCCGCGCGGTGCGCGCAGGTGGCCGTCAGCACGAGGTCCGCGGCGGCCACCAGCTCGGGGCTGAGCGGGCGGGAGCCGAAGCCGGTGGGATCGCCGCCGAGCCGTATCAGGACCCGCCGGGCATGCTCGGTCATCTCCCGCCCCGGTTCGGCGTGGGTGCCCGCGCTGATCACCTGGACCGCAGGGCACGGCCCGATGGCGGAGCGGGTCAGCCGCTCGGCCATCGGGGAGCGGCAGACGTTGCCGGTGCACACGAAGAGGATGCGGAAGCGGGCACCGTCCCGCGGCACCCGCGCCTCCCCTGTCTCCCGCCAGCAGCGCTGCCCGCAGCCCTCGTGCCCGCCCGGTGCTCCGGCGCCTTCCACGGTCACGGGGTGCCGTGCGATCCCATCGGTCTCCGGTGAAGCCCTCATGGTGCGAGGGTAGATCGCCCGCGGTGCGCCACCGCCCGTGGCACGCGCCTCTTTGTTCTTTTCTGCCGATACGGCGCGCCGGCGCCCCGCGAGGACAGGTGCCGGGCGGGTCCACCCGCCGTCCCGCCGGGGAGTTCGGCGTCAGAAGGCGCAACCCCGCGGGTCCTGGGTGACGCGAGTTCGCTGGGGACGGACCAGCGGCTGCACCGGAACCATTGGCGGATCGTCGGAGGCGAGTTCGGTGAAGTCGAACTCCAGCCTCCTGGACTGCCCCGGGGCGAACTCCAGCAGGGCCGAGTAGACGGGGTGGGAGCGTTCGGCCTCCCTGATCACCTTCACCTGGTCACCGTCGAGGCGGACCGCGGTCATCCTCGCGTCGAGTCCGCCGTACAGCGACACCCACAGCAGGTTGGAACCGGGGGTGTGGCTGCTTTGCGGGGCGTCGAGCCTGCCGGTGACGTAGGAGGGCAGCGTCCCTCCCGGAACGTCGTTGGTGAGCCGGATCCGCACCGTCGAGGAGCGCAGCCCGCCCCGGCAGGGGCCCAGCTCGTAGTCGAGGGAGCGCTCCAGGTAGTAGTCGAGCTTGCCTCCGGCGGAATTGTTGACCACCAGTCCCGCGAACGGGCCCGGACTCGACGGCAGCACACCGCCGACCGGGGTACGCGCCAGCCGCCGCTGCTCGGCCTCGTGGCGGCTCCAGATCTGGATCCGCCGCTCGCTCACCATGTCGGACAGCGCGGGCAGCAGCCTGGTGGGGTCGGCGAGGGACCTGGGCAGCGCCTCGCTGACGGCGCCGGCGATCTCGATGAGGAACCGCTTGCGTGCCACGGGGTCGGGATAGCGGGCGTAGGCCTCCCGCTCGGTGAGATCGACGACGTTCTCGGCGGTGATCTCACCCCCGCCGGGGAGCGGGACCGGCCCGATCACCCTCAGCAGGTGGGCGAGGCCCACCGGGTCGGTGGCGATGGCGCCGTCCAGCCGCCCGCCGGCCTGCCGTTCCCACAGCCCCGTCCAGGTGGCCGCGGCGTACGGGAAGTGCGGGGAGAGGTTGGAGACGGAGAGCATCCTGGTCGCGCTCGTTCCGTAGCGCCCGAGGAAGTCCTGGCCGTGGTCGGCGACGGGGACCGGACTCGCGGCCAGGCCGTTGTTGGCGGAGAGGCGCTCGACGGAGACCCTGCCGCGGTCGGCTCGCAGGATGCCGAAGGCCCCGACCAGCCCCCCGGTGCCTCGCGCCTCGGCGTTGGTCTGGAACGCCAGGAAGTAGCGGCGGGGGCCGTCGCGGCCGAGCATAGGGGGTAGCAGGGCGGCCGCGTCCGCCGCGTCACGGAGCAGGCCACGCAGCCGGCCGATCTCGCCCAGCGCCGTGTCACGCGCCTCGTCCAGCCTGCCCAGGCCGGTGTTGTCCGGGGCGGCCGCCAGGTGGGCGAGCACCCGCCCGAGACGGGTGACGCCGTCGTCCAGGGCCGGCGCCGCGGCGTCGAGCGCGACCAGCTGATGCCGCAGGTCGCCCGGGGAGCGCGTCCTGATCGTCAGGAGCGGGTCGGCTGCCTCCCGCACGCCGGCGAGCACATCGGTCAGCTCGGCGGTGGCCCCGGCGAGGCCGCGCACGGTGGTCGCGGCGTTCCCCGCGATCGGGGTGTGCGCGATCACCCACCAGTCCGGGCCCTCGGTGAGCCGCCGGGCCTCGGCCGCGTGCCGCCGGGCCTCTGCCAGCGCCTCGGTCAGCGGGCGCGGATCGCCCGCGCCCACCACCGCGCGCAACTGGACCAGCGCGCCCCTGGCCGCCTCCAGGTGATCGCGCACGCGCATGCCGAGGTGGACCGACCAGCCCCCCGCCAGCCCCAGGGCTGCGGGGACCAGCAGGCCCACCACGACTATCCGGCGTCGTCGCCTACTCGGCACTGGCAGATCGACGGCGCCGTACCGAGATCAGCGTGCCGGTCGCTCCCACGGCCAGCAGGCCACCGCCGAGCGCGGCCATCGACCCCATGGGTGCTCCCGTGAACGGCAACTGCTTCCCCGCTACCGCGCGCGGCCTGCAGCTTCTCCCACTTCTCCCACAGCCGCCACCGCGGCAGTTCCCTCCGCAGTTACGGCAGCCCTCCGCACAGTTACGATGGTGATGCCTCCTGCGGTTTTCCAGGCGGATGTGGTTTCCCTGCTTCTGGTTCTGGTCGATCGTGTTGACCTGGTCCTGGGCGATCGCGTTGACCTGCTCCGCGGGACGCGGTGGGTACGGCCCCGGCTGGACCGCCGGCGCGGACAGACCGGTCACGGTGGTCAAAGTCGCGGCGGAGGCCGCCGTCGATATTCCGAAGGCCAGTACGGCCCCGGCGGTCACCGTCAAGACGGTGGGTACCAAACACTTTCCAGCCATTTCAAGCTCCCCGGTGGCGGCATTTCAAGCTGCGGAAACGACACCCGGAATGCGGGCGACATGTCCCTGGAACCCGTTATATGCAACCTCGTCGGGAACGGGCTCGCCGCCTCGTGACACTTACCGAAAGATCGCCAACTGTTCTCCGCCCTTTGACGATCACAGGTCGCCACGGCCACCGGCCGGAAGCCCCGGGGCGTTCGCCCGCCCCTCCCCCAGCGTGTCGTCCCTAGACTGCGGGTATGCCAACCGCATTGATCACCGGGGCGACGGCCGGCATCGGCGCCGCCTTCGCCCGCCGTCTGGCCGCCGACGGATTCTCACTCGTCCTGGTCGCCCGCGACGAGAAACGCCTCACCTCGGCCGCCGAGGAGCTACGCCTGCGCTACGGGGTGAGCAGCGAGGTGCTCACCGCCGACCTGGCGACCGAGGAGGGCCTGGAGGCGGTGGAACGACGGCTCCGCGAGGGGGTCGACCTGCTGGTCAACAACGCGGGCTTCGGCCATCGGGGCCACTTTCTCGACGTCCCCGTGGAGGAGGAGGTGCGGATGCTCAAGCTGCACTGCGAGGCGGTGCTGCGGCTGACGCTGGCCGCGCTGCCGGGTATGAGGGAGCGGGACCGAGGCGCGGTGATCAATGTGGCGTCGGTGGCGGCGTTCTTGCCCGGGGGCTCCTACAGCGCCTCCAAGGCGTGGGTGGTCAACTTCAGCGAGTCCACGGCCGTGGAGCTGACCGGCAGCCGCGTGCGGGTCATGGCCCTGTGCCCGGGTTTCGTGCACACCGAGTTCCACGAGCGCGCCTCGATAGACAAGTCGGGCATCCCCGGCTTCCTGTGGCTGTCGGCGGACAACGTCGCCCGTGAGGCCATGCGCGATCTGGCCCGCGGTGTGCTGGTGAGCGTCCCCGACCTTCGCTACAAGGCCATCGTCGGGGTCAGCAGGTTGCTTCCGGCCAACGTGATCGCCCTGGTCTCCCGCCGTTTCGGCCGCCGCTGACCGGACACCACTGACACGACGACACCGGCCTGACGTCACCGGCCTGACGACACCGGCCTGACACTGCCGACAGAAAGGGCCCGCGCCACGGGAGGGGGTCGTGGCGCGGGCCCTTTCCGGCCTGCGAGGGTGGTCGAGGGCGGGCCCCGGGCCCGCCGGGCCGATCAGACGCGGGTGTTGGCCTCGTGGCCGATCGCCAGACCCGAGACCGGGTCGAAGAAGTGCAGGTTGTGCGTGTCGACGACCAGCTCGACGCTCTGACCGGGACGGACGTGGCTGCGGGAGTTGACCCGGGCGGTCCACAGCGACTTGTCGCCCACCAGCGGCAGCGTCGCCTCCTCGTCGCCGTCGGCGTCGGCGGCGGCCACGGTGTCCTGGTGCTGGACGGGCGGGGCGTCGATCAGGAAGAGCACGTTGATCTCGGAGCCCAGCTCCTCGGTGACCTCGGCGCGGACCTGCAGGCGGGTCCAGCCGCCCGAGGCGCCGTTGGCGGCGACCGAGTCCTCGAAGTCGGAGGGGCGGATGCCCAGGATGATCTTCTTGCCGAAGTACTGGTCAAGGCCGCGCTTCTCGGTGAAGGTCTCGTTCGGCACCGGCAGATTGAAGCCCGCGAAGGCGACGGCTGCGCCGCCGTCGCCGCGCACCAGCTCGGCGTTGACGAAGTTCATCGACGGGGAGCCCATGAAGCCGGCGACGAACAGGTTGACCGGCTTGTCGAAGAGGTTCTGCGGGGTGTCGACCTGCTGGAGCAGGCCGTCGCGGAGCACGCAGACGCGGTCGCCGAGGGTCATGGCCTCGACCTGGTCGTGGGTGACGTAGACGGTCGTCACGCCCAGGCGCTCGTGCAGGGTGTTGAGGGAGGCCCGCATGGAGACGCGGAGCTTGGCGTCCAGGTTGGAGAGCGGCTCGTCCATGAGGAAGGCCTGCGGCTCACGCACGATGGCGCGGCCCATGGCGACACGCTGGCGCTGGCCACCGGAGAGGGCGGCGGGCTTGCGCTTGAGGTACTGGTCGAGGCCGAGCATCTTGGCGGCCTCGTTGACACGCTTGGCGATCTCCGCCTTGGGCATCTTGCGGAGCTTCAGACCGAAGGCGAGGTTCTCCTCGACGGTCATGTGCGGGTAGAGCGCGTAGTTCTGGAAGACCATGGCGATGTCGCGGTCCTTCGGAGGCAGGTGGTTGACCACCCGGTCGCCGATGGCGATCTCGCCTCCGCTGATGTCCTCAAGCCCGGCGATCATGCGCAGGGCGGTGGACTTGCCGCAGCCGGACGGCCCGACCAGCACCATGAACTCCCCGTCCTTGATCTCAAGGTCGAGGCCGTTCACGGCTTTGACGCCGCCCGCGTAGATCTTGTCGACTTTGCTGAGAACGATGGATGCCATGGAAGTCCTTAGCGCCTCGGGCAACCCCGTGTTCACCCGATATTGGATACGTTTTCATGCATCTCACCGGAAACGGATACCCCTGTCAAGGGGATGGCCGGTTCTAGCCTGTCAGCAGGGCAGTCGTTATCGCTTCGCGCTGGATCGAATACGGAAAGCATGATGGAATCGTTTCCATGAACATGCGTCGTACGACGATCAAGGATGTCGCCGAGGCGGCCGGGGTGGGGGTCGCCACGGTGTCCCGGGTTCTGTCCGGTGGATCGGCGAGTCCCGAGACCAGGGAACGGGTGCTGAACGTCGCGGCCCAGCTCGACTACCGGCCCAGCGCGCTCGGGCGCAACCTGCGCCAGCGGCGCTCGGGCGGGATCGGGCTGCTGCTGCCCGACATCACCGACACCTTCTACGGCCGTCTGGCCGATGGCGTGCTCACCTGCGCGCGCTCGGCGGGAGAGCCGGTGATCCTGGGCGCCACCGGCGACGATCCCGAGCGTGAGGCCGAGCTGATCGGCACGCTGCTCGAACAGGGCGTGGACCGGGTGATCGCGGTCCCCTCCGGTGACGGCGACGGCTGGGCGCCGACCCTGCGGGCCGGGCTGACCACCGTGTTCGCGCACCGGCTCTCCCCCGGGCACGACGACATCCCCGCGGTGCTGGCCGACGACCGCGCGGGGATCAGGACCGCGGTCGACTACCTGAAGGGGCTGGGGCACCGCCGTATCGCCTACCTGGGCGGCCCCGGGCAGGAACAGCGCCTGTCCTTCTTCCGGCAGGCGCTCGGACCCCTTGTCGACGAGGAGTTGGTCGTCGTCGCCCGTGGCAGCCGCGACTCCGCGTACGCCGCCGCGGCCGGGCTCTTCCAGCACCGGCCCGACCTGACCGCGGTGCTGGCGGGGGGAAACCTGCTGGGCGAGGCGGCGGTGCTGGCGGCCAGGGAGCTGGACCTGCGCATCCCCAGGGACCTGTCTCTGATCATGTTCGACGACGTGCCCTGGGCGGAGCTGTGCTCACCGCCGCTGACGGTGATCGCCCAGCCGGCCCAGGACATCGGCTACCGCGCCGCCGAACTGGTGCTGCGCGGCGGTACCAGGCGGCCGCGCGGGGTGCTGCTGCCCACCGAGCTGATCGTCAGGGGCAGCTGCGCGGCTAGAGGGACCTCTCGATCGCCTCGATGACCGCAGGGTCGTCGGGCAGGACGCGCGGCCGGAACCTGGCGAGCACCTCCCCGTCCTTCGAGACGAGGAACTTCTCGAAGTTCCACTCGACGTCGCCGGCCTTGCCCTCGCCGTCGGGGGTCTGGGTGAGCAGGTCGTAGAGCGGGTGCCGGCCCTCGCCGTTGACCTCGCTCTTGGCGAGGAGCGGGAAGTCGACGCCGTAGGTGGTGGAGCAGAACTCCTGAATCTCCTCCGCGGTGCCCGGCTCCTGTCCGTAGAACTGGTTACAGGGCACCCCCACGACCGTGAAGCCCCGATCGCCGTAGGTCCGCTGGAGGTCAACGAGAGCGGCGTACTGGGGGGTCAGGCCACATTTGGAAGCGACGTTGACGACGAGGACCGCCCGCTCTCCGGCCAGCTCGGCCAGGGTGGTGGGCACGTCGGAAAGAGTGTGGATGGCGGTATCACGGATTCCCATGCTCCGCACCCTAATCCCCCTGTCACATTTGAGAGTTATGTCGTCCATAAAGTGAAATGTGATAGAGGCCACAGGTGAGACGACGCCCCCCTCACCAAGGCTTTGATCATTTTCTTACCGATCTTTGACATGGCTCCTGACAGAAACTGTCGACTGGCCCGGCCGCGGCTCGCCGGGCATCGTGGCGGCCGTCCCTCAACCCCAAGGCACAAGGGAGTCCCATGTCGACGCTACGCCGTACCGGTGTGCTGATGATCGCCTCGGCGCTCACCCTCGGCACCACCACCACGGTCGCCCAGGCGTCCTCGGCGAGAACGGGCAACCAGGCCGTCGCCAGGCCGATGGTGGCCGCGCACGGCTGGAGCAGAGCCCAGTTCAACTGCCTCAGCAGACTCTGGACCAGGGAGAGCAACTGGAACCACCGCGCCCGCAACCGCTACTCGGGGGCTTACGGAATCCCGCAGGCACTGCCCGCGGGCAAGATGGCCGGCGCCGGCCGCGACTGGCGCACCAACCCCAGGACACAGATCAGATGGGGACTCGGATACATCAAGCAGCGCTACGGATCACCGTGCCGGGCGTGGGCGCACTTCGGCTCGCGGGGCTGGTACTGATCCACTGATCCCGAAGCGGTGATCTGAAACCCCATGACGGGGTGATTTTCACACCGTCTCCACGCATGGGCGATTCGCCGGTCGTAACCGGCCCCTCGCCGAATCTCCCGTAGATCAAGAAGATCGGGCAAACACCTTCCCTTCGCGTGTCCCATCCGTCGTCCGACACTCTCTCGCGTACTAGAAAGCCGCCTAGAGATACCGCCGCGGCGTCTCATGCCGGAAACAGGCCGGCGAGACCGCGCGGACGTTCCCCGCCCGAGCCACGGGCGCCGGATCGCCGACCGTACGAGAGGCACCTACGTGCCCTCCTGCGACTTCCGCACGCGGCCCAAGGACAAGGATCCATGTGAACAGCTACCGCGTTCTGCGCAACACAGTCGTGACCGTTCTCGCCGCCTCGGCGATGGTCGGGTCCTCGACGTCGGGACAGGCCGACAGCACGGCCGAGTCGTCCAGGAAAGGGACGGCGAGAACCGTTCATCGCCTCACCTGGGTCACCCAGGTGAAGCCAAGAGTGAAGGCGGTCGCGAGGACCGCCAAGAGCAGGAACAAGACGATCGCCTATCGTCTCGTCTCCCGCCGCGCGTGGCCGCACAGCCAGTTCCGCTGCCTGGACAGCCTCTGGACCAGGGAGAGCAACTGGAACCACCGCGCCTACAACCACTCCTCGGGGGCGTACGGCATCCCGCAGGCACTGCCCGGCTCGAAAATGGGCGGTAGCGGCGGGGACTGGCGGTACAACCCGATCACGCAGATCCACTGGGGTCTGAGCTACATCAAGAGCCGCTACGGGTCACCGTGCGGCGCGTGGGGTCACTTCCGGTCGAGCAACTGGTACTGACCCGCATGGAGAGTGTCCAGGGGAAGGGAACACTCTCCGGCGCCCGGGGCCGCGAGGTCCCGGGCGTCACCTCTTGAGCTGCAGGGCCATCGCCTGGATGAGCAGTTCGAGGCCGAAGGCGAACTCCGCCTCGTGGTCGCACTCGTGGAGTGCCGGAGCCAGCTCACCGACCTGCGGGAACAGCAGGGGGTCGACCTCGCTGACGCGGACGTCGGATCGGTGCACCGGGGCGAACGTCGGGGTCACCCCGACCTCCCTCAGCAGCGAGCCCACGATGTAGGCGATGAACACCCGCAGGGCGCGCACCGCCTCGTCGCCCCCGAAGCCCGCGCCGCGCAGCGTGGCCAGCGCCCGCTCCACCGGGAGCAGCCCGGCGGTGGAACGGAGCTGGCGGCTGACCACCACCATCGTGCACCGCGGGTAGTGATGCGCGATCTGCCGGAAGGCGAGCGCCTGCATGCGCACCCGGTCGGTCCATTCGGCGTCCGGGTCGTCGGTGAACTCGATCTGCGACAGCACGCTCTCGGCCACCGCGTCCAGCAGCGCCTCCTTGTTCGGCACATGGTTGTAGAGCGACATCACGCCCACACCCAGTTCGGCGGCGATCGCGCGCATGGACACCGCGTCGGCGCCTTCCCGCTCGATCAGGTCGATCGCCGTGGCGACGATGCGCGCTCGGGACAGTGGCTCGGCAGGCATATGACCATTGTCCCCTCATTGGTTCCATTGACGTACGTACAGTGTACGTGGCACGCTCGTTGCGTACGTACGGTGTACGTCTCTGGAGGCCGCATGTCGACACACGATCTCTACACCATCCCCGCCGAGCTTTCCACGTGGGACGTCGAGGCGGCCGGAGCCGCCCGCTTCACCTGGGAGTACGACAACGGCAGGGACCGCATGCTCGCCCTTTACCAGAAGGGCAAGGACAAGCAGTGGGACTCGGTCAAACGCATCGACTGGGACCTGGAGGTCGACCCGTACAACGTGCTCGGCATCCCCGACGAGACCATCGCGATCCACGGCACCCCGCTCTGGGAGCGGATGGACGAAAAGCAGCGCAAGGAGGTGCGCCTGCACGGCGCCTCCTGGCAGTTCTCCCAGTTCCTGCACGGGGAACAGGGCGCGATGATCTGCTCGGCCAGGATCGTGGAGTCGGTCCCCGACCTCGACTCCAAGTTCTACGCCGCCACCCAGACCATGGACGAGGCCCGCCACGCCGAGACCTACGCCCGCTTCCTCCAGGAGAAGGTGGGGCTGGCCTACCCCATCAACCCGCACCTGAAGTCGCTGCTCGACAGCACGCTGAGCGACTCCCGCTGGGACATGCCCTACCTCGGTATGCAGGTGCTCATCGAGGGCCTCGCCCTGGCCGCCTTCGGCGTGATGCGCGACATCACCACCAAACCGCTGCCCAAGCAGATCCTCGCCTACGTGATGCAGGACGAGGCCAGGCACGTGGCCTTCGGCCGGATGGCGCTGCGCGACTACTACCGCCAGCTCAGCGAGTCGGAGCTGCGCGAGCGCGAGGACTTCGTCATCGAGGGCTGTTACCTGATGCGCGACCGGCTGCGCGGCCAGGAGACCTGGGAGAACCTGGGCCTGAACAAGGCCGAGGTCGCCGATGCCATGGAATCCGTTGACAAATCCCAATATCTCAAGCTGTTCCGCTCGCTGCTCTTCAGCCGCATCGTTCCCTGCGTCAAGGACATCGGGCTGTGGAGCCCCCGCCTGCAGCAGGCCTACGCCGACATGGGCGTGCTGGACATGGCGGGCCAGAGCCTGGATGCGCTGATGCGGCAGGACGAGGACATCGCCGAGAAGCTCGACACCGAGCGGTTCGCCGCCGAGGAGGCCGAGCGCCACGCGGAGGTCGCCGAGACCGTCGCCCTCGGCGGCGACCCCCGCTCCTGACCGGCCCCCACCGGACCTGATCCGGCCATGATCCGGCCCTGGTCCGGCCCGGACCCGCCCTCGACACCGAGCCCGATCCGGTTCACGGGGCGCCTCCGGTGCCGGCCGGGCCGTTTCACGGCCGCACGGCGGGCCGGGGACGCCCCGGCCGGGCAGCAGGGTCCGCCGGTCACGGGTGGTCAGGATCTCGTACGGCCACGCGGCGCGGTGATTCGTCTCCGCCTCGATCCGGTCGTGCACGGGCCCCGGCGGCAGGCCGAGGAGCCGGTCGGCGCGGACGGCCCGCAGCTCGCGACGAGGTACACCGAGATCGGCGCCGGGCGGCCGGACGGATCATCCAATCGTGACACGCCGCGAGGTCCCTATTCTCCGAACCTCGCCAGCACGAAGGCGATGGCTCCGGCCGCGGTGGCAAGGGTGCCGAGCCAGGCGATGAGGGCGTCGGCCCGGTTGTCGAGGGGACGGCTCTGGTGGAGCGCCTCCTGGACGCGGCGGAACCGGATGCCCGTGTGGGTCAGCAGGAGGCCGGCGCAGAGCAGGGCCGGAACGAAGGGGATGATCGCTATCAGGGGCGTGCCGGCGCGCAGGGCGATGCCCGCACCGGCCAGGGCGGTGACGGCCAGCATGGCGCTGGTACGTATCCAGGCGAGCTGGGTCCGCTCGCTCTGCAGGCCCTCGTCCCAGGGGCTGTTCATCGCGACAGCAGAATGAGGATCAGGGCGAGCACCGCGACCGTCGCCACGCCGTACCCGAACAGGGGCGCGAGGGCGGGAGGCGGCAGCGGGGCGGAGTTGCGCAGGGCATGCTGGACACGACGCCAGCGGGGGTAGGCCATCGCGGCCGCCAGAGCCGACAACGACACCAGGACCACCGCGAGCAGGGTCCGCATCCAGGGGACGAAGACATCGGCGGAGACCGCGGCCATGGCCACACCGCCCGCGCTCAGCGCGAGCGATGTGCTCAGCCAGGTCAGGTAGGTGCGTTCGTTGGCAAGGGTGAACCGGGGGTCCGGTTCACGCTCCGGAGGCTTCATGAGAACGACGCTATTTCAGCCACATTCCCCATCGAGAACCCGGGTTGACGGAGCCTCCGCAGGTGAGGGCTATCCGCAGGCGCCGGTCAGTTGCTCGACCCACCGCACCGAGTCGGTCGCCACCTTCTGCGCGGTGTCGATGGCGCTGTTGGCATCGGGGACGTTGAAGCCCTCCAGGGTGTTGGAGACGCTGTCGGCCGCCTCCTTCAGCGAGGTGTTGGCCGCCTTGTCGGCCAGGTCGCCCAGCTTGGTGCCCCCGTCCTTCAGCGCCTGCTCCATCGCGGCGGGGTCGTTGAGCAGGCCGGAGACCTTCGAGACGGTCTCGGTGACGATGCCCGCGGCCTGCACGCACTGCTGTGCCTTGTCGATACCCTGGCTCACCTCCTGGATCTCTGAGCAACCTGTGGTGATCAGGGCGGCGGCGAGCGCTGAGGCGGCGAGGGCGGGGATTCGTCGCGGAAGGGGTCGCATGCCCAGACCCTACCCAACGGGCCGGTGCGGCAGGCGCCTGTCGTACCGGCTCGTTACCCGGACTGCGAGGCGTTGGGGACCGCACCGCGGCTCCGGCCGTACGATCGTCAGTGTTCGAACGAAGGGAAGACCATGCAGATCTGTCAACATCTCGCGCAGGCCCAGGACCCGGAGCCACGCACACCGCAGGGGTGCGAGGAGTGCCTCGCGACCGGAGATCGCTGGGTTCACCTGCGCAAGTGCCTGTCCTGCGGGCACATCGGCTGCTGTGACTCCTCTCCCAACAAGCACGCCACCGCCCACGCGACGGTGATCGGCCATCCGGTCGTCGCCTCGTTCGAACCGGGCGAGGACTGGCGGTGGTGCTACGTGGACAAAATCATCGGCTGACCGGCGGCGGCGGGGGTCCCTCCGCCCCGCGGGGATGTCAGCCGCAAGTCTTTTCCAAGCGCGGGGGCCTATCTCTTGACATGTAACGATGTTCAAGAGTTTGGAACCCCTCCATGCGTACCGGTCTTCGTGTCCTGCTGGGCCTGACCACCGCCGCGGCGCTCGCTCTCGGCGGTTCGGCCCCGGCGCTGGCCTCCACCGCCGCCCCCACGGTCTGGAAATGGGGCCCCCTGCACTCCACCGACGGGCTCGCCGCGGCCTGGGGCAAGGTCGCCGTCGGCCAGTCGGGCCTCGTCGTGTACGGCACGCTGGAGGACACCCGTGGCTCGGGCTGCGCGTGGGCCCAGATACGTTACCTGAGCGCTCGGAACGGCCGGTGGCACACGGCGTCCTACTACAACTGCGTTCCCGGCCCGGGAACGTTCCGCAAGAACGTCGGCGGGGTCCTGCAGATCAAGGCGAGGACCTGCCGGGGCACCTCCGCACGGCCGACCGGGCGGTGCTCGCGATGGAAGACCGTCTACACCCAGGGCGGCTGACAGAGGCTAGTCGCGCTCCAGAATGGCCTCCTCGAAGTCGATCTCGTGGAGAACCCGGCGGAGCACCTCGTCGTCGATGCGCCGCTCGTCGCGGAGGCGTACGAAAACCTCGCGCTCGACCACCAGCATCTCACGGCGGAGCCGCCGGTAGACCGTGCTGGGCGTCTCCTCCCCCTGTGGTCCCGTGCCGCTGCCCAGTCGCTCCCAGGCGGCGAGAGTACGGCGCTCGGCACGTGCCCTGAGCTGGTCGACGACCTCCCGATAGACCTCGTCGACGCCCTCGCCCACCAGCTCGTCCAGCCGGGCCAGCGAGGCGGAGGTGGCCGCCTGCTGGGCGGCCGCCTCGGCCAGGTTGTCGGTGTAGATCTCCCGTTCGTTGGAGATCTTCAACCTGCGGATCAGCGCCGGGAACGTCAGGCCCTGGAGCAGGAGGGTGCCGATCACCACCGAGAAGGTGAGAAAGAGCAGCAGGTCGCGGCCCCGCAGGGTCTGCGGAATGGCGAAGGCCGCGGCGAGGGAGACCACTCCGCGCATGCCCGCCCAGCTCACGATGGTCACCTGCTTCCAGGACGGCGCGTGGGGCTCGCTCTCGCGGATCTTCGCGGACAGCATCCGGGGCAGGTAGAGGCTGGGCACGACCCAGAGCGCCCTGGTGACCACCACGGCGGCGAAGACGACCAGCGCCATCCCGGCGAGCTTCCACGGGTTGGCCCACTCCAGCCCTCTCATGATCGGCCAGAACTGCAGGCCGATCAGCGCGAAGACGATCGTCTCCAGGAAGAACCCGAGGACCCGCCAGACCGCCTCGGACAGCAGCCGGGTACTGAAGCCCGCCCTGGGCAGGCGATGGCCGATGTAGAGCCCGACGATCACCACGACGATCACACCGGAGACGTGCACGCTCTCGGCCGCCAGGTAGACGGCGAACGGGACGAGCAGCATGACGGTGTTCTCGATGAGCGGGTCGCGCAACCGGATCAGCACCCGGGCCAGGATCCAGGCGAGCCCGAGGCCCATCAGCACGCCGCCCACCGCGGACCGGGCGAAGTCGGCGGTGACCTCCGGCCAGGTGATGCCCCCGCCCAGCGCGGCCGCGACCGCCACCCGGTAGGCGGTGAGCGCGGTGGCGTCGTTGAACAGGCTCTCCCCCACCAGGATGGTGACCGTCTTGCGGGGCAGCCCGAGCCTGCGGGCCACGGCGACGGCGGCGACCGCGTCGGGCGGGGCCACGATCGCGCCCAGCGCGAACGCGGCGGCCGGCGGCAGCTCGGGCAGGAGCAGGTGGGTGATCCACCCGATGACCAGCGTGGTGAACAGCACCAAGCCGATCGAGAGCAGCCCGATCGGCCTGCGGAAGTCCTTGAGCCTCAGGTAGGAGCTGTCGACCGCCGCCGAGTAGAGCAGCGGGGGCAGGAAGACCAGCAGGACCAGGTCGGGGTCGAGCTCGTACTCGGGGAGGACGGGCGACAGCACCAGGCCCGCGAGCACCAGCAGCAGCGGCGCCGGCCACCCCCTGCGCCTGGCGACCGCGGCCACCGCGATGCCGAGGACGGACACAGCCAGCGTCTGCACCACGGTCGACTGGTCCACGCCACCCCGCCCGGTAGGGATCGATCGGCTTCCATGCCTCCGCGCGCCTCGCGAACCACCCGCAACAGCGGAGCGCCGGGTTTCGCCCCCGGCGGCCAGGACGACGCTACCTCCAGACGTGGATCTCGCGCCCGGGACACGACGGAACCCCCCTCCGGGGAACTCACATCCCCTGGAGGGTCACCACTCCCGGCGTTCTTCCCGATCGTCGCGGCGCCGGCCCTCGCGGCGCCTGTCGTCGTACTGGTGCTCGTCACGACGGCGGTCGTACCGGTCGTCGTAGCCCTGTTCGGGGCGGAGTCTCTCGCCCGTGGAGTGCGGCGGGTCCTGGAGGTAGGGGCGCGGCAGCCTCTGGTCGGGTGCGGACTGGCCTCCCAGGCCCAGCGGGTCGGACGGATCGACGTCCTGCTGCGGGTAGGCGGGTGGCGAGCCGTACAGGTCTCGGAGGTCGGCGGGGTGACCGGCCTGGTGCGGCTGCGCGGTGCCGAACGCGTAGGGATCCGGCTGCGCGGGGGCCGGGTAGCCGTACGGGTCGGGTTGCTGGGTCCCGTGGCCCCCGGCCTGCTGCTGGGCGGCGAACCCGAAGGGGTCCGTCGAGTTCTGCTGCCCCTGCCCGTAGGGGTCGGGATCCGGCCGGCGGGCGGGGTTGGGGAACTGGTCGGCGTGCGACGCGAACGGGTCGACGGGCCGCTGCTGGGGCGGCACGCCGTACGGATCGGGCTGCTGGGCGCCGAACCGGTCGGCGGGCTGCTGCGCGGGCGTGCCGTAGGGGTCCGGCTGCTGGGCGCCGTACGGAGCGGGCTGCTGCGCGGGCGGATAGCGGTCGCCCGGCATCTGGTAGGCGGCCTCGCCGGGCACCGGGCCCGTACCGAGCGGATCGAAGGACTGCGGCTGCCCGTAGGGCAGGGCGTCGTTCACGATCATGTTCTCGCGCGGCACGGCGTCGGCGGAGCCGTGCCCCGGCGCCATCCGATCCTGAGACCAGTCGGGCCGATCCGGCGGAGGCACCACTCCCCGCGCGACGAGCACGTCGTTCGGCCCGAGCGCGGCGGCCTGGCGGGGCTCGTCCGGCACGGGGACGTGACCGGCCGGGTCGGGATACTGCTGGGGCTGGGCGTAGTCCTCGGGCCGAGGTCTGGCGTACTGACCGGTGCCGGGATACTCGCTGTGGATCTGCTGCTCGGTGTGAACGGGCTCGCCCACCTCGTCGGGGTACTGCCCACCGGCTTGGACGAAGCCCTCGTCAAGGGTGTCGACCAGCCGCCCCACGTCGTTCATGGGCATGCGGAAACTCGCGGTGCACATCTCGCCACGCCACAGGCTCAGCACCAGCGTGCCTTCGTGCCAGGTGACCCGGAGCACCCGCTCCTGGCCACGCTCGTCAAAGAACACCTCGCCGAACGACGGCAACGGGACAACTTCCGACATGGAGGACATAATGTACTCAAACGCCCCAAACATCCAGTTCGAGCAGGGACTTTGCAGGGCAATCGCACCTCACGCGGTGCAATCGCGGTGCAATCGCGGCGGACACCGTCACGCCGACCATCACTCTCGGTCACCGCCTAACGAGCAAAGGGTACGCAATAGAACACCTAAAGGGGACTATATCCGAGCGTAAGCTCAAGAGCGGGGGAACCTGCTCCAGGGCCCAGATGTCCCCCCAGGCTTGACCCTCACAAGGGGAAGGCCATACGCCCAGGTCAGCTTCTCTGTCCCGGGGGCCGAGCCCGTGGTTTCTCGCCGTCGATGGATTCGACGGTTCAGGCCGCGTCGCCGGCAGCGTGACGCACCGCCCGGCGACCGATATCGATCGCCGCGAAGTAATCCACCGGGCCGGCGAGCCCGCACGAAACACCACGAAAGTCATCCCGGGTAGGACGATTCCGTTTGTCGATGTGGCCGCCCCCCGGGCAGGTGCGGGAGGTGTCACGCGAATCCACCGGCCGCACCGCCACCCCGGCCGAAACCGCTTTGCACGTCACGAACGTCCGCAGTCGAGGGAAATCCCACGAGTGCAGGTCGGCACGCTGCCCCTGCCCCTGCCCCTGCCCTTGCTCCTGCTCAGGCGAGGGCGCGAGCTTGAGCATTTCCGTCACCAGCACGTACCGAGTCTGTCACTCACCGCCACCGGACGGCATCGTTTTCCGCGTTTCCTCCCCGCCGTGAACGACGGGGCCTCCATCCGGCGATTCCGATGACCGAACGTGAAAGCACCCGGAAGGGTCCGGCAGGTCGTCTTTCCGAACCGGGAGCAGGACCTGTGACACGTGCCGGAGTCAGCCGGTGGATCACGACAGGACCGAGGAAGGCGGGGACGCACCGCTCCCGCCGGAGCCGCCACGCTTGTCGGAGCGAGCCGGTACGGTTGGCTGTCGTGCCGACCGACTCCATCACCGCTCCCGAAGACGTCTCCTCAAAGGTGGACATCCCCCCGGTTGAGGACCTGCTGAGCACCGCCGTCGAGGCGGTGGGCGGGGTCGAACGCCCCGGACAGATCACCATGGTGAGGGCGGTGCAGCACGCGATCGAGTCGGGCGACCACCTGGCCGTCCAGGCGGGCACCGGCACCGGCAAGTCGCTGGCCTACCTGATCCCCTCGATCAGGCACGCGATGACCTCCAAGGGAGCCGTGGTCGTCTCCACCGCCACCATCGCGCTCCAGCGCCAGCTCGTCGACCGTGACCTGCCCCGCCTCGCCAAGGCCCTCGCCCCACAGCTGCCGCACGAGCCCACGTTCGCGATCCTCAAGGGCCGCCGCAACTACCTGTGCCGCTACAAGGCGAGCGCGGGGTGGCCCGACGAGGAGCAGGACCAGCTCTTCGACCCCCGGGAGGTCAACGCGACGGGCCGGATGGTCCAGCGCATCCAGGAGTGGTCGAACGAGACCGAGACCGGTGACCGCGACGAGCTGGTCCCCGGCGTCAACGAGCAGGCCTGGCGCCAGTTCTCGGTCAGCGCCAGGGAGTGCCTGGGAGCCACGCGCTGCCCGAGTGGCATGGAGTGCTTCGCCGAACTGGCCCGCGCCCGCGCCGGCGAGTCCGACGTGGTCGTGACCAACCACGCGCTGCTCGCCATCGACGCGATGGAGGACTTCCCGCTCCTGCCCGAGCACGAGGTGGTCGTGGTCGACGAGGCTCACGAGCTGGTCGACCGCGTCACCTCGGTGGTCAGCGGCGAGCTGTCGGAGACCATGGTCACGGTGGCCGTGCGGCGGGTCGGCAAGCTCATCGAGCAGCACCTGGCCGACCGGCTCATGGAGGCCGGAGAGGACCTCAGGGCCCTCCTCGCCGCCGCCCCCGCCGGGCGCCTCGACGAGCTTCCCGATGTGCTCGGGCTGACGCTCGCCCTGATCCGCGACTCGGCGTGGGCGTGCATCACCGCCCTTGGCCCGCGCACCGGCGACAAGGACGACCCGGAGGGCGCGGGACTGCGCAAGGCGGCCTTCACCTCCCTGGACGAGGTACACGACACCGCGCAGCGCATGCTCGACGCCTTCGGCCACGCCGAGGAGATCGACCGGGCCGAGGTGGTCTGGCTGGAGGCGGGCACCGACCGGCGGCCGCCCCTGCTGCGGGTGGCGCCGCTGACCGTGGCGGGCATGCTCCGCGACAGGCTCTTCGGCGACCGTACGGTCATCCTGACCTCGGCCACGCTCGCCCTGGGCGGCGCCTTCGACGGGCTGGCCCGCCAGTGGGGCCTTGGCGCCGAGGGCGGCGGGAAGCCGGCCGAGGAGGACGAGACGGGCGAGGAGCGCGCCGCCCCCAAGTCCGGGAAGAAGGCCGGCAAGAGCCGGGCCGGCTGGAACGGCATCGACGTCGGCTCCCCCTTCGACCACCCCCGCAGCGGCATCCTCTACGTCGCCAAGCACCTGCCCCAGCCGGGCCGTGACGGCCTGCCCGAGGCCTACATCGACGAGATCACCGAGCTGATCGAAGCCGCGGGGGGCCGCACTCTCGGCCTGTTCTCCTCGATGCGGGCCGCCAAGGCGGCCACCGAGGCCCTGCGCGACCGGCTGAGCGTGCCGCTGCTCTGCCAGGGCGACGACTCCACGATGCTGCTGGTCAAGCAGTTCGCCGAGGACGAGCCGACCTGCCTGTTCGGCACGCTCTCCCTCTGGCAGGGCGTCGACGTCCCCGGCCCCTCGCTGCGCCTGGTCATCATCGACCGCATCCCCTTCCCCCGCCCGGACGACCCGCTCAGCTCCGCTCGCCAGCGCCACGTGGCCGCCAAGGGCGGCAACGGGTTCATGTCGGTCGCCGCCACCCACGCCGCGCTGCTCCTCGCACAGGGCGCGGGCCGCCTGCTCCGCAGCCAGCACGACAAGGGGGTGGTCGCGGTGCTGGACCCGCGGCTGGCGACGGCCCGCTACGCCGGGTTCCTGCGCGACTCCCTGCCGCCCTTCTGGCCCACGAACGACCCGGCGAAGGTCCGCAGCGCCCTCAAACGCCTCAGCGCCTCCTGAAACCGCCCCGGCCCCCGGCGACCCCGGCACCGGGATCGCCGGGGGCCGGGTGCGGCCGCCGGAGCGCGGGAAGTTCCGAGTCGCCCGGATTCAGGAGGTGCTCTCGGCGACGGCGTGCAGGGCCGGCAGGTACGACCTCAGGCCGAGGCCCGCGATACCCGCCGGGAGCACCGGTGTCGTGAAGCTCACCGGGCGATCTCCCGGTAGGCGGCTTCGAGAAGCTCCTCCGAGGGGTCCGACAGCGAGGACACCTTCGCCAGGTCGTCCAGGAGGACGAAGCGCAGCGTGGCACCGCGGCTCTTCTTGTCGAGGCGCATGTGGTCGCGGAGCTCGGGCCAGGCCTCGCGGCGGTAGGCGGTGGGCAGCCCGACCGAGGTCAGAATGGACCTGGTCCGCTCCACGAGGTCGGTGCCGATCCTGCCGTCCAGATGAGACAGCTCAGCCGCGTAGACCATGCCGATCGCGACGGCCTCGCCGTGGCGCATCCGGTACCGCTCGACGCGCTCGATGGCGTGGGCCAGGGTGTGGCCGTAGTTGAGGATCTCCCGCAGGCCGCCCTCGCGCAGGTCGGCGCCGACGACGTCGGCCTTGACCTGGATCTTGCGCTCGATCAGCTCGCGGGTGTGCCGCCCCTCGGGGAGCCTGGCCCCCTCGGGGTCGTCCTCGATGAGCGAGAGGATCTTCGGGTCCGCGATGAAACCACCCTTGATGATCTCCGCGAGGCCGCCCACGTAGTCGTCGCGGGGCACCGAGACCAGGGTGGCCAGGTCGCACAGGACCCCCGCCGGCGGGTGGAAGGACCCGACCAGGTTCTTGCCCTCGGGGGTGTTGATACCGGTCTTGCCGCCCACGGCCGCGTCGACCATGCCGAGCAGTGTCGTCGGCACCTGCACCACCTTGACACCGCGCAGCCAGGTGGCGGCGGCGAACCCCGCCAGGTCGGTGGTCGCCCCCCCGCCGACGCCGACCACGGCGTCGGACCGGGTGATGCCCGCGCGGCCGAAGGCCGACCAGAGCCCTGCGGCCACCTCGACGGTCTTGGCACGCTCGGCGTCGGGCACCGGCAACGGGACCACCTCGTACCCGGCCGCCTCGATCGCGCCGCAGACCGGGCGGGCGATCTCCGGCAGGCTCTCGGGGTGGATCACGGCGACGGTGCGGACCTTCGGCCCGAGCAGGCCGGGCAGCTCGCCGAGCACTCCGGTGCCGACCACCACGTCGTACGGGCTCTCGCCGGCGACCTTGATCCTGGAGATCGTCATGGCTCCAGGCCTCTCACGATCTCGTCGACGATCTGGCCGGGCTCGCGCTCGTCGGTCACCACGACGATCCTGGCCAGCTTCTCGTAGATGGGACGACGGGCGTCCATCAGCTTCTTCAGCCGGCTGCGCGGGTTCAGCACGAGCAACGGCCGCGCCGAGGCCAGGCCCACCCGCTGGACGGCGTTGGAGAGACCGACCTCCAGGTAGACCACCGGATGGTCGGCCAGCAGCTCGCAGGTGGCCTCGGCGAGGATCGCGCCGCCACCGAGGGAGAGCACGCCGTCGTGCTCGGCCAGCGCCCGCCGTACGGCGTCGGCTTCCAGCTCGCGGAAGATCTCCTCGCCGTCCTCGATGAAGATGTCGCTCACCGGCTTGCCCGCCGTGAGCTCGACGTCGGTGTCGGTGTCGCGGAAGGCGACCCCGAGCCGGTCGGCCAGGAGCTGTCCGATGGTCGACTTGCCCGACCCCGGAGGGCCGATCAGTACTGCACGGGGACTCATCCGGCCTCCTTGGACCGCGGCTCGCCGGCCTGGCGCCCGCTCACTTGATCACCAACGAGGAGAGGTAGCCGGACAGGTTGCGGGCGACCTCCTCGACGGAGTCTCCGCCGAACTTCTCGATCGCGGCGTCGGCCAGGATCAGCGCCACCATGGCCTCGGCGACGATCGCGGCGGCCGGGACCGCGCACACGTCCGAGCGCTCGTGGTGGGCCTTGGCCGCCTCGCCGGTCAGCACGTCGACGGTGGCCAGCGCCCTGGGGACCGTGGAGATCGGCTTCATCGCCGCACTGACGCGCAGCGGCTCGCCGTTGGTCATGCCGCCCTCGACGCCACCGGCCCGGTTGGTGATCCGGCGGATGCCGTCCGCGGTGTTCTCGATCTCGTCGTGGGCCAGGGAGCCGGGGCGGCGGGCCGTCTCGAAGCCGTCGCCGACGGCGACACCCTTGATCGCCTGGATGCCCATCAGGCCGGCCGCGAGGCGGGCGTCGAGCCGGCGGTCCCAGTGGGTGTAGCTGCCCAGGCCCGGCGGCAGGCCGTAGGCGACCACCTCGACGACGCCGCCGAGGGTGTCGCCGTCCTTGTGCGCCTTGTCGATCTCGGCGACCATCGCCGCACTGCCCTCCGGATCGGCGCAGCGCACCGGGTCGGCGTCGATCGCCGCCAGGTCACCGGGGCCGGGGATGACACCAGGGGTGGTCGCCGCCCCGCCGATCGAGACGACGTGGCTGACGATGTCGACGCCGAGGGCCTGCTTGAGGAAGCTCCGCGCCACCTGGCCGAGCGCGACACGGGCCGCGGTCTCCCGGGCACTGGCCCGGTCGAGCACCGGGCGGGCGTCGTCGAAGCCGTACTTCTGCATGCCCGCGAGGTCGGCGTGGCCGGGGCGAGGGCGGGAGCGCGGCGCGTTGCGCGCCTGCCCCTCCAGCACGGCCGGGTCGACGGGGTCGGCCGCCATGACCGTCTCCCACTTGGGCCACTCGGTGTTGCCCACCCGGATGGCGACGGGACTGCCGAGCGTGCGGCCGTGGCGGACCCCGCCCACGATGGTAACGACGTCCTGCTCGAACTTCATCCGTGCCCCGCGACCGTAACCGAGGCGGCGACGGCGCAGCGCCTCGTCCAGCTGGGCGGTGGTCACCTCCACCCCCGCGGGCAGGCCTTCCAGGATCGCGACGAGTTCGGGGCCGTGAGACTCTCCGGCGGTCAACCAACGCAACATGCTGACAAGTCTTCCACGTGTCGCCCACTGGAATGGCCCCGGTTCACGGAGTGAGACATCCGCCGGCGGTCAGAGCGCGGTGAGGACCGCGGCGAGGGCGCCAATCGCCATGAAGGGGCCGAAGGGGATCTCGCTCTTGCGGCCCGCGCGGCGCAGGACCATCAGGGCGGCCCCGTAGACGCCCCCGGCCACCAGGCCGAGGAAGGTCCCGGCGACCAGGGTGTCCCAGCCCAGCCAGCCGAGGGCGGTGCCCAGGCTCGCCGCGAACTTGACGTCGCCCAGCCCCATTCCCTCCGGGTTGATCAGGAGCAGCACCAGGTAGAAGCCCGCCAGGGCGAGACCGCCGAGACCCGCGCCGAGCAGATCGCCGAGGCGGCCGTCGACGAGGGCCGACGCGGCGAGCGGTACGGCGGTTCCCAGGTAGGCGGCCAGGGTGAGCCGGTCGGGCAGCCGGTGGACGGCGGCGTCGACGAAGGACAGGGCGACGGCGACCACCGCCAGCCCGCCGAAGGCGAGCAGTTCTCCGGCCCTCCCGGCCGGGGTGGTCACCGCCTGGGCCGGTACGCCGGGCCAGAGCGCCCGCAGCGCGAGAGCGGCCAGCACCACCGCGGTGGTCACCTCCACGACCCCCGCCACCGGCCGGGGCCGCCCGGACCGCTCCCCGTCGGGCACCGAGTGGCGGGCCACCACGCGCCGCGTCCACAGCCCGATCACCGCCCCCGACGCGGCCGCCGCCAGGACCGGGAGGAGCGGCGCCGCCACGAGGCTCACGAGACCACCACCGCCCCGAAGACCCGGGGGCGCCTGACGGTACGAGGAGGACTGGGGGGCCGGTGTGCCGGCTCGGCGTACTCGCTCACGGAGCGACCATAATCCGCGAACCCCGGCCCCGCCGGGGATCTGAGGGCTCCAAGTGACCTCGAAGGTCATTGACGGGACTCGCGATGATCACAGAGGCTGTACCCGATCCCTATATCCGGAGGGACGGTGCGCATGGACACGGATCGCTTCAGCAAGCTGCCCGCGGTCATCGCGTCATTCGTGCTCCTTCCGGTGCTGCTCGAACTCCTCGCCTGGTACATCGAGGGCGAGGAGTACGACGTGGCCCGCGCGGCCACCGTGGTCTCGGTGATCGTGATGCTCGCCCTCATCTCCACCGTGCTCGGCCGGATCCGGGCGCGGCTTCCGATACTGATGGTGATCGCGCTGACCGGCACCGCGGCGATCGAGGTGGTGCTGGGCTTCGTGGCGGCGTTCGGTCCCGTGCTCTGGCGGGGCGGGCTGCCCGGCGAGCTGCACGGCCTGGTCACCACGGGGGTGAGCGCGTTCGCCGTCGTCACCGGCGTCTACCTGCTCGTCCAATATCGCCGGGGCCTCTATCTCCCGTACCTGGAGGCCGGGATGGGCCCGCTGCCCACCGCCACCAAGCGCAGGGTGATCGGCGAGTCGGAGATCCTGATCCGTACCCTGCCGGGCATCGGCCCCTCGGTGGAGAAGGCGCTGACCAGCTGCGTCGCCATGGTCGACCAGGAGGACCTGCACTTCGTGGCCTACTTCGGCGACCAGCGGTGCTGCTTCTACACCGACGTGCTCGACGACGCGGACCTGGCCCACTTCTTCCACGACACCGACCCGGAAGAGCGCCGAAGGATCTATCTCAAGGCGGGCAACCAGCTCAACTGGCTCACCCAGCGGCTCAACCAGCAGCTGCGCGGGCTGGAGGGCGGCGTCCTGATCCGCACGGTCCTCGACGTGGAGCGCGGGGCCATGTTCTTCTACTGGATCGACGAGACCCGTTACCTGATCGGGGTGACGCTGGACCAGCGCAAGGTCGACGTCTCCGACGACAAGCTGGCCAAGCTCGTGGACACGATCCGCGGGCACTTCACCCTTCCGCCGATCAACCAGCGACAACGCCCCGCGAGACATCAGGGGCACCTGCGACCCATCCCAGGGAGTGAGCGGTGGCCCGAATCGGGCTCTTGATCGTCGTCGTCGGCCTCGGCTGGCTGGCCGCCGACCTGGGCGACCTGCGTGACCTGGAACACTCAAGCGCGTACGTGCTGTTCAGCAGCCTGCTGCTGGCGATCGGCCTGTACGGCAGCACGCACGGGATCGACCGCGCCGAGGCCAGGGAGCACTCCCGGCTGATCGTGCTCGCGGTCACCGTCGGGGTGCTGCTCAAGACGGCCTTCATCGCCGGTGTCGTCTACCTCGTCTCGGGCGACCCCCGGGCACTGATCATGGCGGTGGTGGTCGCCCAGATCGACCCGCTCTCGGTCGCCGGGGTGATGCGGAACAGCCGGCTCTCAAGCCAGGCGAAGACGATCCTCGGGGCGTGGTCCTCCTTCGACGACCCGGTGACGATCATCCTGGCCGTTTACGCGGCGGCGCTGGTCAGCGGCTCGGGAGGGGGCGGCCTGTCGGCCTCGTACTTCGCCGACCTGGGGTTGAACGCGCTGTTCGCGGCCGGGATCTACCTGCTCTGGCGGCTGATCAGGAACGCCCCGCCGGTGCTGACCTACCTGACGGCGGCCGGGGCCGTCGTGTCGGCCGCGTGGAGCTCCCTCATGCTCGGCCTGGCGACCGCCGGGCTCTACCTGCGCATGCCCGACGCGCGCTGGCTGGGGCGGGCGGTGAGCGTGGCGTTCGCGCTGTCGGCGTTCCTGATGGGCCTGCTGCTCGTCGGCGGGACGAACATGGGCATGGGGGTGCTGCTCGGGCTGGCCGCGTACGCCGCGCAGATGGTCGCCGCGCTGGTGCTCACCCACGGCCTGCCGCTGATCGACCGGGTGCACCTGGGGCTCGCCCAGCAGAACGGCGTGACCGCGGTGATCCTCGCCCTGGTCTTCGAGCGCGACTTCGGCGGATTCGTCGCCGTGATCGCCCCGGCGATTCTGACGGTCAACCTCGTCCACGCGGTGGCCAACCGAACCGCCGACGCCTGGGAGGCTCGGCGATCTCTTCCATCCGTGCCACTGTGACCTCGGGGCCCAGCTCGTCAAGGGTGCCCGACTCGACCGCGGCGAGTGCCCGCAGCAGAGCACCTTCGATCACGAAGGGCACCGGGCCCGCGACGTCGATCACCACCGCGGCGGTGTTCTCGTGCACCGCCGCCTGGCAGACCTGAAGGATGGTGGCCTGGATGGGCCTGGCGTCCCGGCGCCACCTCCGCAGCGGCTCCATCCCGGTGAAGGAGAGCACCGCCTCGCGCCCGTCCGCGCCGACGAGCTTCGGCAGGGCCATCTCGCTCTCCTTCTCCTGCCGCAACCCGTGCTCGCCGATCTCCGACTCCTTCAGCAGGGCGACCACGGGCACGAGCAGCCGTGTCCCGCTCAGCGCGGCGACGACCGCACCGGCCTCCGCCTCCCCCGCGGCGAAGGCGGCGAGCGCGGATGTCACGGTGGCGTCGGCGGCGCCGTCGTCGCCGGGGACCAGGGGCTGCGGAATACTCGGCACGAACCGGGAGCCTACCCGCGGTGGCGCTCGGGGAGGATTTCCGCCCCACCCGAGCGCGTACCCGTCAGCCGAGGTCGGCGATGGCGGCCACCGGGCCGCCGCCGCTCGGGCCCTGGTGGACCGCGGCGACCGAGACGAACACGGCCGGGTCACCGGTGACGCTGGCCGCGACGCCGCCCACGGTGGCCTTGATCTGGCGGTGCCAGTGCACGTCCGAGTCGTCGAGCATGATGTTGCGGCGGCCCCGTACGCTGCCCGACGGGTCGGCCTCGCACTTCATGAAGACGTTGACCAGCCGGTCACCCAGGTCGGACGGGTGGGGGCGGTCGGGCAGCTCGATGCCACTGGAGCGGATGGCCTCCCAGATGCCGTCGGCGTCCAGCGCGTCCCGCATGACCGAGTGGCCGATCCGGTAGCGGCCACCGATGCCCCGTACGTTGCCGACGACCACGATCTGGGCCCGGTCCAGCTCGACGCCGGAGGAGCACGAGGCGACGGAGGAGTAGAGCGACAGGTCGCGGTGGATCTGGTCGGCGGCGGGCATCTCGATCTCACCGAGCGCGACGGCGATGCCGAGCGCGGTGGTGGAGTTGGAGATGTCCATCGACGGGCCGGTGTCCTCGATCACCACGTCCTTGCCGCGCGACTTGGCGTCGTTGATCGTGGACAGGGTGAGCAGCGGGGTCTTGGTCTGGACGTAGTGGACGTCGGCGGGATCGTCGATCCCGGCGAGCTTCATGGCCTCACGCACTCCGGCGGCCACCTTCTCCACCATCGCGGGCCGGCCGATGTCCTCGGGCAGGATCACATCGCTCATCGCGATGCCGACGCTCACCCGCGGCTCGTCGCTCGGCTCGGCGTTCGCCGTGGTGGCGAAGATCGTGGCATGCGGGCTGAGCACGCCGTCGGTGCCACCCGACCACACCAGCGGCACGCTCTCGGGGGAAGGATGCCCCTTGGCCTCCAGCACCTCGCGAAAGGCCCTGTCGGCCAGGATCCGGGTGTAGTCGTTCACCCCGCCGTTGCCCTCGGTCTTGCCGATCACCGCGAGCACCCGGTGCGCCTCGATCACCCCGTCGTCGATGAGCCGGGCCAGCCCGGAGGCGTCGGTCACGCTCTCGATGGGCACCTTGCGCACTTCAATGGGTTCCGGCATCCCTGCCACCTTTCAATCGCGTCATGTTCACTTTCGCACCACGGTGCCGCTCTCGCCGGTGAGCGCCGCCCCGATGTTCTCCAGGGAGGTGATCACCGACCGGTCGCCGCCCTGCTCGACGAAGCGCAACGCGGCCTCGACCTTCGGCCCCATGCTGCCGCCGGCGAAGTGCCCGGCGGCGTGTAGTACGCGCAACTCGGCCGCGGTGACGGCGCCCAGGGGTCTGGCCTGGGCCGTGCCGAACCCGACGACGGCCCCGGGGACGTCCGTCGCGATGACCAGGACCGTGGCCCGCACGTCCCGGGCGAGCACCGCCGCCGCCAGATCCTTGTCGATCACGGCCTCGACCCCGCCCAGCCGCCCTCCGGCGTCGCGGGCCACCGGCACACCGCCACCACCCGCGGCCACGACAGTGAAGCCCGCGGCCACCAGCGCGGCGATCGCGGGGGCGTCGAGGATCTCCAGCGGCTCGGGGGAGGCCACCACGCGGCGCCAGCCCCGGTCGAAGCGGCGCCAGGTCTGCCCGAGTTCCTCGAAACGACGGGCCTCCGCCTCATTGAAGTAGCGGCCGATCGGCTTGACCGGGTCCTGGAAGGCCGGGTCGGCGGGGTCGACGAGCGTGCGGGTGACCACGACGGCCGCGCGGCCGTCGAGCGCGTTGAGGACGAGGGTGCCTATGGTGGCCTGCGTCTGTGCCCCGCACCAGTCGAGCGGCACCGGGGGCACGACGTGCGCGGCGAGCTGGTTCTTCAGGATCAGGTTGCCGACCTGGGGGCCGTTGCCATGGGTGAGGGTCACCTGGTGGCCGTCGGCGATGAGCGCGGCGACATGGCGGACGGCCTGCTCGACCGCGCGGCGCTGGTCGCCGGGTGAGGCCCCGCCGTCGGGCCCCGTCATCGCGTTGCCACCGAGCGCGATCAGTACTCGTTCACCCACAGGCTGACGCTAACGGCCCCCACGCCTCGTCTCATGGGCACTCACTGCCCAAGGAAGGCCAACTCTTCGACACAATCCGCCAGCCGAGTGGTCTCCAGAGGTGTAGACGCCCCCGGCTGTGACGCCGGGAGAGGACGTTCCCCGGCCCCGCTTGTTGCGAGAGTGCCAACTTTGCGACGGCAACAGGCGCGGGCAGGGCATAGCTCCGGTGCGGGGTGGCGAGAAAGGCTCTTGTCCGGCGTTCTTTCTGAGGAGAGATCGAGTGGGGCAGCTCCGTCTCGGCCACGTCATCGTGATCGTCCTGTGTGTCGTGACGGGGTTCGCGGTGCTCACCGTCGCGGCCGGCACGCTCACCGGTGGGCGGTCCGCGTCCCCGCCGCCCAAGGTGGACATGGTCGCCGAGGCCAGACGGCTGGCCTCGGAAGGACTGTCGAAGGCCAACGACTTCGACTGCCGGCCCCGCCAGGACGCGCCGTACCCGGTGGTGCTCGTCCACGGCGCGAGAAGCACGGGGGCGGCGACCTGGCCCATCGCGGCCCCCTACCTGAGCAAGCAGGGCTACTGCGTCTTCGCCCTCGACTACGGCTGGAGCAACTCGATCAGACGCTCGGCCCGGACGCTGGGGAACTTCGTGGACGGGGTGCTCCAGGCCACCGGGGCCGAGAAGGTGGCGATCGTCGGGCACAGCCTCGGGGGGATCGTCCCCCGGGCGTACCTGCGCTCGGAGGGCGGGTCGGGCAAGGTGTCCGAGCTGGTCACCCTGGGGGCGCCGCACCACGAACTGACCGGGGAGCTGCGCAGGAGCTGCGGCGGGGAGACGGTCTGCGACGAGCTCCACTCGGACTCGGCCCTGATGCAGGAGCTCAACACCCCCTCCATGGTCGAGCCCGGCGTCGACTACACCGCGCTCGGGCTGAAGGCAGAGCAGGAGGCCGCCTCGACCTTCGTCGAGGGGCCGCCCGAGCAGGTGACCAACCGGATGCTCCAGGACGACTGCCCGCTCAAGGGGATCATCGAGGGTGCCATCGGGCACAACCTGGAGGCGCTCGATCCGGTGATGCTCTCCTATGTCAACAAGGCGCTGGAGACTCCCGGGCCGATGCCTCGCGGCTACCGGCCGGACTGCTTCGCGCTCATCCTCTGATCGGCTCGTTCATCCCGCGAGCAGCCGGATGATCTCCCTGACCACCGGCGCGCGCTGCGGCTGCAGGTAGAAGTGGTCGCCGGGAAAGACCGTGAGGGAGAAGTCGGTGATCGTGCGGGCCTCCCACGACTTGGCCTGGGCCGGGGTGACCTCCGGGTCCGCGTCGCCGACGAGAGCGGAGATCGGGGTGTGCAGCGGGGGTCCCGGGCGATGGCGGTAGGCCTCGACCAGTCGGAAGTCGGCGCGGATGTAGGGCAGGACGATCTCGCGCATCGCCCGGTGGGAGAGGATCTCCACCTCGGTACCGCCGAGCTTGGCCAGCTCGGCGACGAGGCGGTCGTCGTCGTAATCCGAGACCGCGATCCTCTCCCGGGGATCGTGCGGTGCCCTCGCCCCGGACACCAGCAGCCGTGCCGGGGCGAGTCCCCTGGCCTCCAGGCGGCGGGTGACCTCGTAGGCGAGCATCGCTCCCATGCTGTGCCCGAACAGCGCGAAACGCCGGTCCAGCAGCGGCGACATCGCCTCGGTCACCAGGTCGGCCAGCGTGTCCATGTCCTCCGGCGACGGTTCTCCGAACCGGTCCGCCCTGCCCGGCAGCTGCGTCGCGTGGAGCTCGACGGAGTCGGGTAGCAGCGCGGGCCAGTCCCGGTAGGCGGTGGCCGACCCGCCCGCGTGCGTGAAGCAGAACAGCCGCGTGGTCGCCCCCGGACGGGGGGAGGCGCAGCGCAGCCAGGTCATGCGTTTCCTCCGCGCACTCGGCCGCTCACTGTTCCACTGCCCTGATCAGGCTGTTGGGCCGCATGTCGGTCCAGTTGGCCTCGACGTGGTCCAGGCAGGCCTGCCTGGAGTCCTCACCAAAGGCGACGGTCCAGCCCGCCGGGATCTCCGACCAGGCGGGCCAGAGAGAGTACTGGCCCTCGTCGTTGATCAACGCCAGATAGACGCCCTCGGGGTCCTCGAATGGGTTGCTGCTCACTCTGTGTCCTCTCTGAGAAGGGCGGCGATCTCCGCGATGGGCCCGGGACTCAACATGTTCGCATGGTCGCAGGCGACCTGATGATCATGGATGGCGCCGGTGACGTACGGCTTCCAGTCGGCGGCCGTGGGGCCGCCCTCCTCGTGGCCGTGAGCCGCGGTCACGAAGAGCACATCCCCCTCGAACATCCTCGGCGTGTACTCCTCGGAAATCTTCACACCGTTCCGGTAGTTCCGGTAGACCGCCGTCAGCGTCCGCTCGTCCAGCGTGGCGTACGGGCCGCCCTGCTCGCGCAGGAACTCCACGACGTCGCCGATCTCGCCCGGCCCGTCGTAGTCGATGGCCGAGAGCAACTCGACCAGCACGTCACGCTCGTCCGGGTTGATCTCCTGGCCCGGGTAGGAGTCGAGCAGCGCCAGCAGCGCGACCTCCTCCCCTCGCTCGCGCAGCTCCACGGCCATGGCGTGGGCGATCAGGCCGCCCATGGACCAGCCCGCCAGCCGGTACGGCCCGTGCGGCCGGACCTGGAGCAGACGCTCCAGGTAGTCCAGGGCCATCGCCTCGATCGACGGGGCCACGTAGTCGGGCTCGGCCAGCACCCTGGCCTGGAAGGCGTAAAGGGGCTGGTCAGGGCCGAGATGGCGGAGCAGTCCCGCGTACGGCCAGCCGAGCCCGGCACCGGGGTGCACGCAGAACAGCGGCGGCCGGGAGCCCGAGGCACGTAGCGGGAGCAGCATCTCCAGGCCTCCCTCTCCCAGGTCCCGCGTGCTCTCCCCCTGCGCGCGGGCGAGCGCCTCGGCCGTCTGGTGGGCGAACACCTCGCGCGGGCTGATCACCAGCCCCTCCCGCGCCGCGAGGGAGACCAGCCGGATCACCCCGATGCTGTCACCCCCCAGGTCGAAGAATCCGTCGTCGGCGCCGACCCGCTCCAGGCCGAGCACCTGGGCGAACAGCCGGCAGAGCGACTCCTCCTCGGGGGTGCCGGGGTCGCGCCCCGCGGTGGGGGCGGACCCCGAGGGCAGGGCGGCGCGGTCCACCTTCCCGTTCGGGGTGAGCGGCAGCGCGTCCAGGCCGAGCACCGACGACGGCACCATGTACTCGGGGAGCGTCCGTTCGGCGAACCGCCGCAGTTCCTCGGGCGCCACGGCGCCGACCACGTAGGCGAGCAGGCGGCGGTCGCGGACGGTCACGGCCACCTGGACGACGCCCGGGTGCCCTGCCAGGGCCGCCTCGATCTCCGCCGGCTCGATGCGGAACCCCCGGATCTTGACCTGGCGGTCGGCACGGGCCAGGTACTCCAGCACGCCGTCCGCCGACCACCTGACCACGTCCCCGGTCCGGTACATCCGCCCGCCGTACGGGCAGGCGACGAACCGTTCCGCGGTCAGCGCCGGGCGACCGAGATAACCGCGGGCCAGCCCGGCGCCCGCCAGGTACAGCTCGCCCGGCACCCCCGGCGGGACCGGCCGCAGGAAGCCGTCCAGCACGTAGGCGCGCATGCCGTCCATGGCCCGCCCGATGGGCGGCGTGCCGACGCGGGAGACAGCGGAGACGGGGTGGTGGGTGGCGTACGTCGTGGTCTCGGTGGGCCCGTAGACATGGCCGAGCAGGGTCCGCGGGCAGGCCGCCAGTACTCGGCGCATGGCCGCGGCCGAGGCGGCCTCACCTCCGGTGAGGACCTCGGCGAGCGGCGCGAACGTGCCCGGCGCCTCCTCCGCGACCAGGTTGAACAGTGCCGTCGTGATGAACAGCGCGGTCAGGCGGTGCCTGGCGACGAGGCCGGCGAACGCGTCGGGCCCGAGGTCGCCCGGCGGCGCGACGACGACGGTACCGCCACGGAGCAGTGGCACCCAGATCTCGTAGGTGGAGGCGTCGAAGGCGTGCGGCGAGTGCATCAGCACCCGCCGGTGCCGCTCCCACCTGCGATCCGCGGCCAGGGCCACGACGTCGCGCTGGCGCACCGCGACCCCCTTCGGCGTTCCCGTCGAACCCGAGGTGTAGATGACGTACGCGAGATGCTCGGGGTGAACCTCGACCCGCGGCTCCGGCGGTGCCGGATCGGCCGGGACGGGCTCGTCCACCCGGACCACCTCGGCGGCGTGCTCGAATCCGGGAGTGCGGTCGGTGACCAGTACCGGAGCGCCGGTGTCGGCCATCACCCAGCTCATCCGGTCCGGTGGGTGGCCGTGGTGGATCGGGACGTAGGCTCCCCCCGCCTTGGCGATGGCCAGGGTCGTCACGACCACGTCGGCGGACCTGTCGAGCAGGACCGCGACCGGCGTCTCAGCGCGGACGCCCAGCCTGACCAGCCGGCGAGCCAGCCGGTTGGCCCGGCCGTCCAGCTCGGCGTAGCTGAGGGAGAAACCGTCGCCGACGACGGCCTCGGCGTCCGGTGCCCGCCGCACCCGCTCGGCGAAGGCACCCGCGATCGTCGTCGCGGCCCCGGGCACGGGCGGGGGTTCGGGGCCGTTCCACTCGTCAAGGATCCGGACGCGCTCGTCGGCGGAGAGCGGGTCGAGCCGGGCGAGCGGCAGTTCGGGGTCGGTGGCGACGGCCTTGAGAAGAAGGACGAGCCTGTCCAGGAGCCTGGCGGCCTCGGCGTGGGGAACGACGTCGGGGCGGTGGTCGAGTCGCAGGGAGAGCCGCTCACCGGGGACGACCGCCAGGGCCAGCGGGTAGTGGGTCGCGTCGCTGCCCGAGGCGCCCGCGAGCCGCGGTCCCGCTCCCACGCCCGCCTCCACGGAACGGCCGTTCAGGGTCGCGGTGTCGAGAGGGTAGTTCTCCAGGACCGTCATGGTGTCGAAGAGCTGTCCCAGCCCGCAGGCGCGCTGGATGTCGGACAGGCCGAGGTGGTGATGGGCGAACAGCTCGGACTGCTCCGCCTGGAGGCGTTCGAGCAGCCCGGCCAGGGTCTCGGCGGGGTGCAGCCGGACCCGGACCGGCAGGGTGTTGATGAACAGTCCGATCATGCGTTCGGCGCCGGGCAGCTCGGGTGGGCGGCCGGAGACCGTACCGCCGAAGACGACGTCGTCGCGGCCGGTCAGCTGGGCCAGCAGCAGAGCCCAGGCCCCCTGGACCGCCGTGTTGAGGGTGAGCGATCGGGCGCGCAGGACGGAGCCGAGGCGGCCGGTGAGATCCTCGTCGAGCTGGGCTCGGACGCATCCGGGATTCACCGGCGTCCGGGTGGCGAGGTCCGCCGCGACGAGGGTCGGCCCGGCGACCCCGTCCAGGGCACGGCACCACGCCTCCCGCGCGGCGGCCCGGTCCTGGCGTGCCAGCCAGGCCAGATGGTCGCGGTACGGCGGCGCGGGGGCGGGTTCCCGGCCCGAGTACAGCGCGAACAGCTCGGCCGCCAGCAGCGGTGTCGACCAGCCGTCCAGCAGGATGTGATGGTTGGTGAAAACCAGCCGGTATCTCTGGGGACCACTCCGTACCAGCACGAACCGCATCAACGGCGGCCGGGACAGGTCGAACCGCCGGGCCCGCTCCTCGGCGGCCACCGTCTCGGCGTCGGTCCCCGCCACCTCCCGCCACGGCACCTCCACCCGCCGGTGCACCAGCTGCACGGGATCGCCCCCCGCCCGCTGCCGGAACGAGGCCCGCAGGTTGGCGTGACGGTGCACCAGCCGACAGGCCGCGTCCCGCAGCGCGGGGACGTCGAGGGCGCCCTCCAGCTCCAGCACGAGCTGCGCGGTGTAGACGTCGGGCGCCGCCTCGTCGAACAGGGCGTGGAAGAACAGGCCCTGTTGCAGCGGCGACAACGGCAGGATGTCCTCAAGCTGGCTCACCGTGCGCTCCACTCCGCGTCAAGTTCCGCCGCGAACGCGTCGATCTCTTCCTGGCCGATGGAAATCAGCAGATCCGACGGGGTCAGGCCGTCTCCGGTGTGTCGGGACAGGCCGGTGAGGGCGGTGAACCACGCCTCGGCCAGTTCCCTGACCTGCTCCTCGCCGTACAGGCGCCCGGCCCACGACCAGGTCGCCGAGAGGCGCGGCCCGTCCGGCAGGTCCCTGGTGAGGGCGTTGACCTCCAGCGCGTGCGGGAGTGCGAGGTCGGCCGCGTGCCCTCCGCCCACCGCCTCCGACTCAGGCGCCGGGGACCAGTCCGCACCTGTGGCGGCCTCGACGCGGCCGAGGTAGTTGAAAGCCAGCTCCGGTACGGGACAGCGGGCCAGTTCCCGCGCGGTGACGGGGTTGAGGTGGCGGAGCAGGCCGTAACCGATGCCTTCGCCGGGAGTCGCACGGAGCTGCTCCTTGACCCGTTTTATCGCCCGCGCGGCGGTGGGACCCGAAAGGTCGGTCCAGTCGGCGGGGCCCGCGTCGAGCCTGACGGGGTGGATGGTGGTGAACCAGCCCACGGTCCTGGACAGGTCGACGTCGGGGAAGATCTCCGCACGGCCGTGCCCCTCCAGGTCGAGCAGGACCTCCCGCCGCCCGGTGCAGCGGGTCACGGCCAGGGCGAGCCCGGCGAGCAGCACGTCGTTGACCCGGCCGCGGAACGCCGCCGGGAGCCGGGTGAGCAGCGGAACGGTGACATCGGCGGGAAGTTCGAGCGTGAGGTGACACTGGGTGGCGAAGGTGTCCGTGGACGGGTCCAGCCGCCCGGTGCCGCCACCGAGCGTGCGGGTCCAGTGATCGAGCTCGCCGGTCCTGCGGGCCGCCTCGTCGTGCAGGCGGCGTGCCCAGGTACGGAAGGAGGTGGGCACCGGCTCCAGCACCGGGACGCTCACCTGAGCGACCGTTCCCTGAAGGAGCCCTTCTTGAGCGGTCGCGTCTTGCCGGGTGCCCCCTTCGTGCGCTGTCGTCTTTCCCGGGGCCGATCGTTGGGCGACCCCTTCGTGAACCGCCACCTGCGGGACCGCTTCCTGACCGGCCCCTTCGTGCGCCGCCGTCTTTCCCGGAGCCGATCGTTGGGCGACCCTTTCGTGAACCGCCACCTGCGGGACCGCTTCCTGACCGGCCCCTTCGTGCGCCGCCGTCTTTCCCGGAGCCGATCGTTGGCTGGCCCCTTCGTGAACCGCCACCTGCGGGACCGCTTCCTGACCGGTCGCGCTCCAGGCGGTGAACAGGTCCGGCAGCAGGATGCGCCAGGACACCCCGTCCACCGCCAGATGATGCACCGTCACCACCAACCGGCCCGACACCTCCGGCCCGGCGTCCAACCACGCCACCCGGACCAGCTGCCCGGACACCGGATCCAACCCCGACCGCGAGACGACCGCCTCCTCGGCCACCACGGCGGCCAGATCCCCCGACACCTCCACCCGGCGCACACACCCGTCCGCCACCACCGCCCCCCGCAAAGCGGCCTCGTACCCCCCCTCCGCCGACACCCGCAACCGCAACACGTCATGGTGATCCAGCACCACCTGCACCGCGGAGATCAGACGATCCAGCCCCAGCCCGGGAGGAACCTGCAGGACGACCGTCTGGCTGAAGTCACCGATCGGCCCGGTCAGGTCACGCAACCAGGCCATGATCGGGGTCTCGGGGAACCAGCCGATCCCCGCCCCCTCCGGCTCACCCTGCTGCCACTCCTCGACCGCGACCGCAGCCAACTCCCGCACGCTCTGATACCGGAACACATCCCTGGGCGAGAACACCACCCCCGCCGCACGCCCCCGAGCCACCAACCGAATCGCCACGATGCTGTCCCCACCCAGATCAAAGAACCCATCGTCAACCCCCACCCGCTCGACCCCGAGCACCTCGGCGAACAGGCCGCACAACACCTCCTCCCGCACCGACAACGGCCCCCCACCCGACACCGGCCCGGCCCCCACCACCCCCGACCCCGAAGGCGCCGGTAACGCCGCCCGATCCAGCTTCCCGTTCCCCGTCAACGGCAACGCCCCCACCACCACCACCGCCGACGGCACCATGTAATCGGGCAACACCTCCCCCGCGAACCGCCGCAACCGCCCCACATCCAACCCACCCGACAGGGCCGACGGAGCCAGTGCACCGGACATGCCCGACGGCTCCGCACCCAGCACACCCGACGGGCCCGCAACATCCGGGAAGGCGGGCGCACCCGATACCCCCGATGCCCTCCCATCCCCAGCCGAGCCACCGGCCGACTCCACCGCCACGTCCGCCGCGGCCTCCACCACGTACGCCACCAACCGCCGATCCCCCGGCCGGTCCTCCCGCACCACCACCGCCACATCCGCCACCAGCGGATGCGCCGCCA